>NZ_CP049256.1:902326-1203101 GCF_011046485.1 Microbacterium sp. 4R-513
AGCACGATCCGCACGCGGTGATGTGGGATGCCGCGACCGGCGCTCTGCGCGACCTCGGCACCCTCCCGGGCCACGGGGCCGCGACGGCGATGGACGTGAACGCCTCCGGAACCGTCGTCGGGGTCAGCGGCGACGACGCGTTCGTGTGGACCGAGACGACCGGCATGAAGCGCCTCGCGGACTACGGCTACGACGCGGCCGCGGAGAAGGTGACCGACGACGGCTGGGTGCTCGGCGTCGTCGAGCTCGCGCCCTACTTCGCCGTCTCGGCGATGTGGGATCCGCAGGGGCGACTGTGGGACCTCTCCGGCATGGTGCCGCTCGGGTCCGACGAATGGTTCATGCCGACGTACAGCTTCGACATCAACAACCGCCACCAGCTGATGCTGTACGGGGAGGGCGGACCGGACTCGGCATGGTCGAGCTCCGTGCTGCTCGCCATTCCCGAGTCGCTGCGCGAGTAGTGGCCTTCCGCGTCCCGCCGGGTCGGCATCGTGCCGGCCCGGCGGGACGCTCGGCGCCGGCTCGGGCGCTCGTGCGTCACGCCCCGCGGGCGATCAGAGCGCCGGCCGGCGCATCCGGTTCGAGAGGCTCGAGCCGGCCAGGACGCCGAGGGCGATCGCGACCATCGTGGAGAGCGTCGCGATGAGCGACGCCCCGGCCGCGGTGTCGCCGCCGAGGAGGTCGGCGACACCGGCCAGACCCAGAGCTCCCGGCACGAGCAGGGCGAAGGCCGGCGTGAAGCTCACGAGTGCCGCAGGGCCGGTCGGCTGCCGGGCGATGAGCGCCGTGACCGGTGTGACGACGAGCGCGCCGACGAAGGCCGAGAGGACTCCGCCGACGAGCAGGTCGCCGAGCACCTGCGAGGCATAGGCGACGTAGACCACGAGCAGGATCCACGGGATCGCCCGACGTGGCGCGCAGCGGTGCACGCAGACCGCGACGCCGAAGACGGCCACGGCGATCCACGGTGCGAACGGACCGAGCAGGTCGGGATGCCGGCTGAAGTCGAAGTCCGGGACGCCGACCACCGCCGCGGCGGCCACGATGCCCGCGCCGAGGAGGACGAGCTGCATCGCACCGGCCGCTGCCCGCGCGGCTCCGCTGATCATGTGCCCCATCGACAGCTCGAGCACGGCGGTCGTGAGCAGCGCGCCGGGCAGGAGGACCACGAGCGGAGCCAGAAGGGCCGCGAGGATGCCGGACCCCCACCCCGCTCGCAGAAGCAGGAAGACCGCGAGCGCGACGACGAACGAGATCGCCACGGTGATCAGCGCGCCGTAGCGTCGGGGCACGCGCTCACTCACGAGAAGCGCGGCGCCCGTGATCAGACCCAGTCCGGCTGCGAGCGACACTCCGGCCCAGGTCGCGCCGAGCAGAACGGCGAGCGCCGCGCTGAGGAAGCCGTAGCCGATCACGCGGGCGTAGGGCCGATAGGTGTGCGGCATATCCCGGATGCGATCGATGCGCACGAGCGTCGATGCCGGATCGATGACACCTGTGCGCGCGGCATCCACCGTCCGCTGCAGTTCATCCATCTGAGACAGCAGCAGCTGGCCGCCCTCGCTGACGACCGCGCCGGTCCGGTGCTCGCCGCCGCCGCGAGCCGAGACGAGGAGCGCGTTGGGGAACACGACGGCTTCGCTCTCGGGCAGGCTGTTGACCCGCGCGACGTCGCCCAGCACGTCCTGCACCGTCTCGACCGAGTAGCCGGCCTGGGTCATGGCGCTTCCCAGCGCCTCTGCTGCTGCCAGCGTCGTGACCGCGTCCGGTGCATCGGTCGGAGCGACCGGCATCGACCCGGTGATCTGGGCCGCGCGTGCACTCGCGCTGATGTCCCGCTCCGCCCGGTGCCGCAGCGACAGGAGAATGACGGCGGCCACGAGGAGCACGCCGATGGCGATGAATGTCGAGATCACGGTCTTCCCAGCGTCGGTGCATCCTCAGGGCGACGCGAACGTGGACCTGGGCCCGTGCCTACTTGCCGAGCTCGGCCGCGATGTCGGGCACGAAGTTGAACTTGTCGATGGGCGGCCGATCGTAGTCGTCGGCCTTCGGACGATCGGGGATCGAGATCTGCTCGGGCTCGAGGCGCTCGTACGGGATTCTGCTGAGGAGGTGGCTGATCGAGTTCAGACGCGCGCTGCGCTTGTCGTCGCTCTCCACGACCCACCAGGGCGAGCCCGGGGTGTCGGTCGCGGCGAACATCGCATCCTTCGCGCGCGAGTAGTCCTCCCACCGGAGGATCGACTCGACGTCGGTGGGTGAGAGCTTCCACCGGCGCATGGGGTCTTCGAGCCGTGAGACGAAGCGCGCCTGCTGCTCCTCGTCCGAGACCGAGAACCAGTACTTGATGAGGATGATGCCGTCCTCGATGAGGAGCTGCTCGAGGATCGGCGTCTGCCGGAGGAAGGTCTGGTACTCCTCGTCCGAGCAATAGCCCATGACATGCTCCACGCCGGCGCGGTTGTACCAGGATCGATCCATCAGCACGATCTCTCCCTTCGCAGGGAGGTGCTCGATGTAGCGCTGGTAGTACCACTGGCCGCGCTCGCGCTTGGACGGCTTGGTCAGCGCGACCACGCGGGCGTGACGCGGGTTGAGGTATTCGGTGACGCGCTTGATCGCGCCGCCTTTGCCCGCGGCATCCCGGCCCTCGAAGATGACCAGCACGCGGGCGCCCGCGGAGGCGACCCAGCGCTGCATCTCGACCAGTTCGATCTGCAGGCGCTCGAGCTCCTCTTTGTACAGCTTCTTGTCGAGTCGTTTCACGGACGACTTGCGTGAGCTCTTCTTGGACATGTGCTCCTCCAACTCGCGGCTCTCGGGGGGATGAGCCGCCTGGCATCGCACCGGGATCACTTGTGCCGCCGAACGTCTCTGTGGGCGGCGCGACGACGGATCCCCGGCGAGGGCCAGGGGGAAACTATCACGCGGTGTCGGGACGCTCGGGGGCTGGCAGGCACGCCCGAAATGGGGTACGCATCTCTCGGTTACACCCGTCGCCGGCTGTGCGCAACCCGCGTGATCGGCGGGTCGATCCTCGCCTAACCTGCCCGGCGGAAGGAGCACATCGTGACGAATGCCTCCAAGCCGGAGCCGACGCCGGAATTCAGCAATCCCGCGAGCGAACTCAAGACCGACGTGATCAAGGACGTCGAGCGCGAGCACACCATCACCGGCGACGTCGTGGGTCCTCGCAGCACCGACATCCCGCCGGAGAAGTCCGACAAGGGCGAGCCCGACGCCTGACGCGCCGCGGCCGAACTCCTGCGTCAACCGGTTGCAGGGCGCTCACTCGTAGGTGTCGGTCCAGGACGCGATGTCCACGCCGTGGTTGTCCGGCGACGCCAGTGACCACCAGGCGGGGGCGTGCGAGTCGTCGACGAGCCTTCCGCCGGCGGCGAGCGCGGCATCCACCCGTGATCGCGCCTCATCGGCCGGCACGAACACATCGAAGTGGGTCCGACCTCGCGCGGGCGCGTCCCCGGAGATCGGGTTGAAGGCGAGCTGCGGACCGCTGCGCAGCGGATCGACCGCATCGGTGTCCCCGAACGCCTCGTAGCCGAGCGCCGCCAGGAAGAACGGGCGGACGTCCGCCTGGGAGTGCTGGGCGACGTAGATGCCGACGGATTGCGCCCGCGACGGATCGGCGGAAAGGCCGAGCTTCGCCGCCGACCGCGACACGGCCGCCGCGAACTCACCCGCAGCCTCGGGGATCCCCTCGGGGTCGCGGTACGGGATGCGCACGATGACACCCTCCGGACGCAGGTCGACGTCGGGCCGGATGCCGAGACGCTCGGCCGCCTCGACGATCGGGGAGATGAGGTCGGCTGCCGCCGACAGCGAAGTCGCGGCGAAGACCGCTTGCGGGCCCGTCGCCGTGACACGCCAGTCCGAGACGCCCGGCGCCCGGTGGAACTCCGCCGCCGAGATCAGCCCGGCCCCTGTCGTCGACTCGTCCATGAGCAACTCCTTCCCACCCGTCGGACCGCCCCGCCGGTCGCAACCGGTGGCGCCGTGCGGACCCTACGGTACTCGCGGGGTCCCGCCCGCATATGATTCGGGCTGAGGCTCACAAAGGAGACGGATTGTCAGAGGCAGGCTCTCGAACCACGTGGGTGCTCGTGGATGGCGAGAACATCGACGCGACATTCGGCACGTCCATCCTGAACCGGCGTCCGCAGCCGGACGAACGGCCGCGATGGGATCGCCTCGTCGCCTTCGCAGACGGGGCGTGGCGACAGCCGGCGCGCGGCGTGTTCTACCTCAACGCCTCCTCGGGCATTCCGATGCCGTTCGTCCAGGCCCTCAAGGCGATGGACTACATCGTCGTCCCGCTCTCCGGGGAGCCGGACGAGAAGGTCGTCGACATCGCCATCCAGCGCACGCTGCGCGCACTGGAGAGCCGTGCGGCCGATGTGATGCTCGTCAGCCACGACGGCGACTTCATCCCCGAGATCTCCGCGCTGATCGGGCCGGACCGGCGGGTCGGCGTCGTCGCGTTCTCGGAGTTCCGCAACGCCGGCTTCAACTCGATCCCGGGCCTCGAGAAGTTCGACCTCGAGTACGACGCGCGGGTCTTCGACGCCCCACTACCGCGCATCCGGGTGATCCCGATCAGCGAGTTCGACCCGGGTATGTTCCTCTCCTGATCAGAGGACTTCCGGGTATACGAAGGCCTAGCCGCAGTTCGGGCGGCAGCCGCGCTGCGTGACCGCGTCGACCAGCACGGTGCTGATGTCGGTCGGCTGCAGCGCCTGATACGCCGCGCCATCGGTTGCCGCGGCGATCTGCTCGAGCGCGGCCTGATCGGTGTCCGGCCCATAGCCGATCGCGATCACCGCAACCGGCTTCGCCGGATCCCGCAGCTGCTCGAGCTCCGCGAGAAGCCCCGGAAGGTCGAGGCCCTCGTCGTCCTCGTTGACCCCGTCGGTGTTCAGCAGGACGAGATTGATCTGCCCGGGCACGTACGTCTCGCGCATGTACTTCACGGCCGCGAGCACGCTGTCGTACAGTCCCGTCCCGCCGCCGACGAGGCTGTCGAGCCCGTTCGCGGTGTCGATGGTGCGCTGCTTGTGCGCGGGGTCCCCGAGCGGGCCGAACGGCACGACCTCCTGCCAGTCCTGGCCGCCGATGCGGCGGCTCGAGAACACCCAGGTCGCGAGCGAGGACTCGTCGGAGAGCGAATTGACGGCGCGGACGGCGGCCTCCTCGAACAGGTCGATGCGTCGCATGTCGGCGGTCACCGGCTGCAGCATGGAACCCGAGACGTCGTTGAGCGACAGCATCCGGGACGGGGCGGTGAGCACCTGCCACGTGCGCAGCGCCTCGGCCTGATTCACGCTGTCCATCGGGTCGGATGCCGCGACAGCACCGTCTTCCTCCGCCGTCTTCGAGTCGATCGCAGCTCCGTCCGCACCACGCAGGCCGTGCGCGGCGAGGAGGTCGCTGCGGTCCACCATCGCGGCGGAGAGGGCCTTGACTGCGGCGAGCGTGTCGTCCGAGGCATCCGCGAGGCTCACGACCGGGACGCTCACCGTGGGCTTGACGTCGGCGGGGAAGATCGGGACGAGCGGCGCCTTCGCGTCCTGGTCGTAGTCCAGCAGCGCCTGCTCGGTGGTGACGGCGATCGTGGGAGCCGTCGCGGCGGAGGTGGCAGCGAGCGCGTCCGCCGCCGTCGGGACGACACCGGTGTCGAGGCCGAGGACGAGCCCCGTGAAGGCACGGGCGTCTCCGCCGACCGCGGTCTGCAGGGCGAGAAGCGCAGCGGAACTGGACGCGACAGTCAGAGGATCCGGGAGGACCGCGGCGACCGAGCGCCCCGCGAGGCTCGAGAAGCCCGCCTCTTCCGCTCCGAGTGCGGAAGCGGTGGCCTCCGTCGCGGCGAAGACCACGGGCGTGCTGGCGACGGCATCGCCGACCACGAGCTCCGCCGCGTCGACGCCCGTGAGCTTCGCGAGCCCGGTGGCCCGCGCCGGCCACATCCCGGAGTCGGGGACCCAGACGTCGAAGTCCGGGGCCGTCCCCGCGGCCAGCGCTGCGGCGGTGACCGCGCTGTCCTCCGCCCGGATCGTCACCTCGGGGCAGTCGGTGCGCGACCCGGCGAGGTCGGCGACGACCGCTCCGACGGCTCCCGAGATCGCCGGATCCGCGGTGATGCGGAGGCTCGTCGCGAGGCACTCGCCCGTCGACGCGGGCGCCTGCTCGGGCTCACCGGCCGTTCCGCGCATGAAGACGACACCGAGCACGACGGCGAGCGCTGCGGCGAGGACGAGGATGACGCCCAGGAGGATCAGCGAACGTCTCCGCTGCTGCGCTGCGCGCGCCGCGGCGCGCGTCGGCGAGTCGGCGCTGGTGGGCGCGGTCGGCTGCACTCGGACCACAGGCACTCCGTCGGACGGCGGGTTGGGGAGCCCGTCTGCGGGATACGACGTCGTATCGGGGGAAATACGCCGGCGTACGTGGGGGATACTCCAACGGAGTATAGGCGACGGCGTGTCGGGGATCGGATGCCTCGTCCGTCGAGCTCCCTCAGGCGGTCCGATCCGGGCTCGGCGCCGGCCTCCCCCGCGCGATCTCCCCGGTCTCATCCTCGAGCCAGCGGCGGAGGAGGAACGACACCCACGACCGATAGGGTCGCCATGCCTCGGCGATGCGGGCGTGTTCGGCGGGATCATCCGTGCCATAGAGGGTCGCCATGGCCCGGGCCAGTCGTGGCTCGTGCGCCGGTAGCACATCCGACTGCCTGACGCCCCGGACGAGGATCAGCTCGGCCGAGAAGGGTCCGATGCCGGGTATCGTCTGAAGGCTCTCGAGCGCCTCGGCGACGGGCGCGGCCGCGAGGCGGTCGCTGTCGAGCGAGCCCGAGGCCGCTGCCTCGGCGACCAGGTGCAGCGCACCGAGCTTCTGTCCCGTCAGGCCCGGAAGCGTCTCGGCCGAGAGGATCGCCTCGGGCCCGGGAAAGGCCGCGAGCTCGCCGCCGTCGGGGAAGCGGAAGCGCTCACCGTGCTGCTCTGCGATGCGGCGTTTGATCGCCGCCGCCTGGGTCATGCGGATGCGTCGGCCGATGATGGTCCACGCCGCCGCCTCCCACGGGGTAGGGAACTGCACGGGCCGCAACCCCGGATATCGGGTGCGCAGCTGTGCGATCAGCGGGTCGCGCGCGCCGATCTCAGCGAAGGGGTCATCGAGGACGTCGAGGTTGAGGATGCGGACGAGGTCGTGCCGGATGGCCTGCACTCCAGCGCCCGACGGGTCGTGCACGACCTCGGCTTCGAGCGCGTCCTCGCGCTGGCTGACTCGGACGGCGACGGGCCGCCACGTGCGGTCGAGCGCGAACGCGAGGTCGAGTCGCCCCGTGTCGTCGCCGCCCTCTCCCGCGGGGAAGGCCATGACGAAACGCGATGCCGCGGCGAGCGAGTAGCCCGCGGGACGCGGGAGGGCGATCGTCTCGGTCATGCGCGGTCGTCGACGGTGATGGCGGATACGGGGCCGGTCAGGGTCATGACGCGTGTCCTCTCGTCTGAACAGCATGCCTGGTCGCCGACAGGAGCGCGATCCTGCAGGGGCTCGAGGAGCGACGGCCTGCGGAGCGGGTTCAGCGGAGGCTGCTGACCCGATCCACGACGGGACGCCCGTCGACGAGGGTGAGCAGGACCTCAGCGCTGCCGAGGGCGACAGGGTCGACGGTACGAGGGTCCCGATCGAGCACGGTCACGTCCGCAACGGCGCCGACCTCGAGCATCCCGCCGCGGCTCCCGATCGTCCGGTACGGCTGGGTGGTGAGACCGCGCAGCGCATCCATCGCATCCAGTGCCTGCTCCGGATGGATGGCCGCGGCATCCGCGTCGTCATGCGGGCGGCGCAGCTGCGCGTCGGCGAGGATGGCGACGGCGTCGCTCGGTGCGACCGGCCAGTCCGACCCGAGGGCGAGCGGGATGCCCGCGCGGACCAGGTCGCGGCTCCGGAAGCCGCGCGCCGCGCGCTCCTCGCCGAGCCGGCGGGACCAGTTGTCACTGCCGTCCGCCTTCGTGAACAGCGTGCAATGCGTGGGCTGCATGCTCGCCGTCGCCCGGGACCGCACGAAGACCTCGAGCGAGGCATCCGTCATCGTCTCGATGTGCTCGACCCGGTGCGTCGCGACGCCCGGGGGCAGACCGTCGATCGTGCGGACGACGAAGTCGATGCCCGCATCGCCGATCGCGTGCGTGGTCGTCGGGACTCCACGCCTGTGCAGTTCGGTCATCGCCGCGCGGTAGTGCTCGGGATCGAGCCAGAGGGAGGCGGTCGACTCGCCGAGGCAGTCGGGCTCGTGGAGCCAGGCTGTGCCGTTGTCCACCGTGCCGTCGATCATGAGCTTGACACCCTCGACGACCCACCGGCGCCCGCGCGTACCCTGCAGCGCCACGAGCCGCTCGACCTCCGCGACCGGCGTCCCGGGCTCGAACCACGGCGAGAGCCGCAGCCGGATCGGCAGATCACGATCGCCCTCGATCCGCTCCAGCAGCTCGATGGTTCCCGGCGCCAGGTCCTGCACCTGACCGGAGGTGAAGCCCGCTCGGGCCATACGCAGCAGGATCTCGTAGAGGAGCTCGGCCCGCTCTTCGAAGCTGAGCTCCGGCAGGACGCGCTCGACCAGACCGAGCGCCTGCATCTCGAGCAGGTATCCGGTCGGGCGGCCGTTCTCATCGGTGACGACGCGCGAGGCGTCCGTGAACGCCGCACCCCCCTCGACCCCGGCGATCTCCAGCGCGCGCGATGAGGCGATCGCCGCGTGCGCGTCGAACAGCCGGACGAAGGCCGGGCGTCGACCGGCGACCGAGTCCAGGAAGGCGTTCGTCACCTCTTCGTCGCCGAAGACGTTGGGGTCGAGCCCCCATCCGAGGAGCCAGTCGTCGCCTGTCAGCCTGTCGAGTTCGGCGGTGAGCGCGGCACCCACCTCGCTCAGGGTGCCGCAACGGCTGAGGTCGGCGCCGCGGGTCAGCGACAAGCCGAAGACCGGATGGATGTGGCTGTCGACGAAACCCGGCAGGATCGCCGCATCCGACAGCTCGATCACCTCGGACGACGCGTCGACGAGGGGCGTGAGCTGTTCGCGGTCGCCGAGGGCCAGGACCCGCCCGTCGGCGATCGCGATGCCTTCGGCCTCGGCCGGCGTGCGGTCGTCCTCCGCCATCGTGATCACCGTCCCGAAGATCACGATGTCCGCACGTGCCGCGTTCATGCCGCCTCCGCCGCTTCCTGCCCGCCGATGCGGGCGAAGACCTCTGGACGCCGGCGTTGGAGGTGGAGGGCATAGACCGCTCCGCCGATGAGCACCGCCGGCACGACGGCGAGGATCACCTCGTTGACGGCTGAACCGGCGGCCGTCAGGTAGTCGATCGTGATCACGAGAACGGCCAGCAGGGCGGCCATCGCCACGATCGAGAAGATCGCCGCCGGCAGGACGTACGGCTTCCTGGGCAGATGGCGGTTCTTCAGGATGAAGATCAGCACCGAGATGGAGGCGAGCAGCTGCAGCGTGATGATGCCGTAGACGCCGGGCGAGTTGACGAGGATCACGAGCTGTGTCAGCGGATCGAGGCCCGCCGTGCCGAACGCGATCACGACGACGATCGCGACGGCGGTCTGCAGCAGGCCCGCCATCCACGGGGCGCCGGTGCGGTTGGTCCGTCCGAAGAAGCCCGGCAGAATGCGGTCGCGCGAAAGCGCGTAGCTGTACCGGTTGATCGCGTTGTGGAAGGCGAGCTGCCCCGCGAAGATGCTCGTCACGATCAGGATGAACATCGCGGCCACGCCCCAGTCGCCGACGTACTGACCCATGGCCGTGAAGAAGAACGCTGCCGGGTCTTCGGCGATGACGGCCTGCACCTGCGCGTCGCCGAAAGCCTGGATCACGAGCCACAGCGTGCCGGTGTAGAAGATGGCCAGGAACGCGACGGAGATGTAGGTCGCTCGCGGGATCGACCGCTCGGGGTTCTTGGTCTCGTTGCGGTACAGCACCGTGGATTCGAAGCCCATGAAGGCGGCGAAGCCGAAGCCCAGGATCGCGAACATCGACGGCGTGAAGACGTTCCCGGGCGCGAACGTACCGAATTCCAGTTCGCCGGCGCGCTGGGTCAGGATGCCGATCGCGAGGATGACCAGCAGGACGGTCTCGAGCACGAGGAGGACGCCCAGCACCTTCGCCCCGACATCCACCCCCGCGGCGGCGAGTGCGAACACCAGGACCGCCCCGATCACGGCGACCACCCACCACTGGATGTCTATGCCGAACACCGTGGCGAGCATCCCCTGCGCCATCACCCCGAAAAGACCCCAGAGTCCGATCTGCAGCACGTTGTACGACACCCAGGCGAGGAAGCCGGCGGCGAGTCCGACCACCTTGCCGAGGCCGACCGCGATGTAGGTGTAGAAGCCGCCCATCGCGGTGAGGTTCTTGGCCATGTACAGGAAGCCGATGGCGAAGATCGCGAGGACGACACCGGCGATCGCGTACACGAGCGGGGCGGAGACGCCGCCGATCAGGACGGCAAGGGGTCCGATTCCGGCGAGGACGCTCAGCGGTGCGGCGGCGGAGATGACCAGGAAGACGACTCCCCACGTGCTCAGCGCCGCCTTCTTGAGCGATCCGGTCTTGGGCGCCTCGTCGAGGAGGGTCGAGTCCAAAGTCATGTGCAACTCCTGTGGTGAATGACTTCTCAGCGGTCGGGCGCCGCCGTCTGTTGAAAGAGTGTGCACTACGATCGGCCGCTTGCGCAATCGATTGTGCAAGAATGCTCAGGAATCGTCCGCCTAGTATCGCTCGCGGGGAGGAGTCCGATGGCTGCCACGCGTCCGGCCACACTGCAAGAGGTGGCCGACC
Source organism: Microbacterium sp. 4R-513 (assembly GCF_011046485.1). NCBI lineage: Bacteria > Bacillati > Actinomycetota > Actinomycetes > Micrococcales > Microbacteriaceae > Microbacterium > Microbacterium sp. 4R-513. The sequence continues at coordinate 913,194 of NZ_CP049256.1, forward strand.
TCTCCGGAGTGTCACGAGGGACGGCATCCCGAGCTCTCACCGGTGTCGGCCGCGTCTCGGCCGAGACCCGCGCGCGGGTGATCGCAGCCGCCGCTTCGCTGAGCTATTCGACGAACAGCGGCGCGCGAAACCTGCGTCGGGCCCGGGCCGGATCGATCGGCCTGTGGCTTCCGCGGGGGCTGAGGTTCATGGACTACTACATGAACTTCGCGTTCGGCGTCGCCGAGAGCACGCAGGACCGCGAGCTGACCGTCTCGCTCATCTCGGGCGATTTCCCCCCGGCGAAGGCGAACAGCATCCACGTCGACGGCTTCGTGATGGCGGACGTCGACGGGGGCGACGAGCTCGCCCGTGCCATCCTCTCCTCCGGCCGGCCGGTCGTGACTTCCGAACTCGTCCCGCCCGGGATGCCGCAGCCCACCGCCACGGTGGCAGCCGATCATCAGACGGCGACACGGATGCTGCTGGGCGGCCTCCGCGCGGGCGGTGCCGGCTCGATCGCCGTGCTCACGCCGACCGTCGACCAGATGTGGGTCGTCGGCGTGAACGACGCTGCCGGAGCCTGGTCTGCCGAAACCGGAGTGCCTCTGAGACTCGTCCCGCTGGACGGCATCCCGACCGCCCCGCAGATTCAGCGCATCATCGGCGATCTGATCACGACGACGCCCGACATCGACGCGATCGTCTGCATTCCGGAGGGCCTCGGCGTCGGCATCCTGTCCGCCCTGCGCGAGTTGGGACGCAGCGTGCCCGAAGACATCCAGGTGGTGTCGTTCGTCGACAACGCGACGCTGCCGATCGTCCAGCCGCCGATCTCCGCGCTCGACCTGCGGCCGCGCGAGGCGGGCCTGCGCGCCGGCGAACTGCTGATCTCGCTGATCGAGGGCGAACACGAAGCCACCTCGGCGCCCACCCGGATCGAGTGGTTCGACGTCGTCTATCGCGAGCGCGAGTCCACCCGCCGCGCCCAGAGGACAGCGCCATGACCGTCGACCCGCCCGTGCCGTCGCTCGAGTACGCGTTCGAGGTCGTCGCCGACCTGGGGCCGCTGGAGGATCACGGGATGACGCGGGCCGGGCACCGTCGCATCATCCCGGTCGTGGGGGGCTCGATCCGCGGTGCGTTCACCGGCAAGATCCTCCGCGGTGGCGCCGACTGGCAGACGGTGCGGCCGGACGGATCGATCGAGATCGACGGCCGGTACAGCGCTCGGGCCGACGACGGGTCGCTCCTCTACATCCGCGCGCGCGGCGTGCGCAGCGGCGACCCGGCCGTGCTCGAAGCACTGCTCGGCGGGGCCGACGTCGACCCGGCCGCCTATTACTTCCGCGCAGCGCTCACGCTCGAGTCGGCCGATCACCCCGAATTCGAGAGCTCGGTGTACGTCGCGTCGTACGTCCGCGAGGCGAATCGGGTCCGCTACGTCGCCTACCGCGTCAGCTGACCCGGCTCGCCGGCCGCGTCACCTGACCCGGCTCACCTCAGCGAGCGGCCGAAGCCTCCGCGTAGGCAGATGCCCACCGCACCGATGTGGAGCAGGTAGTACGCGCGGCGCACGCAGCGCTCCACGTCCTGGTAGTCGGTGAGGTCGTCGAAGATCACCTCGAGGTTCTCCATGTCCTCGTAGCGGCGGATCACCTCCCGGTCTCGTCCGGTCGGAAGCACCAGCGCGATCACCTCGAATCGGTCCGCCCGTTGGCGGAACTCCTCGAGGACCTTGCGTCCCCAGTTCCCGGCGGCGCCGGTGAGGAAGACGCGTGTGCGCGAGTCGGGGTTCATACGCGGTCTCCTTGGGTTCACGTCTGCTTCTTCGGGCGCATGCCCGAAGCTATCGGCGCTGGAGCGCGATGCTCAGGGAGTGAGGCTGAGCGCGACGAGCCGGTCCAGGGCGTCTTCGGGGATCTCGACGCCGGGGAATCGGGCGAACTGTCCCATGGGCATCGACTCGACCATCTTGAGCATGTGGCCGTTGTCCTCGGCGGCGGCCATCTGCTCTGGAGTCGCGTTGGCCATCATCGCCTGCATGAGCGCCGGTCCAACGGTCGGGTGGCCGAACCACTGCGCGACGGTCGAGTCCAAGGTGAGCGGCTCCGGCCGATCCGTGTCGCCCTCGAGGTCCAGCGGAACGGAGTCCACGATCTCGGCGGACGACCGCCCGAGCTCGATCCCGTAGGTCCCCGGCTGCACGCGCCAGCGGTCCTTGACGGTGTCCCAGTACGCGAACGCCCGGCGATCCACCGCCAGCTCGACAGTTCGCACTTCGCCCGGCTCGAGGTGCACCTTCTGGAACGCGGCGAGCTCCCGTACCGGCCGCCGCACCGGCGACGGCGGGGGCGCTACGTAGACCTGGACGACGTCGGCGCCGGCGACCGGCCCGGCGTTGCGCACTGTGACACGGACGGCCGCGCTGTCGGACCCGGTCATGACGACCTCGAGTGCTTCATGGGTGAACGTCGTGTAGGACTGGCCGTGCCCGAACGGGTACCGGACCGGTTGCTCAGCGGAGGTGTAGTACCGGTAGCCGACGAAGACGCCCTCGCCGTAGCGGACGATCTCGTTCTCTCCCGGGAAGTTGAGGAAGGAGGGGTTGTCCTGCAGCCGGAAGGGGATGGACTCGGCCAGTCGGCCGGACGGGTTCACCGCCCCTGTGAGGATGTCGGCGAGGGCTCCGCCGACGGCCTGCCCTAGCGCCCAGCCTTCGACGATGGCGTCGACGGAGTCGTGCCACGGCTCGAGCGTGACGACACCGCCGTTGGAGAGCACCACGACGGTGCGACCGGCGCGCCCGGCGACTGCCTCGATCAGAGCGACGTGGTCGGCCGGAAGGTCGATGTCCGTCCGGTCGAAGCCTTCGGACTGGTCCCTCTCGGAGAGCCCGACGAAGACGACGGCGACGTCCGCGGCCGCGGCCGTCTCGGCGGCTTCTTCGCGCAGCCGTGCCCCATCGAGGTCGCCGTCGCGGTCGCCGGGATATCCAGGCGAGTACGAGACGTTCTCCTCCCCCAGCGCCGCACGGAGCTCGGCGAGAGGGATGTCGAGCCGGGTCGGGTTGACGTGGGAGCTGCCGCCGCCCTGATACTGCGGCTCGGCGGCCAGGACGCCGAGCACGGCCACCTTCTGCCCTGCCCGCAGCGGCAGTGTCCGGTCCTCGTTGCGGAGGAGCACGACACCAGCGGCTGCCGCCCGTCGGGCCAGCGCGTGGTGCGCCTCCTCGTCGAAGGTCGATGGTTCTTGAGACAGCCGGGTGCGGTCGGCGAGGTTCGCCACTCGTGCGGCGGCGCGTTCGACGACGTCGCGGTCGAGGCATCCGTCGCGGAGCGCCTGGAGGATCGCGTCGGTGCCGTCATCACCGGTGCCGGGCATCTCGAGGTCGAGCCCGGCGCGCAGCGCCTCGACGCGGTCCTTGATGGCGCCCCAGTCGGAGACGACCAACCCGTCGAAGCCCCATTCGTCGCGGAGAAGCTCGGTGAGCAGCCACCGGTTCTCGGACGCGAACACGCCGTTGATGGCGTTGTACGAGCTCATCACCGACGTGGGCGCCGCCTCCTTCACGACCCGCTCGAAGGCGGGCAGGTAGATCTCGCGGAGGGTGCGCGGGTCGACCTCGGCGCTGACCCGCATACGGTCGGTCTCCTGGTTGTTCACCGCGAAGTGCTTCAGCGAGGTGCCGACGCCGGTGGATTGCACGCCGTGCACGTACTCGGCAGCGAGGATGCCCGTGAGCAGCGGGTCTTCGGCGAGGTACTCGAAGGTACGGCCGCCCAGCGGCGACCGCTTGATGTTGATCGCCGGGCCGAGGAGCACGTTCACGCCGAGCGCCCGGGCCTCCTCTCCCAGTGCGACCCCGACTTCGCGGATCAGCGCGGGGTCCCACGTGGATCCCATGGCGACACCCGGGGGGAAGCAGGTCGAAGGCAGCGAGTCGTTGAATCCGAGGTTGTCGGCGGCGCCGTCCTGTCGGCGCACACCGTGCGGACCGTCCACCATCACGATCGACGCCACTCCCGCGCTGTCGCGGGTCGACCAGAAGTCACGGCCCGAGAGCAGCGCCGCCTTCTCGCTCAGCTCGCCGTCGTCCGCCGTCGGCTGCGGAGCGGTGTAGATGTCGGCGGGAATCTCCTCGCCGGCGTTCAGCGCGGCGAAGCCCCGCTCGAGGTCGGCTAGCACCGCGGCCGGATCGGGCAGCATGCCGGTGATCTGGCGCGGGGTGACCTCGTCCTGCCCGCGCAGACCGCCCGACATGTGCTCGGCCGCGCCCGGCACCCACTTGGCGATGACACCGGTGAGCACCTTCAGCGCCGGCTTGTGGTCGGCGATGTCGGCCATGCGCGAGTCGACCGTGAACTCGCGCGCCGATTCCTCATCGACCTCGAACGGCTCGGTCCACTCGTGCGCGCCCGCCGTCACCTCGAGGGCTCGTCCCGACGGAAGCACGACGTCGGCGGTGACACCCACCGGGATCGTCGCCGAGACGTGGAGCTGGCCGTCGGCCAGATCCCACCCGGCGGTCGCGGTGCCGTACGGGGTCAGAAGGGTGGCGCGCGCGGAGGTGAGGCCCAGGCGCGGGGGCTGGGGAGCCACACGGATGCGTCGATAGCCCGGCGCCGCAGGCGCGAGGCCGGCCACGACGCGGTGCATCCAGTCGGCGACCGCCCCGAAGGCGTAATGGTTGAACGAGGTCATGCCGCCGGGGTTGACGGTCCCGTCGGGCAGCAGGGAATCCCACCGCTCCCAGATGGTGGTGGCACCGTGCTCGACGGTGTACAGCCAGGACGGGGCATCCGTCTGCAGCAGCAGCCGGTACGCGACGCCCGCGTGACCGTTCGCGCTGAGCGCATCGGTGACGATCGGGGTGCCGATGAACCCGGTCGCGATCTTGTAGCCGTTCCCTGCCACGATCTCCGCCAGCCGATCCGCGGCGCGCTGCCGCTGATCGGCGTCCGCGATGAGATCGAAGCTCAGCGCGAGGGCGTAGGCGGTGGCCGAGTCGGACAGCAGCCGCCCCGAGGGCGAGACGTACTCGCGAACGAACGCCTCCTTGACCTCATCAGCGAGCGCACCGTATCTCTCCGCCTCGTCGGTACGTGCGAGGAGGGCCGCGGCGTCGGCCACGATGCGCGAGGACCGGGCGAAGTAGGCCGTGGCGACGATCTCGGGATAGGTCTGCGCCTGTTCGGGGCGGTTGGCCGGCGCCGTGGGGTCGAGCCAATCGCCGAACTGGAAGCCGGCGCTCCATACCCGGTCCGGTCCCGCGGCTGCGGTGACTTCGTCGACCCAGGCGGCCATGCTGTCGAACTGGGACTCGAGGACGCCGAGATCGCCATAGGCCTGATAGATCGTCCACGGCACCACTGTCGCGGCATCCGCCCATCCGGCGGTGGGTCCGGTGTAGCCGGTGACGATCGCGGGCACGACCATCGGCGTGCCGCCGTACTTCTTCTGCTCCGCGGCGAGGTCTTTCAGCCACGAGACGAGGAAGCCGGCCGAGTCGTAGAGGTAGGCCGCCGTGGGGGCGAACACCTGCAGATCACCGGTCCAGCCGAGCCGCTCGTCGCGCTGGGGGCAGTCGGTGGGGATGTCGACGAAGTTCCCCTTCATCCCCCACACCACGTTCTCGTGCAGCCGGTCCACCAGCGCGTTGTCGGTCTCGAACCAGCCGGTGCGGAGCAGATCGGAGTGCATGACCTCAGCGGTCACGGCTGCGGGATCGAACTCGCCCGGCCAGCCGGTGACCTCGGCGTACCGGAAGCCGTGGAACGTGAACCGGGGCGCCCACGTCTCCTCGCCGTCGCCGGCGAGCGTGTAGGTGTCGGTCGCCTTGGCTCCCCGCAGGGGTTCGACCGCGAGCTCACCGTGCTCGAGGACCTCCGCGTGCCGGAGGGTGATCGTCGTGCCGGCCTCGCCCGAGACCGTGATTCGCAGCCGGCCGACGAGGTTCTGCCCGAAGTCGAGGATCGTGGTGCCCGATGGGGAGACCAGCACGTTCTGCACCGCGCGGGTTTCGACGACTCGTACGGGCGGCCCATCGGGTGCGACGAGCGCCACGTCACTCAGCTCGCGCACCGCGACCGCAGTCCACCCGTCCAGGTGCGCGTCGATCGCCGACCATGCCGGGTCGAACTCCCGGGCGTCGTAATCCTCACCGTCGTAGAGGTCGGCGGCCTGGATCGGGCCGGTGCCGGCCAGCCAGTCCGAACCGGAGGCGACGGTCTGGCGGGTGCCGTCGGCGTAGTCGATCTCCAGCTGGACGAGCACGCCGAGGTCCGAGCCGTAGAGCGCCTTCTTGCCACCCCAGCCGAGATGGCCGCGCCACCACCCGTCGCCGAGCCACGCGCCGACGACGTTGTGTCCGGCCTGAACGAGATCCGTCACGTCGTAGGTGCTGTATCGAAGCCGCGACTCGTACGCGGTCCAGCCTGGTGCGAGCTCGTCGTCGCCGACCCGCCTCCCATTGAGCTCGAGCTGGAACAGGCCGTGACCCGTGGCGTAGACCCGCGCCCGGACCACCTGGGCCCGTTCGACGGCGGTGAAGGATCCGCGCACGAGCGGCGACGCGATGGCCGAATCCGCCGGACCGATCATCTGAGCGGACCAGTCGGATGCCTCGAGCAGACCGGCCTCGACGGTCGCCCAGTCGCTCCATCCACTGGTGGACCCGTCGTGGCCGTGCACGCGCACACGGACCTCCCGCCGCTCCCGCGAACGCAGCGCATCGAACGGCCACGGTACGAGCACGGACTCGCCAGCATCGATGCGGATGCTCTCACCGTCACGTTGCTGAACCTCGTAGGCGGCCTGCGCCCAGCCCTCCGGGGCATCCGCCGTGATCCACGACAGTCGGGGTGCGGCTTCGCCGATGCCGAGGGCATCGCGGTGGTGCTCGAATCGGACGGGCGTGACGGTGAGAGACATCGGCGACGGGCTTTCTTCGAGAGGTGTCAGCGGACGGAGCGGATGCGGAGTACGACGGCGCCCGCGAGGACCACGGAGACCGCGGCGACGATGAACAGCAGCGTGTAGTTGCGCTCATCGCCGGTGACGCCGATGAGCAGGATCCCGGAAGCGACGAGCGGGGCGATCGACTGCGGGATGGAGGTGGCGAATCCGGTGATTCCCATGAAGCGGCCGGCGTCCGTCTCCCGCTCGGGAAGCACGTCCAGCAGCAGCGCCTGGTCGACCGCGGCGAACAGGCCCAGTCCGACCGAGGCGATGAGCGACCCGGTGATGAGCAGGGCCAGGCCAGGGGCGAACGCCTGCAGCAGCATCCCGACCGCCATGATCAGGCCGCCCAGCAGCACGAACAGACGGCGTCGCTTGAGACGGTCGGAGAGGAAGCCGCCGCCGATCGCCCCCAACGTCACGGCGAGGATGCCGCCCAGGCTCAGTGTCGCGATGATGCCGGCGACGGACTCCACGGCGATGCCGAGCCGGTCGGCGAAGAAGAAGGCCGTGTACGTCGTGTTCAGGGTGATGCCGGTGAAGAAGAGGAAACGGCTCAGCCAGTTCCACGAGAAGTCGGGGTGCTTGCGCGGGTTGTAGACGTACTTCGACAGGAGTTGGAGGACAGTGATGGGGTCCTTCGGCAGCGGACGGCTGTCGTCCTCATGAACGAGCGTGACGAACAGCAGGACGAACAGCACTCCCACCGCACCGGGGACCAGGAAGAGAAGCAGGGGGTCGCCGGTGAAGAACTGCGCGAGGATCACGCCGAACACCGGGGCGATCTGAGTCGCGAAGCTCGTCAACCCGGCCACCTTGCCCCGCTGCGACTCGGGCAGGCGGTCGGCGGTGGAGATCTGCAGGTTGCTGAGCGTCGTGCCCCAGCCCCACTGGGCGAGGATCCAGCCGAGCCCCACGACGAGGACGTTCGGTGCGACGGCCATCACGACCAGCGAGAGCACGCCCACGAGCATGCCGCCGATCATGAAGGGCCGGCGACGTCCGATCCGCGTGCGGGTGCGGTCGCTCCAGATCCCCATGAACGGCGAGGTGAGCATCACGAAGAGGGCGCCCGCGCCGGTGATGAACCCCAGATACTCGGGATGACCAGGTGCCAGCGTGTTGACCCGGATCGTGAGCGAGATCGCCAGCGGAGTGATGAAGGCCATGAAGACGCCGAACTGCGCCAGCACCATGAACCAGATGTAGCGAGCGCCCACCTTGGGCAGCTCGGGAGCGGCGCGTGCCGCCTCGTCGAGCTCGACAGCGTTCACCGTCGGCGGCGGCAGGGTCGCAGGGAGAGGTGTGATGAGCGGTTCATCGTTGGTGGTAGGGCACATCGGGCGGACTCCATTGTCGGGTTCGATTGCTAGCGCGTGCTAGTGGCTGCTCAGGATGCTACGTTATCTGCACTAGCGCGCGCAAGTCCAAAGGAGGGACAGGATGCCGAGCCCGACGACCAAACGAGTCACAGCGGCCGATGTCGCCCGGTCGCTGGGCCTGTCTCGCGCCACCGTCGGGTTCGTGCTCAATGACACTCCCGGCCAGACCATCCCCGCTGCCACCCGGAACCGCGTGCTGGCGGAGGCCAAGCGGCTCGGCTACCGCGCGAACAGCGCTGCGCAGGCCCTCGCGAGCGGGAAGAGCCGGATCATCCTTCTCGTGCTGCCCGACTGGCCGCTGGACTACAGCATGCGCACGCACCTCGACGAGGCATCGCTCGCGCTCGACGAGGCGGGCTATTCGCTGGTCACGATGACCCCTCACCCCGGCGGGCAGGCGCGGCCGCTGTGGGAGACCCTGCGTCCGGACGTCGTCATCGGCATGGCCCCGTTCACGCGCGAGCAGCTCGACGAGATCCGCGGCAGTGGAGTGCAGCAGATCATCCCGCCGGTCGCCGCGGGCGAGGAGGGCGCTGTCGGCGACCTCGGATTCGCCGAAGGTCCGCGACTGCAGGTCGAGCATCTTCTCGGAAGCGGACGCAGAAGACTGGCGTTCGCAGGGTCCGCCGACCCGCGGATCACGGACCTCGTCACGCAACGATGCGAGCTCGCCCGTCGGACCCTGTCGACGCAGACCGGCGCTGAGTTCGTCGCCGAGGCCACCATCACCGAGGAGAACGCCGCCCAGACTCTGCACGCCTGGATGGACCGAGGCGTCGATGGGGTTGTGGCCTACAACGACGACATCGCGGCGATCGTGCTGAGCGCCGCGTTGCGGTCGGCCATCCCCGTCCCCGAACGCCTCGCGATCGTCGGCCACGACGACACCCCGCTCGCCGCTCTTCTCGTACCGTCGCTCTCTACGGTGCGAGTCGACAACGCGGGGCTCGGTCGGTTCCTGGCCGAGCTCGCTCTCAGCGCAGCGACCGGCTCCGCTCCGCCGCTCGCCGGCCCCGAGACCGACGCCTACCTCGTGGTCCGCGAGACGACCTAGAGGTCCCGATGGCGCTGGGCACCAGTGCTGCGGGCAAAAGAAAACCCCTGCTATGCAGGGGTTCTCATGGCGGTGACGGTGGGATTTGAACCCACGGTAGGGGGTTACCCTACACAACTTTTCGAGAGTTGCACCTTCGGCCGCTCGGACACGTCACCGCCGAAGAGTTTACGTCACGCCGCGCGGCATCGCGAATCGGCGCCGCAGGCGGTCTCCGTCATCAAGAACGGAGACGGATGCCGCCGCCCGCGGGCTGCGGCATCCCTCCGCTCTCTCGACGTGGAGACGGTGCGCTCACCGGCCCTGGCATGCCGCGCGGGCCCACTGCCAGACTGACGGCATGAGCGTGATCGAGAACTCGAAGGTGACCGTCGTCGGAGCGGGAAGCGTCGGCTCGAGCGCCGCGTACGCCGCGCTTATCCGCGGGTCGGCACGCCACGTCGCCCTCTACGACATCGCGACCGAGAAGGTCGAGGCCGAAGTGCTCGACCTCGCGCACGGCACGCAGTTCACGGGGTCGAGCGACATCATCGGGGGCAGCGACCTCTCGGTCGTCGAAGGCTCGCACGTCGTCGTCATCACGGCCGGCGCCAAGCAGAAGCCGGGTCAGACGCGCATCGAACTCGCCGGTGTCAATGCCGGCATCATCCGCTCGATGATGCCGCAGCTCCTCGAGGCTGCGCCCAACGCCGTCTACGTCATCGTGACGAACCCGTGCGACGTGCTCACGGTGCTCGCGCAGGAGGCGACGGGGCTTCCGCCCGAGCGGATCTTCGCGTCGGGCACCGTGCTCGACACCTCTCGCCTCCGCTGGCTGCTCGGGAAGCGCGCGGGCGTCTCGACGAGCAGCGTACACGCCTACATCGTCGGCGAGCACGGTGACACCGAGTTCCCCATGTGGTCGGCCGCGACGATCGGCACGGTGCCGATCCTCGAATGGAAGAACCACGGACACCCGCCGATGACGGTCGACGAGCTCGACGCGATCGCCGTCGACGTACGGGACGCCGCGTACAAGGTCATCCAGGGCAAGGGCGCGACCAACTACGCGATCGGCCTGTCGACGGCGCGGATCATCGAAGCGATCCTCAACGACGAGCACGCGGTCATGCCGGTGTCGACGGTGCTGAACGACTTCCACGGCGTCGACGGCGTGGCGCTGTCGGTGCCGTCGATCGTCAGCGCGTCGGGTGCCATGCCGATCCGCGAGACGCGGTTCTCGCCGAGCGAGCTCGGGCTGCTGCGACGCTCGGCGGACGCCCTGCGGGACGTCGCCACGTCGCTGCGCGCCTGAGCGCCGCCCGACCCGCTCCGTCAGCTCAGCTCGCGGGCGAGGTTCGCGAGCGACGACGCCATGCCGTGGGCATGGTCCTGCGGATCGATGCCCGTCGGCACGTCCGTGGCCTCGACGGTGACGAGGGTTCCCTCGCTGTGCCGCTCGAACGTCCACGTCATCGTCATCGTGCCGGCGAAGGCGGGATCGTCGGACGGAAAATCGATCTCCTCGACGATCCGGTGGGGGCGGCTGACTTCGACGCGACGCACCTCCGCGATGTCGGATCCCTCGGATGCCTTCCCGCCGCCTTCGGGCGGCTCGTCGTACGTGAGCACGAGCCGGTATCCGGCCTCGGCGTCGAATCGATCGAAGCGGCCGGTCATGCCCTCGGGCGGCAGCCACGCGAGCATCCTCTCCGGTTCTGTGAAGGCGACGAAGACCTCGTCAGGTGCCGCGGCGACGAGCCGAGAGGCGGAATCCACGCGCATGGCGTCACCCTACGCCGAGCCGCGGACGGATGTCGCGACCCGCGATTAGCCTGAGGGGATGGCGACCCGAAGGCCCACGACCGCGCCCTACCGGTGCACCGAGTGCGGATGGACGACGGTCAAGTGGGTGGGCCGCTGCGGCGAGTGCCAGCAGTGGGGCACGGTCGTCGAGGCCGCCGAGCAGACCGGCATCGTCCGGTCGATCACGCCGGTCTCGCCGTCGGCCGACCGCGCGGCGCGCCCCATCACGCAGCTCACGACGAGCGAGGCGCCGCGACGCACGACGGGGGTCGGCGAGTTCGACCGCGTGCTGGGCGGCGGGCTCGTGCCGGGCGCCGCCATCCTGCTCTCCGGCGAGCCGGGTGTCGGCAAGTCGACTCTCCTCCTCGAGGTCGCGGCGCAGTCCGCGCGTGCGGGCCGCCGCGTGCTCTACGCGTCGGCCGAGGAGTCCACGGCGCAGGTGCGCCTCCGCGCCGAGCGGACCGGTGCGCTGCACGACGAGCTGTATCTCGCGAGCGAGATCGATCTCGCGACGATCCTCGGCCACGTCGACGAGGTGCGCCCCGACCTTCTCATCGTCGACTCCGTGCAGACGGTGTCGTCGGCGATGTCCGATGGCACGGCCGGTCACCCGTCGCAGGTGCGGGAGGTGGCATCCACCCTCATCCGCATCGCGAAGGATCGCGGACTTCCCGTCGTCATCGTCGGCCACGTGACGAAGGACGGCTCGATCGCCGGTCCGCGCATCCTCGAGCACCTCGTCGACGTCGTGTGCCATTTCGAAGGCGATCGGCAGACGTCGCTGCGCTTCGTGCGCGCGCTCAAGAACCGCTTCGGGCCGACGGATGAGGTCGGATGCTTCGACATGACCGGCGAGGGCATCGCCGAGGTGCCCGACCCCAGCGCGCTCTTCCTCGGCCGCGGCAGCCCGGAGCCCGGCACGTGCGTCGCGATCGCCCTGGAGGGTCGGCGGGCGCTGCCGGTGGAGGTGCAGGCGCTCACGATCCGCACATCGGCGCCGAACCCGCGGCGGATCGTCAACGGGGTCGACGGTGCGCGCGTGGCGATGGTGCTCGCGGTGCTCGAGAAGAAAGCGGGCATCGTCACGAGCGACCAGGACGTCTACGTCTCGACGGTCGGCGGGGTGCGGTTCACCGAGCCCGCGGCCGACCTCGCGATCGCGATCGCGATCGCCTCCTCCGTCAGCAACCGGTCGACGCCTCGCACGCTCGCAGCGATCGGCGAGCTGAGCCTCGCGGGCGAGGTGCGGCCGGTCACGCAGGCTCCGCAGCGGCTCAGTGAGGCTGCGCGCATGGGCTACACCGTCGTGATCGACAACCGCTCGAACACTCTCCGTGGCGCTCTCGACGACGTACGCGTCCGCGTCACGGCTGGTCCGGCCGCGGACGTCCCGGCGTTCTGACACGGCGCTGCCCGAGGACGGCGACGTGGCATTCCACGCTGATGCTCGCCCCCTACGCTGGGGTGATGCGCCCCGTCACCGTTGTCATTCCCTGGCGGCCCGCACCGTCGCGTGTGCCTGCATTCGAGTTCGTGCAGGAATGGTACTCCCGGTTCCTTCCTGACTTCGCCCTCCGCACGATCGACACCGACGACGACATCTTCTCCCTGGCCGCGTGCCGTAACCGGGGAATCGCCTCAGCCGATCCCGACCAGGTGGTGGTGGTCGCCGATGCCGACACCGTTCCCGAGCCGACCGCGCTGCGCGAAGCGGTCAGCGCGGCGCGCACCAGCGGCCGCGTACATCTGCCCTACACCGAGTACCGCTGGCTCGGAAGGACCGGCGACGCGCAGCTGCGCTCCGGCCTGGCCGCCGAAGAGTGCGACCACGAGCTCGTGGTCGGTGCCTGCTCGGGCGTGTACGTGACCACCCCGCGCACATGGGCGCGCCACGGCGGCCAGGATGAGCGATTCCGCGGCTGGGGGTTCGAGGACGCCGCGTGGTACATCGCGCACGAGACGCTGCTGGGCGCTCCCCCGGTGCGTCACGAGGGTCGCGTGTACGCGCTTCACCACCAGGGCGAGGTGCGTGCCGGCACGCAGTACGACGCCAACGCGGCGCTCATGGAGCGCTACCGCTCCGCCGGGGGCGACGTGCTCGCGATGTCTCAGCTGGTCGCGGGCGCAGCGGTCGTCAGCAGTTCGTAGGCGATCGCCGGACCCGGCCGGTTGGTCTGCTCACTCGCGATCGACCGCAGCAGCGGCATGCCGGCCCGTCCCCTCACCTGGCGGAGAGCCTCGACGAGCTCGGTGACGCCGGCCGCATTCGGATCGAGAGCGCGCCCGACACCGCAGCGCTCGATCGCGGCGGCTGCGGCGAACTGATCCGTGGAGAACGGCAGCACCAGGAGCGGCACGCCCTGGCCGACGGCCTCGGTGACCGAGTTGTTGCCGCCGTGGGTGACCGCGACCTGCGCTTCCCCGAGCAGCCGCACCTGGGGCAGATACTCGCGCACAAGCCAGTCGTCCGGGATGGGTCCGAGCTCTTCAGCCGGGCTCGCACCGGTCGCGATCGCCGCCGTCATGCCCAACTGCCTGAGGGCGTCCGCCACGCGACGAAGCACGTCGCCGCGCACCGACAAGAAGGTGCCGAAGCTGACGTAAGCGAAGTCCCCCGCGGTCGCGAGCCACTGCTCCACCTCGTCGTCGATCGGTTCCACGCGGCGCGTCGAACCGAGGAAGACGTGGGGCGGCGGCAGCATCCGTCCGTCTCCTTCTGCGAGAGCTGAAGGGTAGTTGAACATGACGAGGTCGCCGTGCTCGCCGAACGCATGATCGGTCACGGGGGCCGATGGATCGAGCGCCTGCGCAGCGCGATTCCACTCGGACGTGAACCGCGCCGACACCTCGTCGCACAGGACGCGAAGGGCTGCGAGCTCCTCGGGTGCGGGCGAAAATGCCCGGGGCCAGAACGGCGGAAAGCCATACACCTCGCCGGAGACCGGCAGGGCGCTCGGGTGACCCAGTACGACATCCGCGTACGGCACGCCGGCCGTCCGCAAGGCCAGCCGCGCACTGAATGCCAGGTGATCGACGATGATCGCATCGGGCCGGACGGCCTCGACCGCGGCGAGCGTGCGGCGGCCCGCATCCACCGGCTCCCACATGAGATCGGTGAGGCGCTCCGTCGCCTGATAGCTGAGTGTCGGCACCATCCCGCGGCGGGTGGCGGCGAAGAATCCACGCAGCGAGTCGGACTCGTCCCGGGGCTGATCCTCCGCGCGGCTGAGACGTGGGTTGCTCCCCCGCCCGAGCGGGAGGTCGTAGCGCTCCAGGCCGAACTCGCGAACGATGGGATCGGTCGCTGGTCCCGTGGCGACCACGACCCTCTCGCCCCTGTCCCGCCACGCGGTTGCGAGCGTCACCAGGGGGAGGAGGTGCGACGCGTAATCAGGGCTGATGACGAGGAGGGTCACAGCACCGCCCCAGCTGCGCGCACCAGTTCTCGCTCGTCGCTGGCCACCGCGCCGTACACGGGACCGAGGGCGGCGGCCATCGCCTGGATCGTGAAGCGCGTCCGGACCATCTCGTGCCCCGCCTCGGCGCGCGCCTCGTCCGACACCGCCGCCGCATCGAGAGCCGCGGCTACTCCGGCCTCGAGCCGACTCGGGTCCCAGGTCTCGGCGAGCACCCCCGTGACCCCGTCCTTCACGTACGTCGCGGGGCCGCCGCCGTCAGGCGCGACCACCATGAGTCCGGTCGCGATCGCCTCGAGCAGCGCGATCCCGAATTCCTCCTTGACGCTCGCGCAGACGTAGACCCCGCCTGCGCGGCTCAGACCCGGCAGCCCGAAGCGCGCCGCCGCGAGCCACAGAGCGGCCACATCGTTCGGCCGGTGGCCGGGCAGGATCAACCCCGCGCGAGCGCGGTCGGCGGCCGGAACCGCGACGGCGATCCGGTCGAGCTGCTCCCGCTCATCAAGCGACGGGCAGTCGAGATCGCCGCCGACGATGACCAGGTTCGCACGGTCCCGCAGCGGCCCCGAGGCCCACGCCTCGGCGAGAGTCGCCATGCCCTTCACGCGGTGCATTCGCCCGAGGGTCACCACGAGCGGCAGGTCGCGTCGTTCGACCTCCAGCTGCGAGACCAGCTCGCGCAGTTCGGCGATCGCCGGTGCCGGTGGGGCGCCGGCGGCGTGGGCGCGCGCGGCCACGATCGCATTTTCCACGACCTCGAGGTCGACGCCTTCGGCCACGATCGTGTGACGCTCGGGGTGCGAGGTGATGTCGATGCCGACGAGCTGGCTCATGTCGCGTTGCAGTTCGGGTCGCGGGAACAGCACCGTGTGGGCCGCGTTCGAGGCGAGGCTCTGCACCAGGCGGGTGCGGAACCAGAAATGCTCCCGCAGGTCGACCTCGCCGAAGTCCTCGCGCGTCAGGGAGCCGGCGCGGTCGAGCGAGCGGATCACGGCGTGAGGGTCGGGGGCGACGGTGAACACGATCGGGATGCCGAGCTCGCGCGCCACGTCGGCGGCCGCGAGGCTGCCGACATCCGCCATGCGCAGGTGCAGCAGATCCACGGGGCCGGCGGCGCGCAGGATACGACGGATGCCTCGGCGCGCCGCGACGCGCAACGGCCAGGCCGCGGCCGACGGCACCGGCTCCGGGAGCAGGGGCACTCGGCCGTACACGTGCCCTGACGTCGTCGATCCGATCTCGAGGAGGTCCTCCGCGGCCTGGGCGACCGGACCGCGCGACAGAGTGATCACACGCTCGACGCCGGTGCTCGGGTCAGCGACGAGCGCGTCACCGAGACGCACGAGCAGCGTTGCGATCCCTCCGTTGTCGCCGGCCCCGACCGAAGCGAGCGATGGGTCGATGTCGGCGTGCAGGAACAGCTGGGCGATCGTGAGACCCCCCGCGTCGCCCCGGCGCTCGTCACGCGCCCCATCCAGGTCGATCAAGGCGAGCCGGGCGGTGTCGGCCGGGCGCCCTTGTTCGCCGGCGAGCTGCTCGAGCACGTCTCGCACCGCTGTGGCGCCTGGACGCTGCCCGAGCGCGGCGATCGCGGCGACCCGCACATCCACATGCTCGCGCTCGTCGCGCGCGGTCTCGACGAGCACCCGGGTGGCGATCGCGGGTCGCACCAGGCCCAGCGTCTCGACCAGGCGGGAACGCGCACCGCACTCTCGCGTCGAGTGGAGCGCCGTCTCGAGGCTCACGGCGAGGGCGTCGGGCGCGGCCTCCGACCACTTCTCCAGAGTCTGCTGCGCGAGCATCCCCGTGAATCCGCCGGCGGCGACCTGGCCGATGAGGCGGCCCATCGCGTCGAAGCGGGGAAGCCCCGAACCCAGGGACCACGCCGCGTGCTCGCGGATCGTGGCGCGCTCGTCCGAGAGCAGCGACACGAGCAGGCGCGCGGCCTGCTCGTCGAACATCTCGGCGAGCGCGTGCACCGCAGCGATCGCGGCGATCTGATCGTCGCCGGTCAGCGCCGACGCCAGCACGCGGAGGGTGCGGACGCCCGGGTCCCGTCCGGCCTCGAACGCGAGGTCGTCGGCCAAGCGCATGGCCTCAACGATCCCGGGGGCGCCGCGGACCGCATCCAACGCCGTCTGCACACCCATGTCGGACCCCGTCTTCCGCTTGCACCGCACCGGAGGTCTCCGATCGTAGCCCGCCCGGGTGAGCGGAGGGGGTGGGCTAGCGTGAACAGGTTCGCGGTGCGGGAAGAGAGATTTGATGCGGGTTGTCGCTCTGGGGGATGTCGGAGTCGTCGACGACATGATGCACATCGGCGATGAGGCGATGTTCCACGCCGCGCGCGATGAACTCGACGCCCGCGGCGCGACGCTCACGGCGGTCTCGTCCGCGCCGGCAGAGACGGCCTCGCGGTACGACATCGAGGCCGTGCCCCGCATCCGCTTCGATGGACTCGATCGCGACGCGGCCGAGGCTCGGCTCGCCGCGGTGACCGGGTTCGCGGAAGGTCGTGACGCGCTCGCGACCGACGACACGGCAAGGGCGGTCGTGGATGCCGTGGCCCGCGCGGACGGCGTCCTCATCGCGGGCGGCGGGAACCTCGCTTCGACCTGGCCGCTGCACATCTACGAGCGGGCGGCGCTCGCCGGCGTGGCCGCACGGCTGGGTCGGCCGGTCGTCGTCACGGGTCAGACGCTCGGACCCGATCTTCAGGGGCGAGACGTCGAACTCGTTGCGGAACTGGTGCGTTCGGCACGCCTGGTCGGGGTACGCGAGTCCGCGTCGCAGCGGCTCGCCCGAACGCTCGGAGCGCCGGCGGTCAGGCTCGGAGTGGACGATGCGTCGTTCGTCGGACCGGCCGAGCGCGACGACGCCGTCCACGACGGCGTGCTGGTGAGCCTGTCGCTCTCGCTGGGCGACGCCCCGCGAGCCGAGACGGTCGAGCGGATCGCTGCTCTCGTGGATGCCGCCGCCGACGTCGCCTCCGGACCGGTGCGCTTCCACGCCCATTTCGGTGCGCTCAGGGGTGGCGAGCCCCGCGGCGACGCCGTCCTCCACGAGGAGGTGCGCGCACGCATGCGCACTCCGTCGAGCGTCGTGCCGACAGGACACGTGCTGGGCGCGGCATCCCTCGCCCGCTCGTCCGCGCTGCTCATCACGGGCCGCTACCACCCGGCCGTGTTCGCCGCGGCGGCGGGGGTCCCCGTCGTCGGGCTCGTCACCAATGAGTACACCGCCGTGAAGCAGCGGGGAGCGCTCGGGCACTGGGGACAGGATGCGACCGTGCCGATCACGGCCGCCCACACGGACGGCATCCCGCGGATGCAGGACCAGTGGCGGGATCGCGAGCGCATCGCCGCCGAGGCCCGTGCGCGTGCAACCCGGCACCGCGCCGAGTCGCGAGAGTGGTGGGATGCTGTCGCCGAAGCCCTGAGCTGAGAATCCTGCATAGGATCGACGAGGATTCACGGAGCCATCGAGAATACTCCGCTCCTGCAACACCACACACAAGGATGCGTCGCCCATGGATTCGTTCCGTCCCGACAGCACGGAGCCCGTCGCCGGCAGCGCGGAGGCCGTCGATCGGTCACCGGCGGACTACCTCGCCCGCGCAGTCGACCTCGCCACGCGGAATGTGAGCGCGCAGGGCGGACCCTTCGGCGCCATCATCGTGTCGGCCGACGGTCGGGTGTTCGAGGGGGTCAATCGGGTCACCGCCGACCTCGACCCGACAGCGCACGCCGAGGTCTCGGCGATCCGTGCGGCGTGTCGAGGACTGGCGACCTTCGACCTCACGGGCGCGACGCTCTATTCCAGCTGCGAGCCCTGCCCGATGTGCCTGTCCTCATCCCTGTGGGCCCGCATCGAGAGGGTCTACTTCGCGGCGACCCGCAGCGACGCCGCCAACGCGGGCTTCGACGACGCGCTCTTCCACCGCTACTTCGAGGAGGGATCCGATGCGGGCGCGATCATGCCTGTGGTCGGAGTAGACCTCGGCGAGGGTCGTCCGGTCGAACCCTTCACGGCGTGGAACAGGTCGCTCTCGCGCATCGACTACTGAGCGGACGCTGCGCCTGCTCGCCGACCATGCTCGTCGAGCGCAGGCATCCGCTTCGGTGATCAGGGACGAGCGGATGCCGCGGGCGCCTGCACCTCGATGAGCTGAAGGATGCGCGCCGCGACGCTGACCGCGATCGCCGCGGGGTCCTTCGACGCGATGCCTGGGATGCCGATCGGCGTGATGATGCGAGCGACGTCGTCGTCGGCGTGCCCCACCTCGCGAAGCTCCTTCCGGAAGCGCGCCCACTTGGATGTCGAGCCGATGAGTCCGATCGAGCCGAGTCGCGCGGTGCGCAGCGCCGTCTCGCAGATCGCGAGGTCTTCGGCGTGGTCGTGGGTCATGACGAGCACGTGCGTTCCGGTCGGGAGCCCTGCGAGACCGACCTCGGGCACGGGAAGTGTGTGCAGGACTACGGTCGCTACGGCGTCGGACAACAGCCCGCTCTCCCCCGGCACGCCGACGCGCTCGGGAGCCAGCATCGCCATGCGGGAATCGATCAGGTGGAGCTCGATGGGGTGCCTGCTGAGAATGCGCACGAGCTCGATGCCGACATGCCCGATGCCGAAGACGGCGACACTCGGCACCACGGGGACCGGCTCGAGCAGCATGGTGACCTCTCCTCCGCAGCACTGCACTCCGTACGCGGTCATCGACTTGTCGCTCAGCGTCAAGGTGAGCAGTTCGGGTTCGCCCGCTGAGGTCGCGAGCATCCGACGCGCCCGATCGATCGCGGTCGCCTCCAGATTGCCGCCACCGACCGTGCCGAAGACCGCGTCCGGGGAGACGACCATCTTCGCTCCGCCGTTGCGCGGCGCGTGACCGCGCACGATCGCCATCGTGACGATCACTGCGGGGGTCCGCCCAGCGCGAAGCTCCTGCGTGGCCTTCAACCAGTCCATACGGGCTCCCGAGTCAGCCGCCGGTCGCCACAGGGGCCCGTTCGGGCTCGGGCACCGTGCCGCCCCCGGCGGCGTGGACGGCGGCCCGGGCGCTCTCGATCGCCCAGAACACGGCCTCTGGAGTCGCGGGTGAGCCGAGCTCGACGGTGCGGCCGCCCGGACCGAATGCGGCGACCGCCTCGCGAAGCGCTTCTCGCGCGCTGAACGCGAGCATGACGGGGGGCTCACCCACTGCCTTCGAGCCGTAGACCGCACCGTCCTCCGTCGCCCGCTCGAACAGGCGCACCCGGAACTCGTCGGGCATCTCTGAGAAGCTCGGCAGCTTGTAGGTGCTCGCGGACGGGGTGAGGAGCCGCCCGCGACCAGGACCGTCGATGGTGTCCCATCGGAGGTCCTCGAGGGTGAGCCATCCGACGCCTTGCAGGTAGCCCCCTTCGATCTGGCCGATGTCGATCATGGGAGAGAGGGAGTCGCCCACGTCGTGGACGATGTCGACCCGGCGGAGCCGGTAGGCGCCTGTGAAGCCGTCGACCTCGACCTCGGTCGCGGCCGCGCCGTACGCGAAGTATTTGAACGGCTCGCCCTGCATCGCTTCGGGGTCCCAGTGCAGACCCTCGGTGCGGTAGAAGCCCGCCGCCCAGAGCTGCACACGCTCGAGGTAGGCCGCGTTCGCGACTTCGGCGAAAGCCAGGCGGTCGTCGCGTTCGCTCGGCCCGGTGACGTACCCTCCCTCGAAGCGGACGTCACGCTCGTCGACCCGCAGCAGACGCCCGGCGACGTTCGCCATGCGCCCGCGGATCTGCTCGCACGCGTCTTTCACCGCGCCGCCGTTGAGGTCGGCGCTCGAGGACGCAGCGGTGGCGGACGTATTGGGCACCTTGTCGGTGCGCGTCGGAGCAAGCCGCACCTGACGCAGTTCGAGGCCAAGGGCGGTGGCGGCGACCTGCAGCATCTTGGTGTGCAGACCCTGGCCCATCTCGGTTCCGCCGTGGTTGATGAGCACGGAGCCGTCCTTGTAGACGTGGACGAGCGCGCCAGCCTGGTTGAACGCGGTGAAGTTGAACGAGATGCCGAACTTCACCGGCGTCATCGCGATCGCGCGCTTCACATGGACGTGCGTCGCGTTGAACGACGCGCACTCGGTCCGACGTGCATCCAGGTCGCTCTCCTGGCGGAGCTGCTCCCAGATCGCTTCGAGCCGTTCCGCGTGGCGCACCGGCTGGCCGTACGGCGTCGACTGGCCCGGTCGGTAGAAATTCTGCCGGCGCAGTGTCAGCGGATCGATGCCGAGCACGGGAGCGACGCGCCCGAGGATGTCCTCGATGAGGAACATGCCCTGCGGCCCGCCGAATCCCCGGAAGGCGGTCTGGGAGGTCTTATGCGTCTTCGCGACACGACCGCGGGCGAGCACGTTCGGGATCCAGTAGGCGTTGTCCACATGGCAGAGCGCGCGGCTGAGGACGGGCTCCGAGAGGTCGAGGCTCCAGCCGCCGTCGGACGTCAGCGTCGCCTCGAGCGCCTGGATCATGCCGTCGGCATCGAATCCCGCTTTCCAGACGATATGGAACGGATGCCGCTTGCCGGTCATCGTGAGATCCTGCGTGCGGTTCAGGCGCAGACGCACCGGGCGGCCGGTGAGCTTGGCGCCGAGCGCGGCGATCGCGGCGAAGCCGTGCGGCTGCATCTCCTTCCCGCCGAAACCGCCACCCATGCGCAGCGACTGCACGGTGACCTCGCTGCTCGAAATGCCGAGCACGTGGGCGACGATCTCCTGCGTCTCGGACGGGTGCTGCGTCGAGCACTGGATGAAGTACTGTCCCTCGGTGTCGCGGAGGGCGAGCGTGGCCTGCGTTTCGAGGTAGAAGTGCTCCTGGCCGCCGATCTCGGTCACGCCCTCGAAGACGTGTCGCGCGGCCGCCATCGCGGCGGCGGCGTCGCCCCGACGCAGAGTGCGGGGGATGCCCTGGAACGAGTCCGCGGCGATCGCCTCGGGAAGCGTGATGATCGAGGGGAGCGACTCGTACGCGACGTCGACCGCGGCGGCGCCGAGGCGCGCGGCCTCCGGAGTCTCACCGAGCACCCACGCGAGGGCGTGACCATGGAACATGGCCTCGCTCGGAAAGAGCGGCTCGTCGTCCTTGATGCCGGCGTCGTTCTTCCCGGGCACGTCGGCCGCGGTCAGCACTCGCACCACGCCCGGCACCTCCAGTGCGGGCGATACGTCGATCCTGACTCTGGCGTGCGCCCGGGTGGATTGCACCGGCCACGCCGTGAGCGCTCGCGCG
Source organism: Microbacterium sp. 4R-513 (assembly GCF_011046485.1). Classification (NCBI taxonomy): domain Bacteria; kingdom Bacillati; phylum Actinomycetota; class Actinomycetes; order Micrococcales; family Microbacteriaceae; genus Microbacterium; species Microbacterium sp. 4R-513. The sequence goes on from NZ_CP049256.1 coordinate 935,020, forward strand.
GTGCTCGCCGCCACGTCGTCGGTGTACATCGCCGCACCGGTGACGTGCAGAGCAGCGCTCTCGTGGGCTGAGCTGCGGCCGACTACCGGGTTCGGCGGGCGCTCGGCGAGCGAGCTCACGCCGAGACGTCCCTGGACTCGAGAAGTGTGGCGCTGTGCAGTTTGAGCAGCGCCCGGTTGAGCATCAGGGCGCGGTATGCGGCGCTCGCACGCTGGTCGGAGAGCGGCGCGCCCTCATTCCCGAGCACCTCGGCGGCCGAGCGCACCGTCGCGACATTCCACGGTCGATCGATGAGTGCGTCCTCCGTTGCGAAGGCTCGGATCGGCGTCGCCGCGACTCCGCCCAGCCCGATCCGGGCCGCGGTGATGATCCCGTCCTCGATGTCGACCGCGAAGCCGACCGCGACGCTCGAGATGTCATCGAACCGGCGCTTCGAGATCTTGTGGAACGCCGACACCCGGGCGAGGGGAAGCGGGATCCGGATGCCGAGGATGAGCTCGTCGGAGCGTCGCACCGTCTGCCGGTACCCGGTGAAGTACTCCGCGAGATCGACCTCGCGCTCTGTGTCCACCGAGACGAGCACGACGCGGGCGCCGAGTGCGAGCAGCGCGGGTGCCGCATCGCCGATCGGAGACCCGGTGCCGAGGTTGCCGCCGAGGGTGGCGCGGTTGCGGATGAGTCGAGAGGCGAACTGCGGGAGGAGCTCGGCCAGCAGGGGTACCCGACCGTCGAGCCGGCGCTCCACGTCGGAGAGGGCCAGCGCGGCGCCGATCTCGATCGTCGAGTCTGAAATGGTCAGTGCGCGGAGCTCCTCGAGCTGCTCGATCGCCACGAGGAGCGGGTCGCGTCGTCCGTGGAGGTTCATTTCGACCCCGACGTCGGTCGAACCGGCGACGGGACGGGCGCTGGGGTTCTCACGCAGGAGGACGAGCGCATCGGGAAGGGTCGCCGGGCGCACGAAGCGCCCGCCGGCGGCTTCGAAGTCGGTGGGGAGCGGCGCGGGGGCCGGCGACTGCCGTCGGGCGGCGAGCTCGTCACTGGGTTCCGGGCTGCCGAGCGCATAGGCGGCGTCGCGGATCGGTCGGTAGCCCGTGCACCGGCACAGGTTGCCCCCCAGTGCGTGGAGGTCGAACCCGTTCGGCCCGTGGGCGGCGCTCACCTCGGGATGCTCGAGGGGAGCGCGATCTTCGCGGTAATACTCCGCGGCCATGCTGCAGGCGAAGCCGGGCGAACAGTAGCCGCACTGGGAGCCGCCGGCAGCGGCGAGCTTCTCCTGGACGGGGTGGAGCTGGTCGGGAGACCCCAGCCCCTCCGCCGTCACGATCTCCTGGCCGCTCATCGCACCGACGGGAACCAGGCATGCGTTGACCGCGGTCCATGCGGTACGGCCCCGCTCGTCGGGGGCTGCCACCATCACGGCGCACGCGCCGCACTCGCCTTCGGCGCATCCCTCTTTGCTTCCGGTGAGTCCGCTCAGGCGGAGCCACTCGAGCGCTGTCGTATGGGCGGTGATGCCCTCCAACAGGCGTCGCCGCCCGTTGACGGTCAGCGCGATGTCGTCCATGGTCCGGCTCCTTGTTCTGAGAAGCCTAATTGTTCTTGCGATCGACGGTCCCGGGCGGAATGAGATCACTAGGGGGCGCAGGGATGTGCGGCGTGCAGCGACGATCCAGGTGTCGGGGACGAGGGTTCGTCAGGCGTCGAGCGCCTTGATGACCTCGTCCGGCGTGGCCTGCATGGGATGGGGCCCGGCGATGTCGAAGAACACGGCTTTGATCGCGTCGCCGTGCGCGCCGAGGAAGGCGCGCAGAGCGCCCGGCGACTGCAGCGCGACGGCCGGGGGGAGGGCTGCCGGCTTGTGCTGCGCGTCGCTGAACAGGAGGAGCGCGACGTCGCCCGTGTCGGGGTCGCGGTAGGTCCAGACCTCTCCGACGTCGAGCGGGTTGTCGCGGTCGCCCGGCTTCATGAGGGGCACGACGGTCGGGCCGTGGCGCAGGGCGAAGGCGACGGCGGCCATGTCCTGCGTCTGGAGAGCATCGGAGAGCGCCGTGTTTCGGAACTCCTCGGCCCCCGGCTTCTTCGCGCGCTTCTTCCCGGCCATCCCTCCACCCTAACCGCGAGCGGACGGCCGGCCTCAGGCGAGGAAGCCCCGCAACAGCGCCTCCGAGCCGGCCAGGTGCTCGAGGATCGCCGCCTCCGCGGCATCCGGTCGCCCCGCGAGGATCGCGGTCACGATGCGCTCGTGCTGCTCGTTCGAGTGCTCGATGTTGCGCGGCAGGAGCGGGAAGGTGTCGAGCCACGCGTTGACGCGCGCGCGGTTCTCAGCGACGAGGGCGACCACCGATGGGATGCCTGCGACCTCGGCAATCGTCAGGTGCAGGAGCGTGTCGAGCCGCCGGTACTCCTCCTCCTCTGCCGCCGATGCCTCTTCATGCCGGGCCCAGAGCTCGGCCCGCGCCTCGGGAGTGAGGGTGCGCTCAGCAGCGGCCCGGGCCGCCCCCGCCTCGAGCACCCGCCGAAGACCCAGGACGTCCTCGAGCTCGGCGGCCGGCACGACCACGGGCTCCGACGGGCGCGGGAGAGGATCGGCGACGAACGTCCCGCCGTAGCGACCGCGACGTCGCACCAGGAAGCCGGTGTCGGCGAGCTCGCGGATCGCTTCGCGCACCGTGTCGCGGCTCACGGCGTAGAGCGCCGCGAGCTCGCGCTCGGGCGGCAGCGACTCCCCCGGCGCGACGACGCCCAGCCGGATCGTCTGCGCTATCCGAGCGACGGTGTCCTCGAGTGCATTGCTCTCGCGCACGGGCCGGTAGACGGCCCTCCGCACCTCCTCCAGGGGCGCCTCACTCATCGCCGCCTCCGGCACCGGGTACGAGCACACTGAGACCGGCGCGCGACCGGCGCGGAACGAGGCATCCGACCGACGCAGTGGCAGGTCTCGACGGGTCGGTACACATGGGGAAGCTCAAAGGGGCGTGACGTAGGCGTTCGTGATGCCGCCGTCGACCACGAACGCGGTCGCCGTGATGAACGACGCGTCGTCCGAAGCGAGGAAGGCGACGGCGGCCGCCATCTCGTCCGGCTCGGCGAAGCGTCCCATCGGCACGTGGACGAGCCGGCGCTGCGCGCGCTCCGGGTCCTTGGCGAAGAGCTCCTGCAGCAGCGGAGTGTTGACGGGGCCAGGGCACAGCGCATTGACGCGGATGCCATGCCGCGCGAACTGCACGCCGAGCTCGCGGGTCATGGCGAGTACGCCGCCCTTCGACGCCGTGTACGAGATCTGCGACGTGGCCGAACCGAGCAGCGCGACGAACGACGCGGTGTTGACGATCGAGCCGCGCCCCTGCGGCACCATGTGTCTGAGCGCCGCACGGGAGCATAGGTAGACGCTCTTGAGATTCACGTCCTGCACGCGATCCCACGCGGGCAGCTCCGTCGTCTCGATGGAGTCGTCGTCGGCGGGGGAGATGCCGGCGTTGTTGAACGCGATGTCGAGGCGTCCGAACTGGTCGAAGACGCCGTCGAAGAGTTCGTCGACGGATGCCTCGTCCGCCACGTCGACGCGGCGGTACAGGCCACCCACGTCGCCGGCCGCCTTCTCGCCCGTCGTCGGGTCGAGGTCCGCGATGACGACCGCGGCGCCCTCCGCCGCGAAGCGGCGCGCGGTCGCGAGCCCGATGCCCGAGGCACCGCCGGTGATGATCGCCACCCGATCCTTCAGTCGCTGCGTCAGATCCATCGGCTGTTCATTCCTTCCTGGTGCATGTCCCGAAATCGGCCGCTTGAGCGGCGCTCAAGCGGCCAACTTCGGGACACGGAAACGGGGGCTGGGACCGGGGATGCCATGGGCCTAGGCATCCGTCGCGAAGAAGACGTTCTTGGTCTCGGTGAAGTGCTCGGCGGCGTCCGGGCCGAGTTCGCGGCCGAGCCCCGACGCCTTCATCCCGCCGAACGGCGTCCAGTAGCGCACCGACGAGTGCGAGTTGACCGACAGCACGCCGCTCTTGACCCCGCGCGCGACGCGGACGGCGCGGCCGAGGTTCTCGGTCCAGAGCGAACCCGCGAGGCCGTAGATCGTGTCGTTCGCGAGGCGGATGGCATCGGCCTCGTCGTCGAACGGCAGCACGGCCAGGACAGGGCCGAACACCTCTTCCCGGGCGATGCGGTCCTCGCGCCCGGCGAGCACGACGGTCGGCGGGAACCAGAAGCCGTCGCCGCCGGGCGCCTCGCCCTGGAACGCGACCTCCGCGCCGTCGAGGAACCCGGCCACCGTCGACCGGTGCCCCGCCGAGATGAGGGGCCCCATCTCGGTCGTCTCGAGCGACGGATCTCCGACGCGCCAATCCCGCACGGCGGGCTCGAGCAGCTCGAGGAATCGGTCGTGCACGGACCGCTCGACGAGGATGCGGCTGCGCGCGCAGCAGTCCTGTCCGGCGTTGTCGAACACGGCGCCGGGTGCCGCAGCGGCCGCCTTCTCGAGGTCGGCATCGGCGAAGACGATGTTCGCGCTCTTCCCGCCGAGCTCGAGCGTCACAGGCTTGAGGCCTTGCGCGCATCCCGCGGCGACCGAGACTCCGACCTCGGTCGAGCCCGTGAACACAACCTTGCGCACGTCGGGGTGCGACACGAACCGCTGGCCGACGACCGACCCCGAACCGGTGATGACCGTGAGGAGACCCTCAGGAAGGCCGGCCCGTAGGGCGAGCTCGCCGATGCGCACGGCGGTGAGCGGGGTGAGCTCCGCGGGCTTCAGCACGACGGCATTGCCCGCGGCGAGCGCCGGCGCGAAGCCCCACGATGCGATCGTCATGGGGAAGTTCCACGGCACGATGATCCCGACCACGCCGTAGGGCTCGTGGAAGGTGACATCGAGCCCGCCGGCGACGGGGATCTGCTGTCCGCTCAGGCGCTCGGGCGCACCGGCGTAGAAGTTGAGCACCTGCGCGACATGGGATGCCTCCCACCGCGCGGAGCTGATCGGATGCCCCGAATTCTGCACCTCGAGAGCGGCGAGCTCTTCGACATGGTCCTCGACGACCCGCGCGAACGCGCGCAGAGCATCGGCTCGGGCCACGGGAGCGAGAGACGCCCACGCGCGCTGCGCGACGACCGCGCGCGCGATGGCGTCGTCGACCTCCTCGACCGACGCCCGCGGCACCTCCTGGAAGGCCTGCCCCGTCGCGGGGTTGATGAGGGTGAAGGTGTCGGTCATGCGACCGCCCCCGTCGGTCCGGGGCGTTTCGTCTCGCTCCGCTCGCTCAACGACCGAGACTTCGCCGCCGCGAAGACGGATGCCTCGGCCACGAGCCCCTCGAAGAGCCGCTTGTCCTCGGCATTCTCCTCGGGATGCCACTGCACCCCGACGACGTACCCCTCGCCCTCCGACTCGAACGCCTGCACGAGGCCGTCGTCCGTCGCAGCGACCGGAACGAGGCCCTCCCCGAGCCGGTCGATACCCTGGTGGTGGTAGCTGTGCACGTCGAAGGCGCCGGCTCCCAGCATCCCGGCCAGGCGCGAATTCGGGGCGACCTCGACGGTGTTCGTCGCGAACACGCCTCCGCCGATGCGGTACCGCTCGGTGCCGAGCGCCTCCGGAAGGTGCTGGTGCAGCGTCCCGCCCCGGGCGACGTTCACGAGCTGAAGCCCGCGGCAGATGGCGAGCACCGGCATCCGTCGCTCCTCCGCTCCTCGGAAGAGCGCGAGCTCCCACTCGTCGCGGTCCGCGCGTGACGGATCGGTGAGCGGATGCCGCTCCGCGCCGTAGAGCGCGGGATCGACGTCCAGTCCGCCGGTCAGGATGAGGCCGTCCAGGCCGTCGAGCACGGCGGCGGCCGCGGCATCCGTGTCGATCCCCGTCGCGGTGCCGCGCTGGGGCGGGAGGAGCACCGCGATGCCGCCGGCGTCGGTCACCGACGTGAAGTACTGCTGGGGCAGGAATGCGGCACGGACGTCCCAGACGCCCTGCTTCGCCTGCTCGAGATAGGTCGTGAGGCCGATGACGGGCGTCCGGCCCGCGTCAGAGTCGTTCGAAACCACGCACCCGCTCCCAGTCCGTCACCGCCGCATCGAAGGCCTCGACCTCGATGCGCGCTTGATTGAGATAGTGCTCGACCACTTCGTCGCCGAAGGCGGCGCGCGCGATCGCCGACTCGTCGAACAGGCGCGCCGCGTCGCGCAGCGTGGTCGGCAGGTGGTCCACGCCGGAGGTGTACGCGTTTCCGGCGAGCGGCTCGGGCAGCGGGAGCTCGTGCTCGACGCCGTGGAGCCCGCCGGCGATGATCGCGGCGATGCCGAGGTACGGGTTGACGTCGCCTCCGGGCACTCGGTTCTCGACGCGCAGGGACGATCCGTGCCCGATGACCCGCAGGGCGCAGGTGCGGTTGTCGAGGCCCCAGGCGACGCCGGTCGGCGCGAAGGATCCCCGGGCGTAGCGCTTGTAGGAGTTGATCGTGGGCGCGTAGAGCAGGGTGAACTCGCGGAGCGTCGCGAGGATGCCCGCGATCCAGTGCTCCATGAGGGGGCTGAATCCGTGTCCGCCGTCGCCTGCCATGACGGGCGTGCCGCCCTCATCGCGCAGTGAGAGGTGGATGTGGCAGCTGTTGCCCTCGCGCTCGTTGAACTTCGCCATGAACGTGATGGCCTTGCCGTGCTTGTCGGCGATGGCCTTCGCACCGTTCTTGTAGATCGTGTGCTGGTCCGCGGTCTCGAGCACCTCGGCGTAGCGGAAGGCGATCTCCTGCTGGCCGAGGTTGCACTCGCCCTTCACGCCCTCCGTGTAGAGGCCGGCGCCGTCCATCGAGAGACGGATGTCGCGCAGGAGCGGCTCGAGCCGCCCCGAGGCGAGGATGTCGTAGTCGACGTTGTAGTCGGTGGACGGCTTGAGGTCGCGGTAGCCCTTGGTCCAGGCATCCCGATACGTCTCATCGAAGACGATGAACTCGAGTTCTGTGCCCGAGTAGGCGACGAGACCCCGGTCGGCGAGGAGTGCGCGCTGGGTCTTCAGGATGTCGCGAGGCGACTGGACCACGGGCGCACCGCTCTCCCAACCGAGGTCTGCGATGACGAGAGCCGAACCGGGAAGCCAGGGGATGCGCCGGAGGGTGGCGGGGTCGGAGAGCAGCATCATGTCGCCGTATCCGGTCTCCCAGCTCGACATGGCGTAGCCGTCGACGGTGTTCATGTCGACATCCACCGAAAGGAGGTAGTTGCACGCCTCGGCGCCGTGTGGGAGCACCTCCTCCTGGAAGAGTCGGGCCGACACGCGCTTGCCGACGAGACGGCCCTGCGCGTCGGCGAAGGCCACGACGACGGTGTCGATGTCACCCGCCGCGATCGCCGCTTCGAGTTCCGACACGCTGAGGTTTCCCGGCATCCGTCACCCTCCCCTGGAGTGCTCGCCGGTGGTGGCGCGCTCGTCCACCCTAACCAGCAAGTTGCGTCCAAAGGTAGACACAGCCAACCAATAAGGCCACAATCTTGCGCAAGGCGCATCCCCCGCGCCGCACCCGAGCGCACGGAGGAAGCATGGCAGAGTCGAGGAGCGAGGCCCGGAAGGTCGCCGGGGCGACATATAACCGCGCCGGCCAGGGCTATTTCGAGAAACGGACGCTTCAGCGGTCCGCCGGCGTGTGGGGCCTCTGGGGTCTCGCGGTCGCCGCGGTGATCTCGGGCGACTTCTCCGGGTGGAACTTCGGCATCGACTTCGCGGGATTCGGCGGCATGCTCATCGCCTTCGCGATCCTCGTGCTCATGTACTACGGCATGATCTTCTCGATCGGCGAGATGGCGGCTGCGATGCCGCACACGGGCGGGGCGTACTCGTTCGCACGATCGGCCATGGGGCCGTGGGGCGGTCTCGTCACCGGGGCGGCCGAGACGATCGAGTACGTCGCGACCACGGCCGTCATCGTCTACTTCTCGGCGTCGTACGCCGATGCCATCACCAGTGAGCTCCTCGGGATCTCGCTTCCGGGATGGGTGTGGTGGATCATCCTCTACGTCGCCTTCATCGCGCTCAACGCGGCGGGCGCCAACATCTCGTTCAAGTTCGCGATCGTCGTCTCGATCATCTCGATCGGCATCATCCTCGTCTTCTCGGCGATGGCGATCTTCTCGGGAGCCTTCTCGTGGGACGCCCTGTGGGACATCGTCCCGGATGCCGGCCAGTCGGCGTTCCTCCCGCACGGCGTCCTCCCGATCCTCTTCGCCCTGCCGTTCGCGATGTGGTTCTTCCTCGGCATCGAGGAGCTGCCGCTCGCCGCAGAGGAGTCGCACGATCCGGTCCGGGACATCCCTCGAGCGGGTTTCTGGGCACGCGGCACGCTGATCGTGACGGGCCTCCTGGTGCTGTTCCTCAACACCGGCGTGCTCGGCGCAGAGGCGACGGGGGTGGCGGCCGAGCCGCTCCTCGACGGCTTCCGCGCGATCGTCGGCGACGGCGCGGCGGCGGTGCTGGCGCTCTTCGCACTGGTCGGGCTACTCGCCTCGCTGCAGGGCATCATGTTCGCCTACGGCCGCAACATGTACTCGCTCTCGCGAGCGGGCTACTACCCGCGCTTCCTTTCGCTCACCGGCAAGCGCAAGACCCCGTGGGTCGCGCTCGTCGTGGGAGCGGTCATCGGCTTCATCGCGCTCGTAGCTCTCGACACGATCGCCGCGCTCAACGAGGGAGCGGGAGCGGTGGCGGGAGCCATCGTCCTCAACATCGCGGTGTGGGGCGCGGTGCTCGCGTACCTCCTGCAGATGGTGTCGTTCATCATCCTGCGCCGGAAGTACCCGAACGCCGAACGCCCCTACCTGAGCCCGTGGGGCGTGCCCGGCGCCGTCGTCGCCGCGGTCATCGCCGCGCTCATCTTCGTCGGGTTCCTGCTCAACCCGACGTTCCTTCCCGCGATCATCGCGATCGGCATCGTGTACCTGGTCATCCTCGTCGGCTTCGCGCTCTACTTCCGCCATCGTCTCGTGCTCTCCCCGGAGGAGGAGTACGCCCTCTCGGGCGGCCACCATGGCGACCCGCAGACCGAGGGCTACGACGCGATGGAGGGTGAGGTCTTCGACGGCAAGCCGTGACAACCTGGCAGGGGGGATGGGGCCGGGTGCTGGGGGCGCCCGGCCCTTGATCTACGCGCGCAGCGATGCGGATGAGAGATCCGTGAATTCCTCGCTCTCCCGCCGGAAAGAGAGGACCGTGAAGAGAAGAGCGGCCGTCGCGGCCGCGGGGGAGGAAACGGACGGCAGCGGCCCGGGCAGTGCCCCCGCCTTCGGACCGCGTCCGGCGCTCGACTCGGCGGGAGCGCAAGAGGAGCCCATCATGGGCAGATTCACGTATGAGAACTCGGTGCGGATCGAGTTCGAAGACCGATTGCTGTATCACCTGCAGATGGTCATCGGAACGAAGCTCCGGCGGAGCGAGTCGTTCTTCTTCAGCTGGCGCGACGACCCCAGTCTCGGTGACGGCCGCACGAGCGTCTGGCTGCATTCGAACTGCGCGATGGCGTTCAAGTACTACGGCAGTCGGCAGCCGCAGTTGAACCGGCAGTGGCTCGAGGCTCTCGCGTACACCGCCAACCAGCAGACCGGTCTCTACGTCGTTCCCGAGCCCACCGCGGGCGACGCCGCCACGACCCATCACGAGGAGATGACAGCCGCGTTCGGATGATCCGTGACCGGCGGTGCTTCGTCCACGCTCGCCGACCCGACCCCGCGGCCGGTCAGTAGAGGATGATCTGCTTCGAGCCCGTGGCCGGGATGCCGCCGATCTCGACGGTCACGTGGTACGACGCGCCGCCCGCCGGCGCGACCGGACGATTGCCCGTATCGCACGTCGAGACCGACGAACGCGTGCGGTCCCATGTCAGGGGTGCGGCGCTCGACACGCTCTGACCCGCTGCGAGCGTGACGATCATGTCGCTCGGCTCGGTCTGGCAGTCGGTCGATCGCCACCATACGTCGTCGCCGCTCGTGATGGTGAAGACCTGCGTCGTCGTTCCGACGTTGAGCGTGCAGTCCGCGGCGCCTGCATTCGTGAGCTTGATCGAGAGCTGCGGGTTCTGACCGGCCTGGTAGGTGTCGGCATCCGTCACCGCCTCCACGAGGACGGCGCTCGAAAGGCACGGCTTGGCCGTTCCCGTCGCGGCGGGCGTCGGCGTCTCGGTCGGAGTCGTCTCGGAGCTCGGAGTCGGCGTCGGGGTGGGAGTCGGCGTCGGGGTGGGACTCGGCGTGGGGGTGGACGAAGCGGAGTGCGACGCCGTCGGGGACGGAGCGGCGGCGAGGGCGAGCCCGCGCCACGGCTGCGCGACCAGCAGCCAGGCGGTGATTCCGGCCACGAGGAGCACGGCGATGATGACCGCGAGCCGACGGCGTCGGTAGACGGCCGCCGAGTGGGCGCGCCGACGCGTCGTCGTGCTCGTTCGGGTCATGACTCCAGGCTAAGCGCGTCCCCTGAGAGTCACCGTCGCGAACCGCCCGGCTGAAGGTTGCAGAGCGCCGGGCCCACGCGCCCGCCCGGCGCCGTCCGGCCGCGGTCCGCGAACCCCGGGGCATCGGGGGTCAGAGCTGCTTGAGCATCCGGGTGTTGCCCAGGGTGTTCGGCTTGACGTGCGCGAGGTCGAGGAACTCCGCAACGCCCTCATCGGGCGACCGCACGAGCTGCGAGTACACGTCGGGGTCGACGACCTGCTCCCCGATGGGCGCGAACCCGCGCCGCGTGAAGAAGTCGACCTCGAAGGTGAGGCAGAACAGGCGGGTGAGCCCGAGCGTGCGCGCCTGCTCTTCCAGCCCTTCGACGATCGCCCGGCCGACTCCGTGCTGCAGCCACTCGTCGACGACGATGAGCGTGCGGATCTCGCCGAGGTCCTCCCACATCACGTGGAGTGCGCCGCAGCCGATGAGCCGGCCGCCGTCATCCTCGGCGACCAGGAACTGCTGCACCGACTCGTAGAGCACGACGATGTCTTTGCCGAGCAGGATCCGCCGCTGCACGAACGGCTCCAGGATCTCCTGGATCCCCCGCACATCGGCCGTCCGGGCCGGGCGCACACGGAAGGAGGTCACGGATCAAGCCTAGGCGCAACACACCGTCGGACGACGAAGAGCGGATGCCGCAGCATCCGCTCTTCGTTCGTTCAGCGCCCGAGGGCGCAGGGTCTCAGTCCGAGGTGATCGCGAGATCCGGCGTGGCCGCGATCTCGGGCGTCGACGAGACGCCGACCGCGACTTTCTCGCCGCGGGGCCCGTTCTCGAAGACGAACTCGCCGTCCTTCGCGTCGACCGTGATGTGGTCGCCGGACTCGAGCTGACCGTGCAGGATGCGCTCGCTCAGACGGTCCTCGACCTCGTGCTGCATCGCGCGGCGCAGCGGCCGAGCACCGAGCGCGGGATCGAAGCCGATCTCGATGAGCCGCTCCTTGGCGGCCAGCGTGAGCTCGATCGTCATGTCGCGGTCGAGCAGACGCTCGCCGAGCCGCTTCGTGAAGAGGTCGACGATCTGGATGAGCTCGGGCTTGGACAGCTGCGGGAAGACGATGATGTCGTCGACGCGGTTGAGGAACTCGGGCTTGAAGTGCCGCTTGAGCTCCTCCTGCACCTTGCCCTTCATCCGGCTGTACGACGTCTCGTTGTCGCCCTCGACCTGGAACCCGACCGGGCCGCCCGCGATGTCACGTGCGCCGAGGTTGGTCGTCATGATGATGACGGTGTTCTTGAAGTCGACCACGCGGCCCTGACCGTCGGTCAGGCGACCCTCTTCGAGGATCTGCAGGAGCGAGTTGAAGATGTCGGGGTGCGCCTTCTCGATCTCGTCGAAGAGCACGACCGAGAACGGCTTGCGGCGCACCTTCTCGGTGAGCTGGCCGCCCTCTTCGAATCCGACGAATCCGGGAGGGGCGCCGAAGAGGCGCGAGACGGTGTGCTTCTCGCCGAACTCGCTCATGTCGAGCGAGATCAGCGCGGCCTCGTCGTCGAAGAGGAATTCCGCGAGGGCCTTCGCCAGCTCGGTCTTTCCGACGCCGGTGGGGCCGGCGAAGATGAACGAGCCGTTCGGGCGCTTCGGGTCCTTGAGGCCGGCACGCTGACGGCGGATCGTCTTGGAGAGGGCGGCGATCGCCTCCTCCTGGCCGATGACGCGCTGGTGGAGCGCCTTCTCCATGAAGACGAGGCGGCTCGACTCCTCCTCGGTCAGCTTGAAGACCGGGATGCCGGTGGCCTGCGCCAGAACCTCGGCGATCAGGCCCTCGTCGACCACCGCGTGCGACGCGACGTCACCCGAGCGCCACTGCTTCTCGAGCCGCAGGCGCTCGGCGAGGAGGGACTTCTCCTCGTCGCGGAGCGACGCGGCCTTCTCGAAGTCCTGGTCCTCGGAGGCCTGTTCCTTGTCGGTGCGGACCTTCGAGATGCGCTCGTCGAACTCGCGCAGCTCGGGCGGGGACGACAGGATCGACAGCCGCAGGCGGGCACCCGCCTCGTCGATCAGGTCGATGGCCTTGTCGGGGAGGAAGCGGTCGCTGATGTAGCGGTCGGCGAGGTTCGCCGCCGCGACGATCGCGCCATCCGTGATCTGCACCTTGTGGTGCGCCTCGTAGCGATCGCGCAGACCCTTGAGGATGTTGATCGCGTGGGGCAGCGACGGCTCGGCGACCTGGATCGGCTGGAAGCGGCGCTCGAGCGCGGCATCCTTCTCGAAGTGCTTGCGGTACTCGTCGAGAGTGGTCGCACCGATCGTCTGCAGCTCGCCGCGAGCGAGGAGCGGCTTGAGGATCGAGGCGGCGTCGATCGCGCCCTCGGCCGCACCGGCGCCGACGAGCGTGTGGATCTCGTCGATGAAGACGATGATGTCGCCGCGCGTGCGGATCTCCTTGGTGACCTTCTTCAGGCGCTCCTCGAAGTCACCGCGGTAGCGGGAGCCGGCGATGAGCGAGCCGAGGTCGAGCGAATAGAGCTGCTTGTCCTTCAGCGTCTCGGGCACGTCGCCCTTGACGATCGCCTGCGCGAGGCCCTCGACGACGGCGGTCTTGCCGACGCCCGGCTCGCCGATCAGGACGGGGTTGTTCTTCGAGCGGCGCGACAGGATCTGCATCACGCGCTCGATCTCCTTCTCGCGCCCGATGACGGGGTCGAGCTTGTTCTCGCGCGCGGCCTGCGTGAGGTTGCGGCCGAACTGGTCGAGCACCTGCGAGCCGCCCTGGGCAGCCTGCGGGTTGTCGTGCGCGGCGCCCGAGACGGCGGCCGGCTCCTTGCCCTGGTAGCCCGAGAGCAGCTGGATCACCTGCTGGCGCACCTTGTTGAGGTCGGCGCCGAGCTTCACGAGCACCTGAGCGGCGACGCCCTCGCCCTCGCGGATGAGGCCGAGCAGGATGTGCTCCGTGCCGATGTAGTTGTGACCGAGCTGCAGCGCCTCGCGCAGAGACAGCTCGAGCACCTTCTTGGCGCGCGGCGTGAAGGGGATGTGGCCGGTCGGCTGCTGCTGACCCTGACCGATGATGTCCTGCACCTGCTCGCGCACGGCGTCGAGCGAGATGCCGAGCGACTCGAGCGCCTTCGCGGCGACGCCCTCGCCCTCGTGGATGAGCCCGAGCAGGATGTGCTCGGTGCCGATGTAGTTGTGGTTCAGCATCTTCGCCTCTTCTTGGGCGAGGACGACCACACGACGGGCACGGTCGGTGAATCTCTCGAACATCGCTTTTCCTCCGGGACGCACTGCGTACGGATGTACTCCGGGCGTCTTACAAACGAGGGTAACGATCGACCGGATGCCGCAAGCCGCTGTTCGCCGTGGGCATAGCGCCCCGCCACCTTGCGTCACACTCGCTCAACCCATATCGTTTCTCGATAACAATGTTTATCGATATGGGGTATCGCGATGGATCCGCTGACCGCCAACCTGGTCATCCTCGTGCCGGCCGCCGCCATCACCGCCGCCTTCGCGTTCGTGATCCTCTGGCGCCGCGGCGACGGCGGTGGCACGACCGGACTCAGCCGAGCCGAGTCGTGGGTCGTCTCGATCATCGGGGGCCTGGCGATCCTCAACGCCCTGTCCTGCGCCATCGGCCTCTTCAGCAACGCGGCCTGGATCTTCGACGTCGAGCCCTTCCGCGTGTCCGGATTGAAGTATTCAGGGGCGACGGCTCCTGAGCGACTGGCGGGCGTCGACCACGTCGCGGCGAGCGGCTACGAGTCGGCGTGGGCCGAGGTCATGGGCCTCCCCGATGCGTCGCGATGGCTCTTCTACCTCGAGATCGCGCTCCCTCTCATCAGCGTGCTCGCGGTCAGCGTCGTCGTCGCCTGGCTCTCGTTCACCCTCGTGCGGGACCGGCCGTTCGTGCGCGCCTTCCCCATCGGGATCGGCATCACGGCGATCGCCGTCATGGTGGGCGGTCTCGGCTCGCAGCTCGCCGCTGCCATGGCGCGATCGTCCGTCGTGGAGTACCTGGGTGCCGACGCCCTCGTCGCGGACGACACGACGACCCCGGCAACAGAGTCGTTCGCGTGGTTCAGTCTTCAGCTCGACCTGGCACCGGTCGGCGCCGCGCTCGCGCTCATGCTCGTGGCGGCGGCGTTCCAGATCGGCACGCGCATGCAGCGCGACACCGAGGCGCTGGTGTGACTCCCGCCGAAGACGAGGGCCCCTCGGGAGTCCACTGCCGCCTCGACGAGCTCCTCGAGGAGCGCGGCATGACCCTCACCTCCCTGTCGCAGCTCGTCGGCGTCTCGGTCGTGAACCTGTCGGTCCTCAAGAACGACCGGGCACGAGCCATCCGATATTCGACGCTGTCGGCGATCTGCCGCGCACTCGACTGCGAGATCGGCGACCTCCTCGTCCGCGCCGACTGACCCCGCGCCGCGCGCACGCCTCCCCCGAGACATCCCCTCCCCCCTTGCCGCGGCCGAGCGGCGTGCTGTGGAGTTTCGCCCGCGGAGAACGGTGGGTGCCGCGGGTGGGTGCGCGCACATTGCCGCGGGTGAAGGCAGAGGATCCGGCTCAGCGCGAGGAGGCTTGCGCCAGTGCGCGACGCACCCGCCCGCAGAGGGCCGGTCGGTCTTGGAAGACTTCACGCTTCGTGACCCGGATGACTCTCCACCCCGCTTCGGCCAACCGGTCGTACCGTGCGAGATCGCGCGCCCACTGCTCCGGCTCCAGGAGGTGGTGCTCCCCCCTCGTACTCGATGGCGATCTTGAACGCCGGGTAGGCGAGATCGACCCGCGCGATCCAGTGGCCGTCGTGGAGGACGTCGAAGTTCGGCGCGGGCGCGGGAAGCCCGTCATCGATCAGCGCTAGTCGCATCCAGGTCTCCGGCCTCGAGGAGGATCCCGTGCATATGCGAGGCAGCGCTCGCCGGAGCGCTCCGATGCCCACCCGCCGCCCCGCCGAGACGGCCAGGCCGAGTTGAGCGATGGTCCCGAGCGCCGGCGGATCATCGGTATGCCTCGGCACACGCACGATCGCGTCCCCGACCGCGATGAGGTCGTACGGGTCGGTCAGCACGGCCCCGAGCATCGCCCAGGTCGATGCCGGGCTGGCGACGCGCAGGCCGCTCCCTTCGTGGATCTGCGCATGCGCGAGCCGCTCGGCGACCTCATGGCCGCGCACCCGCGGGCTTCCGGGGCCGCGCCGGGGAGCGAAGACCGCGACGTCGAGGACAGCCGGCGTGAGCACCCTCCTCGGAAGCGGCAGTCCCCAGATGACCGCGGCCGTCGTGTGGCTGAAGAACTGGTGGGGCGTCATGCAGTGGGCGAACTGCGCTGCGAGTTCCAGGATGCGCTGCTCAGCAGCATCCGAACCCCCGGTGTCGCTTTCCCCTGCGTGTCGGCGCAGCACCCGGACTCCGTGGAAGGGCCGATCGAGGTCGCGGGCCCGAAGGCGGGATCTCGAGACTCCCGAACCGATCGCCTCGGACGTCGAGAAGACCGGACCCAGTGTCGAAGGAAGGATGCCACGCCGCGTCACGCGCCGAGCCTGGCACCGCCTTCAGCCACGCCCGCGCCCGAAGCCGGCTCTGTGGACTCTCCCACCCGCCACGCCTGCTGTGCAGGAGCCCCCGCGCCGCGCGCCTGCCCCGCGGCATCCTGCGTGTCCTCCTCCGCGCAACACGCGCGTCGCCGCGGGCGAGCGTTGCTCGGATCTGCTCAACCGCGGCGAATTGCGGGTGCCGGCGGCGGGAGCCAGCCAATTGCCGCGGGGCAACTCCGCGGGGCCTCCCGGGGGCGAGGCGAGGCAGGCCACAGGGTCGCCGCGGGGGCGAGGCGCGGGGCAACCCAGGAAGCGAGGCGCGGGAAGGGATCCGGGATGCCTCGAAGCGAGGCGCGGGAAGGGATCCGGGATGCCTCGAAGCGAGGCGCGCGAAGGGATCCGGGATGCCTCGAAGCGAGGCGCGGGAAGGGATCCGGGATGCCTCGAAGCGAGGCGCGGGAAGGGACCCGGGATGCCTCGGGGCGAGGCATCCCGGATCTCGAAGACCGAGGGTCAGGAGGCGTTGGTGCCGTAGATCGGGACCTTGACGTTGTCGTACTGGTCGCCCGTCAGGACGAGCTCGACGTTCGAGCTCTCCTTCAGGTCGTTGACCGACGCGACCTGGGCGCGCGGCGCCATGTCCATCGTGCACATCTGGTTGGCGGGAGGCGTCTGGTACGTCACCGTGACCTGCGCGGGTCCGGTCGCGGCGACATCCTGGATCACCGGCACGCAGCCCGACGAGCCCCACGTGAGGATCACGAACTGGCCGGCAGTGGTCGCCCAGCCCGCGCTCGGGTTGTAGTCGGTCTCGCCGCCGGGCTTGAGGCCCTTGACGCCGACGAGCTCCACCTCGCCGTAGTAGTCGTCGCCCGAGACCTGGATCTGCAGGTCGTCGGCGGGGTCGACGTCTGACGGCACCCCGACGAGCGTCACGCGCGGAACCAGGTCGGTCGTGCAGGGCTTCGCGGCCTCGGGAGCGACCAGCGTCACCTGGAGCACGCCGTCGTCGTCGAGCTTCGGCTCGTCCGCGACGGGCACGCACGTCGAGCTGCCGAGGGTGACGAGTCCGATCATGCGGCCGTTGTCGAGCCAGGCGGCTCCGAGGTCGGGATCGGCCTCAACCGTCGGCGACGAGGACTTCGTCGGCGCGGGCGTCGCGGCGCCCCCGGAGGTGGTCGCACAGCCGGTGAGCAGCAGGCCGGCCAGGGCGAGTGCCCCTACCCCGGCGAGAACGGAACGAGGTGACATGAGCGTGCCTTTCGACGAGGAATGCCTCGCGTCGCACGTGCCCCGGCGGTCGGCAGGTCAATCATGGCCCAGCGACCCTGAGGGAACCCGGAAGGATCGATAACACGCTGGTCACGAAACTTCGAAGCCGCCTCACTGGAGCGCGGAAGTGAGCCTGGCAAGATTGTCGAGCACCGTGGAGCGAAGCGGCTGCTTCTCCCATTCTTCGAGGGTGAGCTCGCGGCTCAGATCGCGGTAGTGCTGCTCGACCTGGCGCATCTCGCGGATGAACTCCTCGCCGCGCACGAGCATCGAGATCTCCATGTTGAGGCCGAACGAGCGCATGTCCATGTTGCTCGACCCGATGATGGCGACCTCGTCGTCGATCGTCATCGACTTCGAGTGCAGGATGAACGGCTTCCGGTACATCCAGATCTTCACTCCCGCGCGCAGGAGCACCTCGTAATAGCTGCGCTGGGCGTGATATACGACCGCCTGGTCGCCCTCCTCCGAGACGAACAGCTCCACCTGCAGTCCCCGGTGGCATGCCGTCGTGATGGCGTTGAGGAGGGCCTCGTCGGGCACGAAGTACGGGCTCACAACGATGACCTTGCGCTGCGCGTAGTACATGAGGCCGAGGAACAGGCGCAGATTGTTCTCGAACTCGAATCCCGGACCTGACGGGATGATCTGGCAGTCGAGGTCGCCGGGCCCCGTCGTCACGTCGAAGAGGTCGATCTCATCGGTGAGCACCTCGTCGGTCTCGCTGTACCAGTCCGACAAGAAGACGGCATTGATGGATGCCACGACCGGCCCCTCGACGCGGACCATGAGGTCGACCCAGTGCAGCCCCCGCTTGATGTTCCGGCGCAGGTTGTAGGTGGAATCCGTGACGTTCTGCGATCCCATGAAGGCGACCAGCCCGTCGACGACGAGCAGCTTGCGGTGGTTGCGCAGGTCGGGCCGCTGGTACTTGCCCTTGAACGGCTGCACCGGAAGCATCAAGTACCACTGCGCGCCCATCGCGTCGAGGCGGCGCAGCGTCTTGCGGTAGTACGGCTTGCCGCGGTTCGCCCAATGGTCGAGGAGAACGCGCACCGTGACGCCTCGGGCCGCGACCTCTTCCAGCGCCCGGAAGAAGTTGTCGGTCGAGGCATCCGTCTGCAGGATGTAGAACTCGACGTGCACGTACCGCTGGGCCTGGCGGATGGCGTCGGCCATGTTGTCGAGGCTCACCTGGTAGTCCGAGATGAGGTGCGCGCCGTTGTCGCCGGCGAGCGGCATGGCGCCGAGGTTGCGGTTGAGGGTGACCAGCGAGGTGAACCACTCGGGCGCATTCGGCCGGTAGGTGCCGAAGTCGAGGTGCGCGCTCGTGTCGTGGATGTAGTCGTTGATCCGCTCCTGCTTGCGCCGGCGCTTGCGCGGCAGACGGGGGTTGCCGATGAGCAGGAACAGCAGCACGCCGATCAGCGGGATGAAGTAGATCGCGAGCAGCCAGGCCGTCGCGGAGGTCGGACGACGGTTGCGCGGGACGAAGATGATCGCCAGCACGCGGACCGTGAGATCGAAGAGGAAGACGAGGATCAGCCACCAGGACGCGTCGAACGTGACGGTGATCACCCCGGAAGCCCCCTCATCGCCCGCCGACCGGCGGCGGTGTGCCCAGCGTAGTGCCCGGCCCGGACGTCAACGGGGTGCGTCGCTCGCGGCATCCGTCGCCGGCAGGCCCCGCTTGGCACGCTGCTCGGCTTCGATGCGCGCGTAAACGCGACGCTCGGTGCGGTCCGCGCGGAGGATGCTGCGCAGGATGAAGAAGAAGAGGGCGCTGACGACGACGGTCGGAATCAGCGACCAGAAGACGGCGACCCAGTAGTTCTCCACACGACCAGGATACCCGGGCGGGATGCGGTCTCCCGGGCCCGCTTCGCTGCGGCCTCTCCTCCCCATCCCGGCATTCGGCGGGCATCTCTCCTCAGCCGACGCCTGGGCCGTTCTCGCGACCGCCTGCACGCGACGCTCGGACGCATGACCACCATCGTGAGAGCCGCCGGTGCGGCCCAGTTCCTCGCTCTCGTGCCGCGCATGCTCGGCTATCGCCCGACGCGCAGCCTCGTCCTCATCCCCTTCGCCGGTTCCCGCAGCCTCGGTGCCATGCGGCTCGACCTCCCCGACCACGACGCCGACGTCGACGCGTTGGCGGCGACCTTCGTCGGCATGGTGTGCCGTCTCCCCGACGCCGATGCGCTCACCGCCGTCGTGTACACCGACGAAGCCTTCGGAGATCGGATGCCTCGCGCCGCCCTCGCGACGGCGCTCGGGTATCGCGCCGACGAGTGCGGCCTGCGCCTCGTCGACGCCCTGTGCGTCGGCGCGGATGCGTGGGGGTCGTACCTCGACGTCGACCTTCCGCCGGGTGGCCGGCCGATCGCCGACCTGGGCGATGAGCCGCCGGGGGCCGAGCACCTCGCGGTCGCCGACGGCGATCAGAGCTCCGGCGCGGAGCTCGACGCATCCGACCCCGCCGAATGCGAGGCTGTGGACGCCGCGCTGCGCAATCTCGCCGACGCCGTCGACCTCCTGTGCGGGACGGATGCCGGAGCCGCAGCAGCCGATGACGGCGCGCGGGTGGATCCGCACGCGCTGTCGGCGGTGTGCGCGCTCGACGACCTTCCGACCCTCTTCGAGGAGGCGCTCACATGGGACGCCGCCGACCTCCCGCCGTACGACATCGCCGTGATGGTCTGGTGCCTCGCGCGTCCCGCGCTCCGCGACATCGCGCTCGTCGAGTGGTGCGGCGGGCTCGACGCCGGCGACGAGGCATTCGACGCGCAGTTGCGGTGGGAAGCCGGTGAGGAGTATCCGGCCCACCTCGCGATGCACATGTGGGGCGAGGGCGAGCGTCCAGAGCCTCGACGGCTCGAGCAGGCGCTCGCGCTGGCTCGCCGCGTCGCCGCGTCAGCGCCGGAGCCGCTCCGGCCGGGGCCGCTCGCGACCTGCGCGTGGCTGTCGTGGGCGCTGGGCCGCTCGACGCACGCCGAGCGGTATGCCGTCCAGGCGTGCGAGATCGAGCCCGAGCACGGGCTCGCCGAGATCGTCCGCTCGTTCGTGCACGCGGGACATCTGCCGGACTGGGCCTTCCGGCCGCGATGAACGGACGGAGGTGGATGCCGCTACTTGACGAGCGGGAAGAGGATGGTCTCGCGGATGCCGAGGCCCGTAAGCGCCATCAGCAGTCGGTCGATGCCCATGCCCATGCCGCCCATCGGCGGCATGCCGTGCTCCATCGCCCGGAGGAACTCGTTGTCGATGCGCATCGCCTCGAGGTCGCCGCGAGCGGCGAGCTTCGCCTGCTCCTCGAACCGCTCCCGCTGGATCACCGGGTCGATGAGCTCGGAGTACCCCGTCGCGAGCTCGAAGCCGCGAACATAGAGGTCCCACTTCTCGACGACACCCGCGATCGAGCGGTGCTCGCGCACGAGGGGGCTGGTGTCGACCGGGAAGTCCATGACGAACGTCGGACGTGTCAGGCTCGGCTTGACGAAGTGCTCCCAGAGCTCCTCCACGAGCTTGCCGTGCGTCGCGTGGGGCGGCACCTCGACGCCCTCCGACTCCGCGAAGGCGAGCAGCTCGTCGAGCGACGTCTCGGGCGTGACGTGGCGACCGGATGCCTCGGACAGCGAGCCGTACATCGAGATCCGGTCCCACTCGCCCCCGAGGTCGTACACGGTGCCGTCGGCCCAGGTCACGGTCGTCGACCCGGCGACGGCGACAGCCGCGTTCTGGATGAGCTCCTGCGTGAGGTCGGCGATGCCGTTGTAGTCGGAGTACGCCTGGTAGGCCTCGAGCATCGCGAACTCGGGGCTGTGAGTCGAGTCCGCGCCCTCGTTGCGGAAGTTGCGGTTGATCTCGAACACCCGCTCCAGCCCGCCGACGACGGCGCGCTTGAGGAAGAGCTCCGGGGCGATGCGCAGGTACAGGTCGGTGTCGAACGCGTTGGACTTCGTGATGAACGGCCGTGCGCTCGCTCCACCGTGCTGCACCTGCAGCATGGGCGTCTCGACCTCGAGGAAGCCGTGGCTCGTGAACGTCTCGCGCAGGCTCGCGTTGGTCTTGGCGCGGGCGACCACCGTCTCGCGGGCACGGTCCCGCACGATCAGGTCGAGGAAGCGGCTGCGGACGCGGCTCTCCTCGCTGAGCTCCGAGTACATGTTCGGCAGCGGCAGGATCGCCTTCGAGGCGATCGCCCAATCGGCGACCATGATCGACAGCTCGCCACGACGGCTCGAGATGACCTCGCCCCGCACATACACGTGGTCGCCGAGGTCGACGAGGTCCTTCCACTCCTGAAGCGACTCCTCGCCGACACCCGCCAGCGACACCATCGCCTGGATGCGGCTGCCGTCACCGGCCTGGAGAGTCGCGAAGCACAGCTTGCCGGTGTTGCGGCTGAAAACGATGCGGCCCGCGACGGCGGCCGTCACGCCCGTCTCGGCACCGGCTTCGAGGTCGCCGAAGCGCTCGCGGAGGTCGGGGATCGTGTCGGTGACGGGGACCGAGACGGGGTACGCACCGCCCGAGGCATCCGTCCGCTCGGCGATGAGGCGCTCGCGCTTGGCCATCCGGACGGCCTTCTGCTCGAAGACGTCCTCGTCGGGGATCGCGTCGTCTGCGGCTGCCGCGGGCACGGCGGGTGCGGTGGTATCGGTCATCGCGGGGGGCTCCTTGGAAGTCGCCGTCCAGTCTATCGGCGGCCTCCTGAGCGCCCTCGGAGAGCGGACCGGGACGATCCGCGAGCGGGCTCAGCCGTCCAGCGGCTCCACCACAGGGCCTGCGCCCGCAGAGCCGGCCTCCGTGAGGGCGTGATCGATCGTGGAGTGCACGAGGGCCGACAGGTATGAGCCCGGATGCGGCACTCCCGCCCCACGCAGAAGGTCGGCCGCCTGCCTCACGATCGAGCGCGAGAACTCGGTCGAGATGGCTATCGCCTCCGCGTAGGCGGCGCGATCGTCCTCTCCGATCACCACCGGCTCGCAGCCCAGTTCGACCGCCAGGGCCTGCGCGATCGGCAGGACGGCAGGAGGTGCCGTGACGGCGGCATAGGCGTTCGCCAGCTGGCGGAGGTCGACGGACGTGCCGGTGAAGGCGATGGCCGGGTGCACCGCGAGCGGGATCACGCCGCGCGCGACAGCGGGGGCGAGCACCCCGGTGCCGTACGAGGCATCCGTGTGCAGCACGAGCTGACCCGCCTGCCACGCGCCGACTTCGGCGAGGCCCGAGACGAGCCCGGGCAGCTCCTCGCGGGGCACGGCGACGATCACCAGCTCGCTGCGCCGGAGGATCTCGAGCACGTCGAGCACCGGCAGGCCGGGAAGGATGGCCTCCACCCGCTCCGCATCCGCTCCGGCCGTGATCCCGGTGAGGGCGTGGCCGGCTCCCGCGAGGGCGGCGCCGATGACCGGGCCCACCTTCCCCGCACCAACGATGCCCACGCCGAGACGTCCGGCCTTGGTCATGCGATCTCCTCCGCCCAGCGGTGGGAACGGTCGACGGATGCCGCGTGCACGGCGCCGGCCTCGGCATCCGCGAACAGATCGAGCGCGGCGTCGCGATCGATCGCTCCCACGCCCGCGTACACGGGACCGAGCACAGTGTGGGCGCGCGCGCTCACGACACGGGTGAGCCGGTCGAGAGGGCCCTGGTGGAGCGCAATGCTCTGCATGCGCGCGAGGGGCACGAGCGCCAGCTTGCGCCAGATGAAGCCGCGGCGGAGGAGAAGGGCGTCGGGCGTCAGCCGGAAGCCGTTCCGGCGCCACGAGAGCGGACGCAGGAACCACGCGCGGCGGGGCGTGTTCATGAACGAGTCGTCCTCTTCGGGACCGAGCATGCCCTGCCGGACGACGAGCGGCCACTCGTTGGGAGGCACCCCCGGAAGCAGGAGGCGCAGCACCCGCTCGACGTCGTCCGTCGTGCCGACAGGGAGGACCGTCGTGAACTGGTCGTTCGAGTTGTCGCTCAGGCTGCGGCCCGTCAGCCGGTTGATGCGGATCGTCCACCACCCGAAGCCCCGCCACAGGATCGACTGCGCGATCTCGACGGCGTGCACTCGTCCCGGCGGGACGATCTCGGTGATGGTAGTGAGGAGTCCGAACGTGATGCGCACGCCGTCCGGCGTCGGCGCGATCGAGTACCTCAGGGAGCGGAGGATCGAGCGGATCCAGTACGCCACGAAGCCGATGATGGTCGGCACCATCGCGAAGAGGATCCACGGCGATCCGACCGACGACCCGACCGCGATCGCCGCGATGCCGAGGACGAGGAACACCGTCGCCGGACTGATGACATGCGACACGAGGAGCCGGAGGACCGGGATGTCGACGACCGACTCGGGCACCGGAACGGGTGCCTCGTCGCCCTCGATGAGCCCCGTGATGCCCCGCGACACGGTCTGGCTGATCGCGCCGACGCGGGAGAGGGCGACGTCGCCTCCCGCCTGCGCGGCCGCTTCGGCGAGCCGGCGACCGGAGGCCAGTCGCAGGATGTCCGCCCGGACGGCCTCGGCATTGGTCGTGGAGAGGTACTCGAGCTTGACATTGGCATCGGTGCCGGCGCCCACGACTTCGAGCTTCGCCATCCCGAGCAGGCGAGCGAGCATGGGCCGCGTGAGGTTGACGCCCTGGACGCGGTCGAGGGGCGCGCGCCGCTGCGTCCGGAAGAGGATCCCGCTGCGCACCTCGACGTCGTCCCCCGTGATGCGGAACGTGTGGAACCGCCACGAGAGGTAGAAGATCACGATGAGCGCGATGAGCACGCCGAGGACGACGAGCCCCGCCGCCAGATACAGGTTGTTCGCGACGATGAAGTCGATGGGGTCGCCCGACCCCTCGAACTCCTCCAGCTCGTCCGCGGGGATGCCGGGCGCGAAGATCTCCAGGAAGAGGAAGATCAGCCGGTCGCGGAGGTTCGCGATGACGATGCCGATCACGACGACGAGGAACAGCCCGCCGCGCAGGAGCGGGGTCAGGGGGTGCAGCCGGTGCCACTCGCCGTCGCTCAGCGGCGAGCGCACAAGCGCCTGCGGCGGCGCGGGGGACGCGGCATCCGTCGACGACACCGCCGGCGGGCCGGGCGTCGCGCCGATGGGAACGGGGCTGTCGGTCACAGTCCGGTCCGGCGGCTCTCGGCCACCGCGACGAGGTGGTCGCGCAGCGTCTCGGCCGTCGTCTGCTCCAGGCCCGGGATCGTGACGCCGGTCGTGGCGGCGGCCGTGACGAACTTGAGCTGTGCGATGCCGAAGCCGCGGTCGAGGGGTCCGTGAGTGATGTCGACGAGCTGCATGCGGCCGTAGGGGACGGCCACCATGCGCTGCCAGAGGATGCCGCGGCGGAACACGAGGTCGTCGTCGCGCAGCTGATAGCCGATCGCCCTCAGTTGACGGGGGAGGATCGCCATCGTCCAGATCAGGATGACCGCGACGATGCCGCCGGGGATGAGTGCCCAGGGCTGATGAAGCACGAGGCTGAGCACGGCGACCACGACGGCGACGAGCAGCAGCACCGTGCCCGACGAGATGAGCTGGACCCACAGGTACTTGCGCGAGATCTGGTGCCAGACGCCCTGCGCGAGGTCGAGGCGATTGGCCGAGCGAGGCTCCACGAGCCGCGTGTAGGTGCCCTGGTCGAGGGATGCCGGGGCGCCGTCCGATGCGACTGCGTCAGCGTCAGCGACGGCGTCAGTGCGAGTGGGCGTCGAATCCGGGACCGGGGTCGCCGGGTTGTTCGTCATCGTCGTCCTTCCGGATGGTGCAGAGATGCTCGGCGATCAGGCCCGCGGCGACGAGCAGCGCGCCGCTCACGATGGTCACGATCACCGCTCCCCACGAGCCTAGCGAGGGGGTCACGGGGCGGGTCAGCAGGAAGAGCGAGAGGCCGCCGCCCAACCCCGCGAAGACCGCGCCGACGATGCTCGAGGCCTTGGCGAGCATCGCGATGCGCAGCGCCCGGAACGGATTGACGGGCGTGCCCGCCGAGCCGCGCGTCGCACGCCGGATCGGCAGGGCGAGCAGCACGACGAAGACTCCGAGCAGCACGAGGAGGATCGGAAGCGAGATGCTCGGGATGAACGTCGGGCGGCCCGCGGCCGTCAGCACCTGGTCGACGATGAACCCCGTGGCGACGCCGATCGCGACCGAGAGGACGAGGGCGGCCGGTCCGGTGCGCTTCACGAGACCTCCCGCAGTCGCGCCAGGAGGTCGGCGACCCGGCCGCGCCCGGGCAGCTCGGCGTGGGGATCGATCGCCAGCCACGGCGCGAGGACGAAGTCGCGCTCAGCCGCACGCGGATGCGGCAGGAGCAGCCTCGGGTCGTCGCTCACGACGTCTCCGTAGGAGATGAGATCGAGGTCGAGAGTGCGATCACCCCATCGCTCGCGGCGCTCGCGGCCGTGCTTCGCCTCGATCGCGTGCAGGTAGGAGAGCAGCACGGAAGGGGCGAGCCGCGTCGTGACGATGGCCACGGTGTTGAGGTAGGCGGGAGCCGAGGCATCCGGTCCGTCGAGCTTGAGCGCGACCGACTCGATGATGTCGGCCGCGCGCACCTCGTCGACGAGCGGCAGGGCCCCGAGCTCCGCGACCGCGCGGCGGAGGGTCGCGACGCGATCGCCCAAGTTGGCGCCCAGGGCGACGACGGCGCGCACCGGCTCCCGGCCCGTGGGCGAGGTGTCGCCCTGGAAGCCCTGGGCGAGGCGGCGGTTCACACGCCCACCCGCCCGCGGTGCACGGTCACCGCGACGTCGCCGAACGGCACGGCGATCGGGGCGGACGGCTTGTGCACCGTCACTTTGGCGACCTGCACGAGCTCGTTGGCGAGGATCGCGTCCGCGATGCGGCCCGCGAGGGCCTCGAGGAGGTCGACCGGCTCGCCCGAGACGATCGCCGCGATCTGCTCGGCCAGCTCGCCGTAGTGGACGGTGTCGGCGACGTCGTCGGTCTCGGCGGCCTTGCGCAGTGGCAGGTGCAGCGTGACGTCGACGACGAACTCCTGGCCGTCGCGCTTCTCCTCGGCGTACACGCCGTGGTGGCCGAACGCCCGGATGCCGGTGAGGGTGATCTCGTCTAGGAAGTCCATCGGGCTCCACTCTCCCAGGCGTCGGCGACCTTGAGCGCATCGACGGTCGCGGCCACGTCGTGGACGCGCACGCCCCACGCACCGGACCGGGCGGCGAGCACGCTCGTCACCGCCGTCGCGAGGTCACGGCGCCCGACGGATGCCTCTTCCTCATCCGGCTCGAGGGTCTCGGCCAGGAACCGCTTGCGGCTCGTTCCGACGAGCACGCGCGGCCCCATCCCCGAGATCCGGGGAAGGCCGTGGAGTACGGCCCAGTTCTGCCGGCCCTTCTTGCCGAAGCCGATGCCCGGATCGACGATCACGCGGGACGGCGCGATCCCCGCCGCCGCGGCGGCTTCGACCCGCGTCGAGAGCTCGGTCACCACCTCGGTGACGATGTCGCCGTAGTCGGCCCGCGCGTACATGTCGGAGGAGTAGCCGCGCCAGTGCTGCAGCACGATGTCGGCGTCCGTGCCCGCGATCGCGGAGAGCATGTCGGGGTCCGAGAGCCCGCCCGACACGTCGTTGACGATCCGCGCACCGGCGCCGACGGCGGCGAGCGCGGTCGAGGAGTTCATCGTGTCGATGCTGACCGGGACGCCGGCCTCGACGAGAGCTCGCACGACGGGGAGCACACGCTCCTGCTCGACGGCGGGGTCGACCCGCTCGGCACCGGGGCGCGTCGACTCTCCGCCGACGTCGAGGATCGCGGCGCCGTGACTTCGCAGCATCAGGCCGTGGGCGATGGCAGCGTCGGCGGCGAGGAAGCGCCCGCCGTCGCTGAACGAGTCGGGCGTGACGTTCACGATGCCCATGACGAGGCAGCTCATGTCGCGCTCGGCCCTCAGTCCCGGCCAGCGCCGATGAGTGCGATGAGCTCGGCGCGGGCGGCGGGCTCGGCCAGTTCTCCGCGCGCGGCGATCGTGACGGTGGATGCCTCGCGCTGACGCTCCCCGCGCATCGTGACGCATCCGTGGGTCGCCTCGAGCACGACGAGCACCCCCCGCGTGTCGAGGGCGTCGGCGATCGCGTCGGCGATCTGCTCGCCGAGGCGCTCCTGCACCTGCGGCCGCGCCGCGAGCACGTCGACGACCTTGGGCAGCGCCCCGAGCCCGACAACCTTGTCGCCGGGGAGGTAGGCGATGTGCGCCTTACCCCGGAACAGCAAGAGGTGGTGCTCGCAGACGGACCGGAAGTGGATGTCGCGGAGCATGACGGCACCGGAGGCCGAGGTCTCGGGCGCCGGCCCGTGCGAGATCGAGATGGTGTGCTGCAGGGGGGCCGAGGCATCCTCCCCCACACCCGCGAAGAACTCCGCGTAGGCGTCGGCGACCCGCTGCGGGGTCGCCTTCAGCCCCGGGCGATCGGGGTCCTCCCCGATCGCCTCGAGGAGCTCGCGGACGAGCGCAGCGACGCGCTCACGGTCGACGGCCATGGGCCGAGCCTAGGCGGTCGCGGGACGCGCCTGTCCGCTCGGGCGGCGGCGCGGAGCCTTCTCGGCGTTGGTCTGGGACTCGACCGAGGCCGCCACGCCCGCGGGCTCGGGGCGACGCGGGACCTCGACGGGGGGCAGTGCCGAGACCGGGCGATCGCTGCTCGAGAGCCACTGCGGGCGCGGCGGGAGCTTCTTGATGTCCTTGAAGATCTCGGCCAGCTCGAGGTGGTCGAGCGTCTCCTTCTCGAGGAGGGCGAGCGCGAGCTTGTCGAGAACGTCGCGGTTGGCATTGATGACCTCGTAGGCCTCGTTGTGCGCCTGCTCGATGAGCCCGCGAACCTGCTGGTCGACCCGCTCGGCGATGCGCTCCGAGAAGTCGCGGCCGTGGCCCATGTCGCGACCGAGGAACATCTCGCCGGAGGCCTGGCCGAGCTTGACCGGACCGACGTCGGTCGTCATGCCGTACTCGGTGACCATCTTGCGGGCGATGCCGGTGGCCTTCTCGATGTCGTTCGACGCACCGGTCGTCGGGTCGTGGAACACGATCTCCTCGGCGACGCGGCCGCCCATCGCGTAGGCGAGCTGATCCTGAAGCTCGTTGCGCGTGACGGAATACTTGTCGTCGAGGGGCAGCACCATCGTGTAGCCGAGGGCGCGGCCGCGCGGGAGGATCGTGACCTTCGTGACGGGGTCGGTGTGGTTCATCGCCGCCGCCGCGAGCGCGTGACCGCCCTCGTGGTAGGCCGTGATGAGCTTCTCCTTGTCCTTCATGACGCGCGTGCGGCGCTGCGGACCGGCGAGAACGCGGTCGATGGCCTCGTCGAGCGCACGGTTGTCGATGAGCTGCGCGTTCGAGCGGGCCGTCAGCAGCGCGGCCTCGTTGAGGACGTTCGCGAGGTCGGCACCGGTGAAGCCCGGCGTCTTGCGGGCGACGACCTCGAGGTCGACGCCGTCCGCGAGGGGCTTGCCGCGGCCGTGCACCTCGAGGATCTTCTGGCGTCCCTTGAGGTCGGGGGCGTCCACGCCGATCTGACGGTCGAAGCGCCCGGGGCGCAGGAGAGCGGGGTCGAGGATGTCGGGACGGTTCGTCGCGGCGATGACGATGACGTTCGCCTTGGGGTCGAAGCCGTCCATCTCGACGAGCATCTGGTTGAGCGTCTGCTCGCGCTCGTCGTGCCCGCCGCCGAGGCCGGCACCGCGGTGGCGGCCGACGGCGTCGATCTCGTCGATGAAGATGATCGCCGGAGCGGACTCCTTGGCCTGGTTGAAGAGGTCGCGCACGCGCGAGGCGCCGACGCCGACGAACATCTCGACGAAGTCGGAACCCGAGATCGAGTAGAACGGCACGCCGGCCTCACCCGCGACCGCGCGGGCGAGGAGCGTCTTGCCGGTTCCGGGAGGGCCGTACAGGAGCACGCCCTTCGGGATGCGGGCGCCGACGGCCTGGAACTTCGCCGGGTCCTTCAGGAAGTCCTTGATCTCCTGCAGCTCCTCGATCGCCTCGTCGGCGCCGGCGACGTCGCCGAACGTGACGGTCGGGGTCTCCTTCGTCACGAGCTTCGCCCGGGACTTGCCGAACTGCATGACCTTGCTGCCGCCGCCCTGGGCGCTCGACAGCAGGAACCAGAACAGGAGGCCGAGCAGGAGGATCGGGAGGAAGAGCGAGATGAACCCGTCGAACCAGGTCGCACGCGGCACGGCGTCGTTGAAGCCGTCCTTGGGGTCGGCCGAGTTGATGGCGTCGACGACCTCTTCGGCGCGCGCCGTGACGTAGTAGAACTGCACGTCGGTCGCGCCCTCGTAGGGCTCCGCCAGCGTCATGTCGACGCGCTGATCGCCGTCGGTGTTCGTGACCTCGGTCACCGTCGTCCCGTCGAGGAGCTTGAGGCCCTCCTGCGTCGAGATCTGCTTCGCCCCGCCGAGGCTCGAGATGAGCGAGAACCCCACGATGAGGAGGAATCCGATCATCAAGACGTAGAAGAGCGGATTGCGGGTGATCTTCTTGAGGTCCATGGTGCGGGCGGCGCCCGTTCCCTTCGTCGGCGAGCCGACGCCACGCAAGCGCACTTGCGGCGACGGTGGATTCAGGGTATCGCGGGCGGACTATGCCTCTCCTGTGCATTCGCCCACGGCGTACACGGAGGGGGTGGCCGGCGCGTCAGGCGTAGACGTGCGGAGCGAGCACCGCGACGTCGCGGAGGTTGCGGTACTTCTCGGCGTAGTCGAGGCCGTACCCGATGACGAACTCGTTCGGGATCTCGAACCCGACATAGCGGCAGGGGACGTGGACCTTCGCGGCCTCGGGCTTGCGGAGGAGGGCGAACACCTCGACGGATGCCGCACCCCGCGACGCGAAGTTCTCGAGGAGCCAGCTCAGGGTCAGACCCGAATCGATGATGTCTTCGACGATCAGGACGTGCTTGTCGTGGATGTCGGTGTCGAGGTCTTTGCGGATCTGCACGACGCCGCTGGACTTCGTGCCGGCGCCGTAGGACGAGACGGCCATCCAGTCCATCGGGACGGCGACGGGCAGCGCCCGCGAGAAGTCGGCCATCACCATGACGGCGCCCTTCAGGACTCCGACGAGGATGAGCTCTTTCCCCTCGTAATCGGCGGCGACCTGCGCCGCGATCTCGATGAGCTTCTCCTGGATCTGCTCCTCGGTGACGAGGACGTCGCTGATATCGCTCTGGATGTCGGCCGCGCGCATGGCACGAGTCTAGGGCGGCTCGGCTCCGGATCAGTGCGCGGTGAACTCCAGCCGTGCGCCGGTGCGGCGGGCCCGGCATGCGGGCAGATCGATGGGCCCCTGCCCGTTCCAGTCGGTCACGAGCCGCGCGACCTCGAGCGTCTGCACCCGGGTGAGGCTCGCGCCGAACTCCGCGGCGACCACGTGCCGGATGATCCGGTGCCGCAGCGCCGGCGGGTTCGCCGCGAGCGCGGGCACCGACACGGAGATCCCCGCCTCGGCATGCTCGACGATGTCCTCGATCGTCTCGTCGATCATCTCGTCGAAGGCCTCGGCATCCTCGCGCAGCTGCTCGGCCGTACGCGCCAGCGCCTCCGCGATCCCCGGGCCCAGCTCGGCTTCGAGCACGGGCAGGACCCGGCTGCGCACACGGACGCGCGCGAACGAGGCGTCCTCGTTCTGCGGGTCGTCCCACGGGACGAGCTCCTCCGCCGCACACGCGGCCCGCGTGGTCGCGCGATGCAGCCCGAGAAGCGGTCGCAGGAGCGCGATGCCGTCGGCGAGCTGCGAGACGGGTGCCATGCCCTGCAAGCTCGCCGCCCCCGACCCCCGCGCGAGTCCCAGCAGGACCGTCTCGGCCTGGTCGTCGAGCGTGTGGCCGGTCAGGACTGCCGTCGCCCGAAGGACGGATGCCTCGTCCCTCAGCGCCGCATACCGTGCGGCGCGCGCGGCGGCCTCCGGCCCGCCGTCCGAGCCGACGCGGACCCGGACGATCCGCGGCTCGATCCCGAGAGCCCGTGCCTGCGCGGCCGCGGCGGCCGCGGCATCCGTCGATCCCGCCTGCAGTCCGTGGTCGATCGTGACCGACACGGCGGTCAACCCGGCCTTGGGCGCCTCGAACGCCGTCGCCGCAGCGAGCGCGAGCGAATCGGCGCCGCCCGACAGCGCGACGACGACCGTCGCACCGGCGGGCATGCCGGCGAGGGCCGCGCGCACGGCGCGACGCGTCTGCGCGACGGCGGGGTCGAGGCCTGGTCGATGGGTCACGGCACCACGGTACTGCGCGGGTTCGGCGCGTTTCGTCCCGGTCGCTTCGCTTCCTCGCTCAGGGGCCGGTCGTCGAGCGAGCGACGCAGACGAAACGCGCTGACCTCGCCCGACTAGGCTTGTCGCGGCATTCCCACGTCTTCTTAAGGAGTCCCCCATGGGCGCGTACGACGCCGTCATCGAGATCCCGCGCAACAGCAAGATCAAGTACGAGGTCGACCACGGCACCGGGCGCGTGTTCCTCGACCGCATCCTCTACACGCCGATGGGCTACCCCACCAACTACGGCTTCTTCGAGAACACCCTCGGCGAGGACGGCGACCCGCTCGACGTGCTCGTGCTGCTCGACCACGACCTGCAGCCGGGGATCCTCGCGTCGGTGCGCCCGGTCGGCGTGCTGAAGATGAGCGACGAGGCTGGAGGCGACGACAAGGTCGTCGCGGTGCTCGCCAAGGATCCGCGCTGGTCGCACATCCAGGACGTCGACGACATCCCCGAGTACACCCAGAAGGAGATCACGCACTTCTTCGAGCACTATAAGGACCTCGAGCCCGGCAAGTGGGTCAAGGTCGACGAGTGGGCGGGCGCCGCCGAGGCGGAGCGCCTGGTCGGCGAGGCCTTCGACCGCTTCAAGGAGCACGAGGGCCAGACCGCCACGCAGGGTGAGGGCGAAGCGCCCAACACGCTCTGAGACGGAGCTTTCGAGGGGGCGGATGCCGCGGCATCCGCCCCCTTCGTCGTTCGGGGGATGCCGCGACCCGCGTCGGCGTCAGACCGAGATGCCCCGATCGGCCATGAACGGGATCGGGTTGGTCGGGTTGCCGTTGATGTAGACCTCGAAGTGCACGTGGCAGCCGAAGGAGTTGCCGGTGTTGCCCTCGTAGGCGATGACCTGGCCGGAGTTCACCCACTGCCCGCTGCGGACGAGGATGCCGCCGTTCTGGATGTGGCCGTACCCCGTGCCGACCCCGCCGCCGTGGTCGAGCTTGATGTAGTTGCCGTAGCCGCCGTTCGGGCCGGCATAGCGGACGGTGCCGCTGTTGGCGGCGTAGATGGCCGATCCGCAGCCGGATGCGAGATCCACGCCGTAGTGGAAGCCGGTCGAGCAGTAGCCGTTGCCGCACTGGACGGATCGCGGGCCGTAGCCCGACGTCTGCCAGCCCGACGACGGGCGGGACCATCCGGACGCGACGACGGATCCGCCGCTGCCTCCCCCGCCGCTCTGCGCGGCAGCCGCCGCCTTGGCTGCGGCCTCGGCAGCCGCCCTCGCCGCGGCCTCCGCGGCCGCCTTGCGCGCGGCCTCGACACCCGCCTGGTAGTCGGCGAGGGTCTTGGCGGTGGTGTCCTGAAGAGCGGCGAGCTGAGCCTGGAGCTCACCGAGGTGCGTCTGCTGCGCCTCGAGAGCAGCCTGCGCCGCGTCGGCGGCCGCCTGCGCCTCGTTCATCTTCTGCTCGGCGAGCTGCTGCAGCCGGTCACGCTCATCCCGGGCGACGACCGCCTGATCGCTGAGGCTCTGCGCGGCATCCCGGGCGGTGATGGCGTCGGCGTAGACGGCCTGGTTGCGGCCGATGAGCTGGTCCATCGTCCCGAGGCGGGCGAGAAGGTCGTCGGCGCTGGCGGCGGAGCCGGCGAAGAAGAGCTGCAGCGACGTGTCTTCGCCGCCGTTGCGATAGAGCTGCGCGGCGACGCGGCCGGCCTTGTTCGCGGCATCCAATGCCTTCGTAGCCTGGTCGTCGGCCTGGGACTGCAGCTGATCGGCGCGCTGCGCCGCATCGAAGTAGTCCTGCTGCGCCTGATAGAACTCGGCGGCGCGCGCCTCGGCCTCGGCCTGAGTGCGGGCGACCTCGCTGGTGAGGCTGTCGATGAGGCCCTGGATCTTCTGGACCTCTTGCGCCTTGGCCGCCTCGTTCGCGCGTGCGGCCTGGACGTCGTCCCACGAGGGGTAGTCGGCGGCGAAGGCGGGGGGCAGGAGCGGCCCCGCGACCGCGGCGATGCCGACGAGCCCGATGACTCCGAGACCGAGCGCCGTGCGCCGGTCGACCGAGGGCCAGAGGGCGCGACGCTCTCGTGGAGTCGGCGCACAGCCGCAATCCACAAGGGCGTGATCCTGCTCCACGCTGATCCTCCCAGGTCGGACAACTCTTTTCACACTAGCAACATGGGTCACAGGCGCAAGAGGTCGTCTCGTTCCATGGTGCATCCGATCCGTCGGATCCGCACTCTTTATCCTGCGCGCCGCCGGCGCCGTCATCCACACCGACGCGCCCTCGATTGGCGGTTTCGATCTCGATCTCGTATGCTTGAGCGTCGGTAAGCGTGAGCGCCGGGCGGTGAGCCGGGGGTTCATCCGGCCCCATCGTTTAGCGGCCTAGGACGCCGCCCTTTCACGGCGGTAGCACGGGTTCGAATCCCGTTGGGGTCACCCAAGCCGAACACAATTTAATAAGCATGGCCCTGTAGCGCAGTTGGTTAGCGTGCCGCCCTGTCACGGCGGAGGTCGCGGGTTCAAGTCCCGTCAGGGTCGCTCCGTGCGACGGGCCCTTTGGTTTCAGAGGGCCTTTCGTCTAGGACGCGACGGATGCCTCGGCATCCCCGCGCGGCTCTGTAGCTCAGTTGGTAGAGCGTTCGACTGAAAATCGAAAGGTCACCGGATCGATGCCGGTCGGAGCCACAAGGGTGATCGTTACAATCACCCCAGAAACCCTCGCGTAGCTTCTACATCGCGGGGGTTTCGTCTTTCCCCCGCTTCGGCCTTTCCTCCCCTGCCTCGGCTCCCCCGCTTCGGGCTTTCCTCCGGCCGCCCGCAGCGCTACCGTGACACCACCAGCGCAACCCGGTCCCGCAGGCACGTCGGCGAGAGGACCATTCCATGTCGAGCCCTCGGGCGCCGCGCTGGAGCATCCCGCTTCCCGACCTCACCGGGCAGCGCGCCGTCGTCACCGGCGCGAGCGACGGGGTCGGCGTCGAGATCGCACGCGGGCTCGCTGCCGCCGGCGCCGATGTCGTCTTGCCGGTGCGCAACCGCGCCAAGGGCGAGCGGGCGGTCGCGGGCATCCGAGCCGATACGCCCGGTGCCTCGCTCAGCCTGGTCGACCTCGACCTGTCGGACCTGGCCTCGGTGGCCGCGGCTGGGGACGCGCTGCTCGCGGCGGCGATTCCGATCCGGGTCCTCGTCCTCAACGCGGGCATGATCGCGCTGAGCGACCCGGTGCGCCGCACGAGTGTCGACGGGTTCGAGCTGCACTTCCAAACCAACCATCTGGGCCATGTCGCCCTCGTCGCCCAGATCCTCCCGCTCCTGCGCGCGGGTGCGGCCCGAGTGACGGTGCAGAGCAGCCTCGCGGCGCGCTACCACCGGGTGCGGTGGGACGATCTACAGCTGGAGCGCGGCTACTCGGCGCTCCGGGCCTACGGGTCGTCGAAGGTCGCGCTGAGCCTGTTCGCCTTCGAGCTCGGTCGACGCAGCGTCGCGGGCGACTGGGGCATCACGACCAACGTCTCGCATCCCGGCATCGCGATCACCAACATCGCCCCCGCCGTGCTGCTCGAGAGCCGTAGCCGCGGCGCGCGCATCGGCCGCCGCGTCATGGAGGCCGGGGTGGGCGGAACGCCGGCCGAGGCATCCCTCCCCGCCCTCTTCGCCGCCGCGTCGGCGGATGCCGTTCGCGGAGCGTTCTACGGACCCGGCGGCTTCCTCGGCCTGCAGGGGCCGCCGCGCCGGCAGCGCCCCTACCGGAGCATCGTCGACGCCGGGGAGGCTGCGCGCGTCTGGGACGTCTCGCAGCAGCTCGCGGGCGTGCGATTCGAAGGGCCGCGCGCCGGCGCGAGCAGCTGAGGCTCGGCGCGCGGTGATGTGAAGGAGCCGGCCCCTTCCCGCCTCTCACCCTTGTGCGGGCTGTGTGCTCGGCGCACTCTGGTAGTCGGGGAATCGGGGAGCGTCGTCTCCGCGCTCGTGCTCGACGCGGCGACGTCATATGGCCGAAGCCGGGGGCGCCATGGATCGAGACACAACATCCAAGTCTCGAGGTGGCGGTGCGCCCGTCTGGCGTCGCGTCGGCATCTGGGGCCTGGCGACTTTGGGAGCCGCCTTCGTCGGCCTGGCTGCGACAGCACTCTGGCAGGGTGCGGGCGATTGGATCGCCGGTCTCACTGCCGGGGGCCCACTCGTCAAGGTGCGTGTCGACGAAGCGCCGAGCATGGATGACGTCAGCATCCCTCACGACGAGTCGCTCTCTCGGGCCGACCTCGATCGGCTCTCGGTCATGGATGTCGAGGACGCTGACGCCTGGCTTGAGGAGTACCGGAGCGGTGTGCCGAGCTCCGAACGGAGCGTCGCGCTGACCCTGACCGGCAATCGGCCGGATCCCGTGCGGGTCATGGATATGAAGGTGCAGAGCGCCTGCCATCCCCCGGATCGGGGCACGCTCGTGGTGAACGTGGAGGGTCGCGGCGGAGGATCGGACTCCGAGCACATGATCGTGTATCCCGAGGAAGACGATCATGGCCCCTTCCTCTTCACCGCCGGCGCTCCGACCCACTACTTCCCGGCCCGCACGATCTCGCTCGAGCAGGGCGAACAGGTGGTGGTCGTCATCGACATCGAGCCCGGCCGCGACGGCATGGACTGGGAAGACCCGGCGAGCACCCGGGTCTGCGACGTCCGGCTCGGGCTGAAGATCATGAACGGAGACACCGAGGTCGAGGAACCGGTCCCCGGATCGTTCAGCGTCATGGATGTCGAGCCCCACGCGGCGTATGGGAGCTACGGTGCGATCTATGTGGGCACGGGCATGTGCAATGCCTTCTATAAAGCGGACGACGGCTGGGATGGAACGGACGTCAGCGAGGTCTGCGGTGCCCGCAACGTAGACTTCGGCATACGCGGAGAATGAGGGCTGAGGCGCCGCCGAACCGCGGCGAGCCGGCGGGGGGTTCCTGCGGGCTAGCCGGCTGACGATCCGGTGAGACCGTCGAAGAAGCGGGACTTCGCGTGTTCGACGTCTCCCCCGGCGCGCTTGAGCGCGTTGTAAGCGGCGCGGGCGGCGGCATCCGTCCGCATGCGATCCCAGGACGTCGTGAACCGGTGATCGTGCTCGGAGCCCACCACCGTCAGCGCGATGCCGATCGGCGGTTGCGCGTCGCGCTCGAAGGTTGCGAACGATCCCGTCCAGATGTCGAGGTGCACCGGACGGTAGCGCGGGACGAGCGCCTGCTTCGCGAGCTCGAACTCGGCCGGTTGCACTCGGAGGTGCAGATCGATGTCGCCCTTCGTCACAAGTCCCTCCAGGCTGCTGCCGCCGGTGAGACCCAGAACGCCCGGAACGCCCGCCTTCGCGAGCGCCTCCTGTTCCCGCGCCAGGATGCCTCGTGCCTGGGCGACCGAGTCCGCCGTCGTCAGCCGCCAGTCGGGCACTGCTCCCCTCCCCGGGGCGAGGTCAGGCCTCGCCCATCATGAGGCCCTCGATCGAGTGCTTCTGGACGATCGGCTCGAGCTCGTCGACGACGGGGCACACGAGGTGGCGTCGCACGCGCTCGGGCAGCTGCTCGTAGAAGCCGCGGGTGACCGCCATGTCGTGGTGCTCCGCATTGCCGGCGCCGGGCGCATCCACGCCGAGGACGAGGACGGGGCGCGCACGATCGGACGTGTTCGCCGTGCCGCGGTGGATCGTCAGCGCCGAGCGCACCGAGATGTCGCCGCGCTGCGGGTACTTGCGGACCGCGAGCTCATGGAAGCGGGGATAGAGCGACTTGTCGGGGAACATTTCGTGCTCGAAGTTCTCGGGGAGGTCCCACTGCGTCGTCGGCGCGATCTCGAACGGGCCCATGTCCTCGGTCGTGTCGACGGCGGTGACGTTGAAGGCGAGAGACGTGAGGCGCCCCGTCTCGCGCGTCTCGTCGGGCATCGGGAAGTCGCGGTGGAACGGCTGATCCTTCGCGCCCGGGTTGGGCACATCGAACCCGAGCTCGATGATCTGGTAGTCCGGGCCGAGGACGGCCTCGCAGACGCCGCGAACCCAGGGGTGGTCGACGAGGTCGAGCCAGCCCCGCATCTGCTCGGGGTGGATCTCGACGTAATGCCGCTTCGGGCCCCGGCCCACGGCCCCGCCTTCACGGCCGAGGGCGTCCTGGTACGCGACCTCGATGTCCTCGCGCAGCGCGTCGGCCCACTCGGGCGTGAATGCGCCCTTGCGGCCGTCGATGCCGTCGCCGTAGAGCGCCGTCACCGTCTTCGCGATGTCGGGGTCGAGTCCGTCCGTCTCGATGGGTGCCGGGGTGGCCCGGGGCACATCGTCGGTCTGGGTGGTCGCCGGGATCGTCCCGGGCACTTCGTCGTGCATGTGTCGTCTCCTCGGTGTCTCTGGTGGATCAGCGGCCCGTGATGGCGCGCCGGATGCGCTCGATCGGGATCTTCGGCTCGCGCGCCTCGGTCAGGAGGCCGTTGGTCTCCTGGAGGGTGTCGGTGAGCTGGGTGTAGCAGAAGCCCTGCAGGGCACGGCTGTCGTGGACGGCGCCCATAAGCCCCTCCAGGCGCTCGGCGAAGTCGTCGCCGCTCGAGGCGGTGGAGTAGCCCCAGGCATGGTCGTGGGCGTCGACGTCGTACGAGATGCCGCCGAACTCGGTCAGCATGACGGGCTTGTCGTCGACATCGCCCGAGAGGATCAGGCGCCGGCCGGCCGGGCCGGCGGTGCGGATCATCCGGTCGACGGCGGCGCGGTCCGCATACCGCTCGCGCATGATGTCGGGATCGGCCTCGTAGTCGTGGATCGCGACGATGTCGGTGTCGACCTGCTCCCAGCCGTCGTTCGACACGACGGGGCGCGTCGGGTCGAGCGCCTTCGTGAGGTCGACGAGCGACCGTGCGTAGTGCTGCATCCGCGCGTCGGAGGCGATGTGCTGGACCCCCCAGCTCTCGTTGAGAGGAACCCAGGCCACGATCGACGGGTGCGAGAAGTCCCTGCGCACGATGTCGAGCCACTCGCGGACCATGCGCTCGACGGCGGTGGTGGAGTACTCGAAGGCGGCCGGAGCCTCGCCCCAGACGAGGATGCCGAGACGATCCGCCCAGTACAGGAAGCGCGGGTCCTCGAACTTCTGGTGGACGCGGGTCGCGTTGAACCCGAGGTCCTTGATGAGCTGCGCCTCGGCGCGCAGGGCGTCGGCCGACGGCGCGGCGAGGTGGGACTCGGGCCAGTACCCCTGATTGAGCACCGAGCGAAGGTAGTAGGGCCGGTCGTTCAGCCAGAAGGCGTTCTGCCCGACGTGCACCGTGCGCAGTCCGAGGTAGGACTGGACGGCGTCGTCGCCCACCCGCACGTCGGCGTCGACGAGCCGCGGATGCTCGGGCGACCACAGCAGCTGCTCGTAGCCCTGGCCGTTGCCCAGCAGGGGCACGGGGAGTGAGACCGTGACCGAGGCCCGGTCCGTCGAGGTCGTCACCTCGCCCAGAACCTTTCCTCCGAACGCGAGCCGGATGCTCACGGCCACCGGCTCGGCGGGCACGCGCGAGAGGTCGAGTCGCGCCGAGACCGTCGCGGCGTGGACGTCCGTCACCCAGTGGACCGAACGGACCGAGACCGGCTCGACGGCCTCGAGCCAGACCGGCTGCCAGATGCCGCTCGTGCGGTGGTACCAGATGACGTGCGGGTGCTCGAGCCAGTCCTGCTTGCCGCGAGGCTGCTCGACGTCCTCGGGGTCGTCCTCGACGCGGACGACGATCGAGTGCGTCTCCCGCTCGTGAAGGGCCTCGGTGATGTCGATGGCGAAGGGGGTGTGCCCGCCCTCGTGCGCGCCGACGAACGACCCGTCGATCCAGATCCGGCTGCGGTAGTCGACGGCGCCGAAGTGGAGGAGGATGCGCGATCCCTCGCGACGGCCCGCCGCCTCGAGCTCGGCTGCGCCGAAGCCGCGCTGGTACCAGACGACGCGGTGATGCGCCGTCTCACCGACCCCTGAAGCCGCCGATTCCGGGGGGAACGGGACGACGATCGTGCCGGCCAGCGACTCGCGCTCGAACCACCGCTCCTCGAGCCCGATGTCGGAATCATCGTGCTGGAAGGACCACTGGCCGCAGAGATCGGACCAGTGCTCGCGCACGAGCTGCGGGCGGGGGTATCCGGCCGGCACTTCGCGCGGGCCGGACCGGTTCAGGTCGTCGTCGAACATACCGACCAGCATGACGGAAATCTACAGCGCTGTAAACTCTCAGATCTCGGGAGCGCTCTCGCGGAACACGATGCGGTGCGGGGCGAGCTCATGACGTCCCATCCCGTCGTACCCCTCGATGCGCTCGACGAGCATCTCGAGCGCGCGTTCGACGAGCGCCGGGAGGTCCGGTGCGACCGTCGTGATGCTCGGATACGTCACGGCGGTGATGCCGATGTTGTCCCAGCCGATGATCGCGATGTCGTCGGGCACCCGCAGGCCGCGCTCCTGCACGGCACGCAGCGCGCCGATGGCGGCGAGGTCGTCGCGGCAGAAGAGCGCGTCGACGCGGATCCCCTCGTCGAGCGCCGCGCCGACCGCACGGGCGTTCTCGAGCGCTGAGACCTCACGAGCGGGGATGAGGAGCGAGGGCTCGGGCGCCAGACCCGCCTCCTCGATCGCGTGCTGGTAGCCGGCGATGCGCAGCCGCGACGTGTTCGAGAGGCCGCCGGCCTCATGCCCGACGAAGCCCACGCGCCGGCGCCCCATAGCGATCAGGTGCGTCGTCGCCTCGGCGGCGGCGGCGCCGTTGTCGATCATGACCCGGTCCATCGTGAGCGGCGCGGCCGCCTCGCCCAGGAGGACGATCGGCACGTCGCCGCGGTGGCGGGCGACCTCCGTCGACGACATGACGCTCGGCTGGAAGAGGAACCCGTCCACCAGTCCGGCCTCGGAGCTCGCGACGACCTCCCGCTCCCCCTCGAGCGTTCCATCGGTCTCCTCGAGGATCAGCCGGTAGCCGAAGCGCTGCGTGCTGCGCGAGCTCTTCCGTGCCAGTTCAGCGAAGTAGGGCACTCCCACATCGGCGAAGGCCAGCGCGATGAGTCCACTGCGACCGGTGGCGAGACGTCGCCCCATGACGTTCGGACGGTAGCCGAGCTCGTCGATCGCGTTCTGCACGGCGGTGCGGGTCTTGGCGCTGACATGCGCGTAATTGCGCACCACGTTGGAGACCGTCTTCATCGAGACGCCCGCGTGATCAGCGACATCTTGGAGAGTGACTCCAGCCATCGCACCTCCCGTATCCAAGTCGGACGAGACCACCCTAGTCACGCCAAGGGGCTTGACAGTAGAATTTCTAGCGCTGTAGATTCTCGCGGACAAGGCGATGGGTCAAGAGGTCGCGTCTGACCCAGACGTGATGGGCCCACACTCAAAGGAGAGCGATCACATGAAGAAGGCGTTCGTTCGGGCACTCGGCATCGCAGCGGCGGTGGGGCTCGGAGTAGCGCTCACCGGTTGCGGCGGTTCGTCGGGCACCACCGGCACCGTCTCTGGCGACGGCGAGTACGACGGCCCCAAGGTCGATATCACGTTCTGGCACGGCTGGACGGGTGGCGCAGCGCCCACCCTCGTGCCGAAGCTGATCGAGAAGTTCAACTCGGAGCACGACAACATCGTGGTCAAGAACGTGCCCCAGGAATGGGGTGACATCGCGGCCAAGATGCCCCTCGCCATCAAGGCGGGCAAGGGACCCGACGTCGCGGTGCTGCACGGCGACGACCTCGCGACCTATGCGGCGCAGAAGCTCCTGCTCAATGCCGACGACATCGTCAAGGGACTCGGCTACAGCGCCGACGACTTCCCTCCGGGTGTCTACGAGGCGGGCGACTACAAGGGGACGCAGTACGCGATCCCGTGGAGCGTCACCCCGCTCGGCCTGTTCGTCAACAAGGAGGTCCTGAGCCAGGCCGGCATCACCGACATCCCGACGGATCAGGAGTCGTACACTGCGGCTCTCGAGGCCCTCAAGGGCGTGGGCATCCAGGGTGAGTGGGTGGACGGCTACGTCTTCACCGGCACTTTCGAGTTCGAGAGCCTGCTGTGGCAGTTCGGCGGCGACCTCTACAACGAGGACGTCACCGAGGCGACCTTCAACTCCGACGCCGGCGTCCAGGCGCTGACGTGGATGACCGACCTCATCAAGGACGGCTACAGCCCCGCCAACGTCGCGCAGGACGGCAACATCAAGGCCCTCCTCGCCGGTCAGACCGCATTCAACTGGAACGGCGTCTGGCAGACGACGAACAGCGCGTTCGCCGACCTCGACTGGGCTGCGGCTCCCGTGCCCCAGATCGGCACCGAGAAGGCCGTCTGGTCGAGCTCCACGCACTGGGTCTTCCCCGCGAACAAGGGCCAGGACAAGAACAAGACGGCCGCGGCCGCGACGTTCGTCAAGTGGATGAACGACAACTCGGCCGGGTGGGCCGAGACCGGTGAGCTGCCCGCCGCGAACGACGTGCGCAACGACCCGACGCTCGTGCAGAACTACCCCAACCTGCAGCCCTTCATGGACGAGCTCGAGTACGCCCACTACGAGACCGTCTCCCCCGGCATCGCCGAGGCGAACGCCCTCATCACCACCGCGATCAACGAGGCCCTCAACGGCAAGAAGACGCCCCAGGAAGCGCTCGACGACGCCGCGAAGAAGGCCGACCAGATCCTGAAGCAGAACCAGGCGAAGTACGGTGGCTGAGATCGTCACCACCCCCGCCGTGGCTCCCCAGCGTGAGAACGCTGGGGAGTCCGGCGGGACTCCCGCCAACAGGGCGCGTGGAGGCCGGCGTCGCACGCTGATCGCCTACCTGTTCCTCGCGCCCTTCCTGATCCTCTTCCTGACCTTCGTCGTCGCACCGGCGGTCTTCGGCCTCTGGATCAGCGTCACGGACTACAGCCCCTTCAGCGACGTCCAGAACTTCGTCGGGCTGCAGAACTACATCGCGCTGTTCGACCCGAACAGCACCTTCTCGGGCGACTTCTGGCAGTCGATGGGCGCCACGGCGATCTTCGTGATCCTCTCCGTGCCCTGCCTCGTGCTCATCCCGCTCGGGATCGCGCTGCTGCTCAACCGCAAGATCCGGGCCGCGGCGACCTTCCGCACCGTCTTCTTCGCGCCCTACGTTCTGGGCGTCGCCGTCATCGGCGTCATCTGGGGCTACATCCTCGACACGCAGTCGGGCATCCTGAACCACCTGCTCGGCCTCATCGGCCTCCCCGATGAGATCCCGTGGACGGTCAACGTGCCGTGGGTGTGGGTCACGCTCGTCGGTGTCACGGTGTGGTGGACGATGGGCCTGAACACCGTCATCTTCTTGGCGGGACTGAAGGGGATCAACGGCGATCTCTACGAGGCCGCCGCCCTCGACGGCGCCGGCCCGTGGCGGAGCTTCACGTCGGTCACGATCCCCGGACTCCGGCCGGTGATGCTGTTCATCACGACGACGACGGTGCTCGCGAGCGCGAACATGTTCGGTCAGTCGTATCTGCTGACGGCCGGCGGCCCCGGCAACACGACGCGGACGGCGATCATGTACATCGCCGACCAGGGTCTGTCGCAGAACAACATGGCGCCCGCCGCGGCCATGAGCTACATCCTGTTCGCCTTCCTCGCGGTGATCAGCTTCGTCAACTTCCGCTTCCAGCGCGAGCGCGTCGAGAGGACCGTCGCATGACCACCACGGCGATCCCCGAGACCCGGCAGCAGACGACGACGGTGCCCGAGAAGCGCAAGCCCTCAGGCCGCCGCATCGCGGGCACGACC
The DNA here is from genome assembly GCF_011046485.1 of Microbacterium sp. 4R-513. Lineage (NCBI taxonomy): Bacteria > Bacillati > Actinomycetota > Actinomycetes > Micrococcales > Microbacteriaceae > Microbacterium > Microbacterium sp. 4R-513. The sequence goes on from NZ_CP049256.1 coordinate 978,209, forward strand.
GTGCTGTACATCGTGCTCGGCATCCTGGCGCTCATCATCATCCTGCCGCTCATCTGGATGCTCATCACGTCGTTCAAGACGGATGCCGACGCCGTGCGCAACCCGTACGGCTGGCCGAATCCGTTCTCGACGGAGGCGTACACGACGCTGCTCACAAGCGGCGAGCAGCCGATCTTCCTGTGGCTGTGGAACAGCTTCGCCGCCGCGACCATCCAGACGATCCTGATCCTCGTCACGGCCTCGATGGGCGCCTACGCCCTGGCGCGCATGGAGTTCGCGGGGAAGAAGATCGTCTTCGGCGTCATCATCTCGACGCTGCTCGTGCCGCCGGTCGTGTTCCTCATCCCGAACTACCTGATCGTGCAGAACCTCGGATGGCTCGACACGCTGCTCGCGATCACGGTGCCGGGGGCGGCCGGAGCATTCGGGATCTTCTTCCTGAGGCAGTTCTTCGTGGCGCTCCCGGTCGAGATCGAGGAGGCCGCCCGCATGGACGGCGCGGGCGAGTTCCGCATCTTCCTGCAGGTCGTGCTGCCCCTGGCCCGCCCGGCGCTCGCGACGCTCGCCGTGCTGTCGTTCCTCAACAACTGGAACGACTTCCTCTGGCCGGTCTACGTGCTGCTCTCGCCCGAGAACATGACGCTCCAGCCAGGCCTCGCGATGCTGCAGGGCGCGTACCGCACGCACTTCGCGATCGTGATGGCCGGCGCGGTGATCGCCTCGGTGCCGGTGCTGATCCTCTTCGGCATCGCGCAGAAGCAGATCGTCGAGTCCGTCGCGGGAGCGGCCGTCAAGGGCTGATCTGAGTGTGCGGGCGCGCCGGGCGATCGGAGTCGACCAGTCCGAGCTCGTAGGCGATGAGCGCGGCCGAGACGCGGTCGCGCACCCCGATCTTGCGGTAGACGTGCTCGAGATGCTTCTCGACCGTCCGCGGCGACACACCCAGCTCGCGGGCTGCAGCCTGAGCGCTGCTCCCGCCCGCGATGAGACGAAGGACGGCGAGCTCCCTCCCCGAGAGGGAGCTCGCCAGTTCCTCCGGCACCGCCCGCGCCGCGAGGATCTCCGCCTGCCTCTGCAGTGACGTGAACATCCGCTGCAGGAAGCGGGCGAGCTCGAGATCGTCGTCGGTGAAATCCAGGCCGGGCCGGCAGACGACGACCGCCTGGTGCTCGATGCCGCGCACCAGCATCGGGATCGACAGCTGCTGCTCCGCCCGGAGTCCCCGCAGCAGGTCGTAGACCTCGTGTGTCTGCCAGGCGTCCAGGAAGCGCGGCGGTACGCGTCCGACGGACTGCGGGGCGGTGTCACCCGTGCGCGCGTACCACTGGAGCAGCGGGTGGTAGTCGAACAGCTCGAAGTCGAGCACCCGGAAGAGCTCTGCGATGGCTCGATTCGCCTCGTGCGAGTCGGGATCCGTCGCAGACCACCCGTAGCCACGTACCGTCACGCGGCCCTCCTTGTCACGGAGGTTCGACGTCGCCATCCGCGCATCGAAGCTCGACAGGACGCTGTCGCGCAGGTCGTCGAGGGGCACTTCGACGATCGGCCGCTGCAGCACTTCCGCGGTGATGAGGAACCAATCCGCAAGTCTTCTGTCGAGCGAAGACATGGCAACACGGTAGTCCGCCTCATGCACCGTGACTACGGGGCTCCGCGTTCGACCAGGTCAGCGCGCGATGGCACCAGGCGGGCTCTGGGGGAGGAGCAGCGACCCGAGCAGCTGCCCCGGCCGGGGTTCCCTCTCGGGCAGCTGCCGCCGGGCGCAGACCACGGCGTACCCGCCGGCATGCGCCAGCCCGCACACGACGCCGCCCTGCGTCGGCCCGTCGCCGGCGCGAGGCTCGGCATCGGCGCCGACCGCGGAGCCCATGAGCGCCGGAAGAAGGGCCAGGGAGAGGATGGCGGCGCGGGACGTCCCTCGCACTGCGCGCCCCCGAGCGTGCAGCGCATCCCGCGAACCTGATCCGTCCATGCCATCATCTCCCCGGCATCCGCCCTCCCTGTGGGCGGTGAATCGCCTCCAGGATGGCGCGGGTGCCGCCGACGGCAAATACGTGGAACTACGCAGGATGCCGCGGCCCGGCGGTCAGCGGGACGGCCACTGCCACGGCGGCTCGTCGAGGCTCCCCTGACCGACGACCTTCGTCTCGCCGGTCGTCTTCTCGAGTTCGGCGACGGCCGCGCCGGCCCGGCGGAGCGCGCCGACGATCGGCTCGGCGTGGGACACGACGATGACCTGCGAGTGCTCGGAGGCATCGACGACGAGGCGCGCGAGCGGGGGCAGCAGGTCGGGATGGAGGCTCGTCTCGGGCTCGTTGAGCACGACGAGACCCGCGGGGCGAGGCGACAGGAGCGCGGCGACCCACACCAGGTAGCGCAGTGTGCCGTCGGAGAGCTCGGCGGCACGGAGAGGCCGGAGGAGATCGGGCTGCGAGATCGCGAGCTCGAAGCGGCCCTCGCTCTCCGTGACGGTGACGCGGCTCCCGGGAAACGCCTCGTCGATCGCGGCGTCCAGCCGCTCGGCGACGCCGAGTTCACGGATCGTCTGGATCGCGGAGGCGAGGTCGCGGGCATCGGCCGACAGCACGGGCGTCCGCGTGCCGATCTCGGCCGACCGGGCCGGGGCGGCGGAATCGGTGCGCACGTGGTCGTAGAAGCGCCAGCCGCGCAGCACGGCGCGCACGGCCCGCACCTCCGGCGAGTCGACCTCGTCGAGCATGCTCTCCCACGAGGCGAGCCGGCGATCGAGCGGCTCCCACGCACCGCTCTCGCGGAGCCTCACCTGAGGCCCCCGTCTTTCGGCGAGCGCCGTCGCCGGCCGGAGCGTCGCGCCGTGCCACACCGCCTCGGCCTTGATCTCGGGGTCGCGTCCGAACATCGAGGTCTTGTCGGGCAGCGGGAGTCCCAGGTCGACCGCATATCCGAAGTCGTCGCTCGCGAACCCCATCCGGAGTGCGACGGGGCCGCTTCTCACGAGACCCTGCGCCGGCGCGCGGCCTGCCGCGACCTCCCGCCCGAGCACCTCGGGCCCCGCCCACAAGGTCGACGGGAGCCCGCCCTCCCGGGCGAGCGCGGTGACCGCACCGTCGCGGCCGGCCGCGGCGAGGAGTCTCAGCGCGCGGTACAGACTCGACTTGCCGCTGCCGTTGGGACCGGTGACGACCGTCACCCGGTCGAGTCCGAGCCGCAGCCGCCGGATCGAGCGGTACCCGTCGATCGCCAGCGCAGTCAGCACGGGCGCCAGTCTAGGCAGAGGCGTCGACACGGGCGGGGGACGAGGCATCCGTCGTCACAGATCGGGATGCCGCCCGGTCAACCCTTGCGAAGGGCTCGCGCATGCGCGACCGGCGGAAGGGATTTCTGTGGAAAGTGTTGCCACGGGCGCGAAACAGAGGATGATCGGAGCCGCCCCCGTTCCGATGACCACCGCCGCATGATGCACGACGAACCCGAATCGCCGCGCACGGACGACGACCTGGCGTCCGCTGCCGCGGTGTTCGCCGACTCCCGGCGGCGGCTCTTCGGTATCGCCTACCGCATGCTCGGGAGCGTCGCGGATGCCGAGGACGTCGTCCAGGAGGCGTGGATCCGGTGGCAGGGGGTCGATCGCCGGGGGGTCGTCGAGCCGGCGGCTTTTCTCGCGCGCCAGCTCGTGAGCCGTGCACGCAAGCATCTCGCGACCGGTCGGCGAGCGGAGGTCGCGGCATCCGAGCAGCGGCGGCTGCTCGACGCGTTCCTGCTCGCCGCGCAGCGGGGGATGTCGAGGCTCTCGAAGCGCTCTTCGCCGACGATGTGGTGAGCTACACCGACGGCAACGGCGTGAAGCTCGCGGCGCGCATCCCGGTCGCCGGGCGCGAGCGCGTCGCGAAGTTCATCGCGGCCTTCGCGCACCACTTCTGGAATGGCAAGACGATCGACCGCGTCGAGGTCAACGGGCAGCCCGCCGCCGCGCTCACCGAGAACGGGCGCGTCACCACGGCGGTCACCCTCACGGCCTCTCGCGACGGCATCCTCCAGCTCCTGTGGATCATGGCTCCCGAGAAGCTGCGGCATGTGACCGGCGGAGGAGCATGAGACGACGCCCCCGCGCGACCTGGCCCCTGCGCGCACGAACCGACCCCCGGTCGCTCATGCGGCGCCAGCGCCTCGCCGTCCGCGCACTCGCGTACGCGTGCGACGAGCGCGACTTCTCGCGGCTCGTGCGCGTGCTGCATCCCGATGCGACGCTCTATGTCGACAGCGGCGGCCGGGTGCGCGCACCCCTCGAGCCCGTCGGCGGCCGAGCGCGGATCGTCGACATGCTCGTGCGGTTCCTCGACGCGCACCCCGAAGCTGTCGCCGTCGAGTGCCCCGTCAACGGCGAACCCGGCATCGCGCTGCACACCGGCCACGACATCGTCGGCGTCGTGACGGTCGGCCTCCGCGCGGAGCGGATCTCGCGCGTGTGGCTCGTGGTCAATCCCGACAAGCTGCGCGCCTGGAACGCGCACTGACCGTCACAGATGCGCTCGCCATCCGGTCATCCCTTCGAGGCGCCGCTTCCGCGGCGACCGATGCGAAAGGGAAGAGACATGGCAAAGATCGTCGTCATCGGCGGAACGGGACTCATCGGATCGAAGGTGGTCGCCAAGCTGACGGAGCAGGGCCACGAGGCCGTCGCGGCCTCGCCGAACACGGGGGTGGACTCGATCACCGGCGAGGGCCTCGCCCAGGCGCTCGACGGGGCGCAGGTCCTCGTCGACGTCTCCAACTCGCCGTCCTTCGAAGAGAGCGCCGTGCTGGACTTCTTCACCACCTCGACGAACAACCTCATCGCGGCGGAGAGGGCCGCAGGAGTCGGACACCACGTCGCGCTGACCATCGTCGGCACGAACCGTCCGCAGAGCATCCCCTACTTCCGCGCCAAGGTCGCGCAGGAGAAGCTCATCCGCGAGTCGGGCATCCCCTTCTCGCTCGTGCACGCGACGCAGTTCTTCGAGTTCGACGACCTCACGCTCGTACCCGTCGAGGGGGCCTCGGTCTTCGAGACGACCCTCGCCGAGTGGCTGCCGGCGAACCCGCCTCGCGGGTAGTCGCGAGCGCCACAGGTTCCTGCGAGCGCCGCGTCGATCGGCGGGGCGCTCGCAGGGAGCTGGGGCGGTCGGCGCGGCATCCACCACCCGCCTGCGCCTTCGCAATCCGGCGCCCGCCTTCGCCTATCATTTCGCACAGGCGGATCGTTCATGGGGCTGAACGAGCCGCAGTCGACAGGGGGTTCACGCGGCCATGAGTTCCGACGGTTCCGCGGGCGCACCTCGACGCCCCTCGAAGCGCGTGCGGCGTCGCCGCTTCCTCGCGGTGCTGATCGCCATACTCGTCGTGATCGGCGGGACTGCTGCGGCCATCACCGCGATCGCGTTGACGAGGACGACGGATGCCTCGGCCGCCCCCTCGCCGACGCCTACGGCGACACCCGTCCCCACGCCGACTCCGACGCCTCTCACGCCGTCGGAGCAGCTGCTGGCCTCGACCCAGGATCCGAACGCCTGCGCGGTGAGCTTCGAGGGGGACGGGATCTCGGATGCGCCGCAGCTCCAGACGCAGGGCGCCCTCTACAGCGCCCTGCCGATCCCTTCGCGCGACGGGTCGGTGTTCGCCGGGTGGTACGCGACTCCGGCGGACGCGGCATCCTTCAACATCCCGGCTCGCATCAACGGGTCGGAGCTCGTCGCGTGCACCCAGCAGCAGATCACCCTGTACGGGTCGTGGAAGACGCCTGAGGAGAACGCGGCGGAGAACGCCCGCATCCCGATCATGATGTACCACCAGTTCACCGCGAACCCGGCCGGCGAGAGCGGATGGCTGCGGGGCAACTACGCGTACATCGGCGACTTCGACGCCCACATGAATCACATCGCGACGGGCGGCTTCTACCTGCCGACGTGGGACGAGCTGAGCGCCTTCATCGACGCGCGGCTGTGGCTGCCTAACCACTCCGTCATCATCACCGACGACGATGCGGACCAGTCGTGGTTCGATCTCGCGGCCCCGGTCGTCGACAGGTACAAGCTGCTCGCCACCTCATTCATGATCACGGCGTACCGGCAGGATCCGCCGCCTAACCCCTACGTGCTCCGCCGCTCGCACACCCACGACATGCACAAGGCGGGGGCCAACGGCGAGGGCGAGATGGTCAATCTCACCGCCGAGCAGATCGCCGCGGACATGGAGACCTCGGCGCAGGTGCTCGGCGTCAAGGAGGTCATGGCGTACCCCTACGGGCATTACAACGAGACCTCGAAGGAAGGCCTGCGTCTGGCCGGCTTCGAGATGGCTCGGACGATCGAGCCCGGCTACGTCACGATCGGCACGGACAAGCTCGCGCTGCCGGTCCAGCGGATCAACTACGGGATGGGAGTCGACGCCGTCGCCAGGCTGATCGGCTGACTGCGCCCCGCGGGCGAATTCGCGGGGCCCATACCGGAACCGATTAACGCAAGTCAAATCGGGGGCGAACAATCTCTTCCCTTCCGCGTGCACCGGAGGTACAGTGGCGTTGCGCAAGGGGCTTGGGAACCCTTTAGTGTCCGGCACACCCGGTCGGATCAGCGCATCTGGGGACGCTGGACGTCGTCGATGTCGTCGACGTGCACGTCTGACTTGGGGTAGAGGAATGTCTATCGGGGACGCACAGCCGTGCGCACGGTGGACCGCGGCCTGAAGCTGGCCGTAAAGGGTGCGGCGTCGCCAATGGGCGCCGAAGCGGAGACCCGAATTCCGCTTCGGCGCTCGGCGACGACCGCCCCGCGGCCAGCCAATCTGCCCGCGGCCATCGCGCCGCGTAGTCAGCCTTCGCTCGAGCGAAGGCATCTTTGGGAGCGCCGGTATCGGCGTCGTCTCGTCATCACCGACGCCTTCGCCGTGATCGCGGCCACCGTCACGACGGCGAGCCTCGACATGCCGAGCTTCTCGCTCACGTCCGTCGCGGGCGCGGCCCGCGTCGCGGTGCCGGTCATGGTCGCGTGGCTCGTGCTCCTGTGGCTCGGCCGCACCCGCGAGCCCGGCATCCTCGGGTCGGGTGCCGCCGAGTACAAGCGCGTCGCCCACGCGACGGGCTTCGCCTTCGGCATCGTCGCGATCCTCTTCGTCTTCTTCCAGCTCGACGGACTGCGTCTGCAGCTGGCGATCGCGCTGCCCGCCGGGCTCGTCGCTCTGCTCGTCGACCGCTGGCTGTGGCGCAAGCGCCTCATCAGCGAACGCAAGCACGGTGACTGCGTCTCGCGCGCGATCGTCGCCGGCACGAGGCAGGACGTCGAGTACGTCATCGGCAACCTCGTGCGCGACCCGCACCACTGCTACCGCGTCATCGCCGTGACGACGGACGGCAGCGCGCCGATCGTGGTCGACGGGCGGTCGTACCCCGTCGTCGGACCGATCCAATCGACCGCCGACCAGACCCGGCTCTCGGGGGCTGACGCCATCATCGTGGCGAGCATCCCGGAGGGCGACCGCGACTTCCTTCGGCGGCTCAGCTGGCAGCTGGAGGGAGCCGCCGCAGAGATGGTCGTCTGCAGCAGGCTGACAGAGGTCGCCGGGCCCCGCATCTCCCTCACGCCGCTCGACGGCCTGCCGCTCATCCAGGTCAAGATCCCCGAGTTCGAGGGTGGGGTCCACGCCTTCAAGAGGGCCTTCGACCTCGTCTTCGCAAGCCTCGCGCTCCTCCCGATCCTGATCGTCCTGCCCTTCATCGCCCTCGCGATCCGGCTCGACTCGCCAGGACCGGTGTTCTTCCGGCAGACCCGCGTGGGTCGTGACGGCGGGTACTTCCAGATCTTCAAGTTCCGCACGATGCGCGCCGACGCCGAGTCGCAGCTCGAGCTGCTGCGCGCGGGCAACGAGGGTGCCGGTCCGCTCTTCAAGCTGCGGCACGACCCGCGCGTCACACGCGTAGGGGCCCTCCTGCGCAAGTACTCGCTCGACGAGCTGCCCCAGTTCTTCAACGTGCTGCGCGGCGAGATGAGCGTCGTCGGGCCGCGTCCTCCGCTTCCGCGGGAGGTCCTCGACTACGACGGCACGGTGAGCCGCCGGCTGTACATCCGGCCCGGCATCACGGGGCTCTGGCAGGTCAGCGGCCGCAGCGATCTCTCCTGGGAGGAGAGTGTGCGCCTCGACCTGCGCTACGTCGAGAACTGGTCCCTCACGTCGGACCTCATGATCATGTGGCGCACCGCCCGGGTCATGGTCGCTCCGAAGGGGGCGTACTGACATGACGACCAAGACCGGAGCGACACGTGCGGACGCCGTGTGCGTCGGCGTCCGCACGCGTTCGCTCTCCGTTTCCATCCACACCTCCGGCGGTCACCGCGCCGGCCCGAATGCTTCACGATCCTGCGCCGCCCGCCCGCACCTAACCGCGGTGCCCATCTGGTCAGCCCCAGTCCGGACATGGCACCGCATGTGTTTCGCCCCCAACAGCGGGCGGGTGGCGCAGCCTTTCCCACGGCGGAGGGGTGCCCTGGGGCGCACCCTCGCGATGCCGGACGCTCCGCGGAACGTGACGCCGTCCGCGGCGGCGCGCTCTCGATCCTGAAAGGACATCGCACGGTGGCCTCGACAGTCCGCATCCTCGGCACCCATGGGGTGCCGGCGAACTACGGCGGGTTCGAGACCGCCGCCGAGAACATCGCCCTGCACCTGCGGGACCGGGGCTGGTCCGTCGACGTGTACTGCCAGCTCCCGGGGGTCGGGCGCACGAAGAACGACGAATGGAACGGCATCGCCCGCACGCTGATCCACGAGCCGAAGGAGGGATGGCGCGGAACCGCCGCGTTCGACCTCACCTCCATCCGGCACGCGATGGCGATGCATCGACCCGGCGACGTGTGGCTCACCTTCGGCTACAACACCGGCGTGTACGACGTGCTGCCACGGCTGCGCGGCATCCCGAACGTCATCAACATGGACGGGATGGAGTGGACCCGCAAGCGCTGGGGTCCTCTCAAGCAGGGGATCCTGCTGGGCAACGAGCGGTGCGCGGGCTGGGTCGGCGATGTGCTGATCGCCGATCACCCCGTCATCGCCGAGTATCTGCAGCGGCACTTCGGCCGCCGGCGGGTGCAGACGATCACCTACGGCGCCCATGAGGTCACGCGGGCGGCGACGGATGCCGCGACCGAGCTCGGTCTCACGCCCGGCCGGTACGGGATCGTGGTGTGCCGGCCCATCCCCGAGAACTCGGTGCTCGAGATCGTCCGCGCCTGGTCGGCCGAGGTGCGCGGCATGCCGATCGTCGTCGTCGGGCCGTACGGACCGGACGACGCCTACCAGGCCCAGGTGATGGCTGCGGCCTCCGCGGAGGTGGTGTTCCCGGGAGCGATCTTCGACCAGGAACGCCTGCGGTCGCTGCGCTTCCACGCGGCCGTCTACGTGCACGGCCACACGGTGGGCGGCACCAACCCTTCGCTCGTCGAGGCGATGGCGGCCGGAAACCCCGTCATCGCCCACGACAACCGCTACAACCGCTGGGTGGCGGGCGGCGAGAACGCATACTTCACCGACACCGAGAGCCTCCGCCGCGTACTGCGCGGCGTGCTCTCGGACGAGGACCGGCGGCGCCGCATGGGGGCGGCCAGCCGTCGGCGGTTCCGCGATGAGTTCACGTGGTCGCGGATCGGCGGGCAGTACGAGCAGGCGCTGCTCGGCGCGCTCGAGCGCCGAGGACACGTGCCGCAGAGGATAGGGGCGAACGCATGATCGATGTCGCAGTGGTGGGTCTCGGGAAGATGGGGCTGTCGCATCTGGCGATGGTGCGGGCGCACCCCGAGGTCCGGGTCGTGGGGGTCTGCGATGCGACGGGGTATCTACTCGACATCCTCTCCAAGTACACGGGTGTGCGGACCTTCAAGGACCTCGACCGGATGCTGGACGAGGCCAAGCCGCAGGCGCTCATCGTCGCGACGCCGACGCACCTGCACTCCGGCATGATCCAGTCCGCGCTCGAGCGAGGCATCCACGTGTTCTGCGAGAAGCCGCTCGTGATCGACCCGGCCCAGAGCGCGGTTCTGACGGATGCCGCGGCAGCCCGGGGCCTCGTCACCCAGGTCGGGTATCACAACCGCTTCGTCGGCGCGTTCCGCGAGGTGCAGCGACTTCTCGAGGCGGGGGCGATCGGGGCCGTCAACACGACCCTCGCCGAGGCCTACGGGCCCGTCGTGCTCAAGCCGGCTGGTCACACATGGCGGAGCCAGCGCGCGACCGGCGGCGGATGCCTCTACGACTACGCCGCCCACCCGCTGAACCTCCTCACGTGGTACCTCGGCGCGCCGGAGTCCGTGAGCGGGAGTCAGCTGACCAGCATCTTCTCGGCGAACATCGACGACGCCGTCGCGAGCACGCTGCACTACCCCGGCGGAACGGCGCAGATCGTCGCGAACTGGGCGGACGAGTCGCAGCGGAAGATGACGACCAAGATCACTCTGTGGGGCACGCACGGCCGGATCTACGCCGACCGGCAGGAGATCCAGGTGTATCTGCGCGACACCGCCCCGATCCCCGAGGGGTACCGGGCGGGATGGAACGTCCGCTACACGACGGAGCTCACCGAGGCGCCGTGGTTCTATCTGCGCGGCGAGGAGTACAGCACGCAGCTCGACTCCTTCATCCGCCGCGTGATCGACGGCGCGATCGAGGGCGAGAACGACTTCGCCTCGGCGGCCGTGACCGACCGGGTCATCGCCATGATCAGCGAGGATGCCTCGCGCGTCGGCGCGCGGCTCACGCGCGAGGGCGCCGCGGCGCGGCAGGCGCCGGCTCCGAGACGCGGGATCAGCGCCGCGTTCCGCGCACTGAGGGCGGGGGCCTGACGATGACCACCACCGCCACGCGGACCATGGACCGGCTCCTGTTCGGCGACAACCAGTTCTTCGGCGTCAACCACATGTCGGAAGAGAAGGCGCGCGCGCAGCAGATCCGGTTCCAGGACGTCGACGCCATCATGCAGGTGATCGACGCCGCCTACGACGAGGGCGTTCGCACGTTCATGTGCACGACGCACGACCGCATCGCCGAGGTCTGCGATCGCGTCCGCTCGAACCCGCAGCGGTACGCCGGCATGTCGTTCTTCCCGTGCATGCCGTACGCGCACAAGTACGCCAATGCGGTGACGGATGACGGATTCCTCGGCGCCATCCGTCGATTCCTTCCCGACGAGGGCCTCCTCGACAGCATCGCGCGCGGAGCGTCCTCGCTCGCGCGCAAAGACATCGAGGGCGTGTCGACCCTGCTCGTCGACGCGGAGCTCAAGATGTTCTCGGGCCTCCAGACCCCCGTCATCTGGATGCAGAACGTCGTGGTGGATCTCCTCTCCGGGCTCGGCTTCACCGACGCGCTGCGCATCTTCGCTGATCACGTGCGGGCCCGCTACAACGCGGAGCCGGGGTTCATCACGATGAACCTTCCGCGCGTGCTCGACGATCTCGATCGCGCCGGCGTCGAGAACCCCCTCGTCTGCTCCAACATCAACAAGCTGGGCTTCCGCATGTCGGGCGGGGTCGATGCGTACCGCGAGGCGATGGAGAAGCGGCCCTTCCGCGCCGTGGCCATGTCGGTCTTCGCGAGCGGAGCGCTCCCGCCCCGCGAGGCCGTGGAGTGGGTCTGCGGTCTGCCGAACCTCGAGTCCATCGTGTTCGGGGCCTCGAGCCGGGCGAACATCGCCTCGACCGTGGCCCTCGTCGACGAGTACTGGCCGGAGCGGTGACATGCCCGCCGGGACGGAAGCATCCGCGCGACCGCGGACGGTGGTGATCGCCAATCCCTCGGCCGACCTCTACGGCTCCGACCGCATGATGCTCGAGGCCGTGCGGGGCCTCGCCCCGCGCGGCTGGCGCACCGTCGTGACGTGCTCGGTCGACGGCCCCCTCGTGCCGCTCCTGCGCTCCGCCGGCGCAGAGGTCGTGGTGCTCCCCGCCCCCGTCATCCGCAAGAGCATCCTGAGCGTCGGAGGGATGCTGTCGCTCCTGCGAGACATCGTCGTGCAGGTGCCTCGCATGCGGCGACTCCTGCGCGATGTCGCACCCGATGTGGTGCTCGTCAACACCGTGACCGTGCCGTTCTGGACCCTCGTCGCCCGCGCCTTCCGGCAGCCGGCGATCGTCTACGTCCACGAGGCGGAGGCCGGGCTCTCCCGTCCGGCACGCGTCATGCTCACCGCGCCCCTCGCCCTCGCGAACGGCGTGATCTTCAACTCCGAGACCAGCCGACGGGTCTCGGGCTCCGCCGGACCGGATCGGGGAGGTCGGACGATCGTCGTGCCGAACGGCGTCGCGGGCCCCGCGGACCGCCGACCGCCACGGGAGCGGGTGACCGGCGCATTCCGCATCGTCTACGTGGGCCGGCTGTCGCCGCGCAAGGGCACCGACCTCGTCGTCCGGGCCGCGGCTCTGCTGCGCGATGCGGGCATCGACCCCCAGGTCGAGATCGTCGGCTCGGTCTTCCCCGGCTACGAGTGGTACGAGGCGGAGCTGCGCGCGCTCGTCGCGGAGCTCGGCCTGGAGTCGCACGTGCGCTTCTCCGGCTTCCGCGAGACGGTGTGGCCCGCGTACGCGGCGGCGGACGTGGCCGTCGTCCCCTCCCGGCTGGACGAATCCTTCGGGAACGTCGTGATCGAGGCCCTCCTCAGCGAACGCCCCGTCGTGGTCGCCGATCACACCGGACTGACGGAGGCGGCGGCCGGATTCTCCGCGGCCGTCCGCGTCACTCCCGACGATGCCGAGGCCCTCGCGTCCGGCCTCCGTCGCATCCACGACGACTGGGACGAGTACCGGCGGCGAGCGCACGCCGACGCGCTGCGCGCGGGCCGCGAATTCAGCACCACCCGGTTCCACGACCGACTGGCGGATGCGCTCCAGCAGCACGTCGCTCCCCCGCGCCGCGCGACGACAAGGGATCGGCAATGGACGCCGGCACTCGACTGAAGAAGGCGCATCCGAAACCGACAGGTGCGGATCGGCGCGCGAGGATCTATGCTTTGCCCACTGGGGATCGTGTCACTTGGGAATTGGCACGGCGAATGCGCACCGTCGCGCGGAGCGCAGGGTCCTCCCCGCACTCGAAGTATGGGGATTGGACAATCGTCATGATTGTTCGCGCGTGCGCTCTGTTCGCTGCCACGGTGCTCTGCATCGGCCTGGCAGCCTGCTCCGCCGAGCCCGCGTCCCAGGCCGGCGCGCCGGCGCATCCGTCGGCATCGGCGTCGGCACCGGCATCCCCCCCACTCCACCGCTTCCCCGGCCCCCGAGCCGACCGCGTCGGCGTCCGCGCCTCCCACGACCGCCGATCCGGACCAGCCCGTCCCGAAGGTGGGCCGCGCCGGAGTCACCACGGCCCCGGCCCAGAAGGCCGAGCCGGCGGCGCCCTCGGATCCCGTCGCCTATCCGGACGGCGTGTCGGTGCGGATCACCGACGTGTCGTTCGCCGAGGAGACGGCGAAGGGCCCGGGAAGCTTCCCCGGCCGCGCCTTCGCCCGCCTCAGCCTGGAGCTGACGAACGGGTCGTCCGACCCCATCGACCTCGGGACGTCCGTCCTGACGCTGCTCGACAAGAGCGGCACCCCCGTCCAGCCCGTCTACGCGGACGAGGCGGACGTGCACGACTTCGCCGGGACGCTGAGCCCCGGCGGCAAGGCGACCGCCGTGTACGCCTTCGCGGTCCCCGACGACTCGAAGTCGCAGATCACGCTGGTGGTCGACTTCGACGCGGCCCACACATCAGCCGTCTTCCGCGGAGGCCTCGAGTGACATGCCTCCCGTGACCGTCCTTCCCACGCACAGCGCACCGACGACAAGAGGACTCCTCATGCCCGGAATCATCCGCGACCGGATGGGGGTCTCCTCCCGTCGCATCACCGCTTCGCTCGTCGCCGTGGCGATGATCGTCGCCACGCTGGCCCTCGTGGTCGTCCCCTCGGGCCGGGCCGCTGCGGCCGATCCCCCGGCGCTGCCCGACACGGTCACGACCGACGTGCTGCCGACGTGGCAGATCAACGGCGTCGTGTGGAGCCAGGCGGTCGTCGGCAACACGGTGTACGTCACCGGCAGCTTCACCAAGGCGCGGCCGCCGGGGGTCGCTGTGGGAGGTGCCGGCGAGATCGATGCGCAGAACATCTTCGCCTTCGACATCACGACGGGCAACCCGATCCCGAACTTCACGCACTCCCTCGACGCCCAGGGCCTCGTCGTTCGCGCCGCGCCGGACGGCAAGACGGTCTACTTCGGCGGCGACTTCACCACGGTCGACGGACAGGCGCGCTCCCACGTCGCGGCGTTCGACGTCGCGACGGGTGCGCTCGTCTCGTGGGCGCCCCGCACCGACGGCCAGGTGCGCGGCTTCGCCTTCTCGGGCAGCACCGTCTACGTCGGCGGCAACTTCCGCTCGAGCGGCGGTCAGCCGCGCACGGAGCTCGCCGCCTGGGACACGACCACCGGCACACTGACGGCCTGGGCACCGGTCGCGGCGGGCGACGGCTTCGTCTGGGACATGGTCTCCAGTCCCGACCGCTCCCGCGTGATCATCGCCGGGTCGTTCACGCAGCTGAACGGCCAGACGGCGTACGGCATGGGATCGCTGGATGCCGCGACGGGCAACGCGATGCCGTGGGCAGCCGTCAGCACCATCAAAACGGCCGGCCTCAACGGGGCGATCTCGAGCCTCAGCACCGACGGCACGCAGGTCTTCGGCACCGGATACGCCTTCGGCGCCGGGGCATCCTTCGAGGGCACCTTCGCCGCCGATCCGTACACCGGGAAGATCAACTGGATCAACGACTGCCTCGGCGACACGTACTCGAGCTTCCCCCAGGGCCAGGTCCTGTACTCGGTCGGCCACCGCCACGACTGCACGGTCGTGGGCGGCTTCCCCGACACGAGCCCGCGGTCGCGCTGGCAGAAGGCGACGGCCGAGCCGACGTTCCCGGTCGGGACCATCACGACGAAGGACGCGTACGGCTGGGACTTCACCGGCAACGCCTACGCGGGGCTCCTGCACTGGTACCCCGATCTGGAGTTCGGCAGCTACACCGACGCCCGGCAGGCCGCATGGTCGGTGACCGGCAACTCCGACTACATCGTGCTCGGCGGCGAATTCCCGAAGGTCAACACGACGGCGCAGCAGGGCCTGGTCCGCTTCGCGCGTCGCCCGATCTCGCCGCACGCCGTCGCGCCGATCAACAGCACGGCGTTCACACCCGCTCCGTACTCGAACGAGGCCGGCACCGTCCGCGTCCCGTTCAGCAGCGTGTGGGACCGCGACAACACGGCGATCACGTACGACGTCTTCCGCAGCCCCGCGACGAAGATCGCGACCTTCACCCGCAATGACAGCGAGTTCTGGCGGCTCCCGAGCCTCAGCATCACCGACACCGGCCAGACGCCGGGTGCGCAGGTGCGCTACCAGGTGAGGGCGAAGGATGCCGACGGCAACGTGCAGTGGAGCGCCTGGTCGCCGTACATCACGGTGTCGGGGGCCGCGGCATCCACCTACCGGACGGCGGTGCGCGCAAGCGCGCCCACGCACTACTGGCGCCTCGGCGAGACCTTGGGCACGAAGCTGTACGACGACGTCGGGGATGCACCCGGCACGCTCCTGAGCCTCACGCTCGGCGCGAGCGGCGCGCTCACGAACGACGTCGACGCCGCCGTCACCTCGGCGGGCGGCAGCAACCCGCGCATGACGACGACCGACAGCGAGTCGACCACCGCCGCCACCTCGGTCGAGGCGTGGGTCAAGACGACGAGCACCCGCGGCGGCCGCATCGTCGGGTACGGCAACTCCTCGACGGGGACCTCGGCGTCCGGCCTCACCGACAGGGTGCTGTATCTCGACACCTCCGGCCGGGCGAACTTCGCCATCAACGACGGCTCGTACCGCACGGTGTACAGCCGCGGGAGCGTCAACGACGGCCAGTGGCACCACATCGTGGGCACCGTCGGAACCGGCGGGATGGAGCTCTACGTCGACGGGATCCGCGTCGGCCGCGATCAGAGCGCCACGACGCCGAAGTCCTACATCGGATACTGGCGGATCGGCGCCGACCAGACCGGCAGCTTCACCAACCGGCCGAGCGACGCAGCGCTCTCCGGCAGCATCGACGACGTCGCCGTCTACGCCAAGGCGCTGACCAAGGGCGATGTCCAGGCCCACTACGCGGCGAGCGGCCGGACGGGAAGCTGGACCGCGGCGCCCGCCGACGCGTACGGCGCGGCGGTCTCGACCGATGCGCCCGACCTGTACTGGCGGCTGAACGAGACGGCATCGGGCCCCGTGCGCGACTTCGCCGTCGGCGGGTCGACCGGCAACCAGAGCGGGAGCGTGACGCGCAGCCAGCCCGGCGCCATCTCGGGCGACACCGCGACGACCTTCAACGGATTGCTGTCGGGCCTCGTGGTCGCGCAAGAGGCGACGAACGCGCCGACGGCGTTCACCGCCGAAGTGTGGTTCAAGACCACCAGCACGACCGGCGGCAAGCTCGTCGGCTTCGGCAATGCGGCGAGCGGCCTCAGCACGAACTACGACCGGCACATCGTCATGCAGAGCAACGGCCGCGTGAGCTTCGGCGTGAACAACGGCTCGCAGACGAGCGTCGTGAGCCCGGCCGCGTACAACGACGGGCTGTGGCACTACGCCGTCGCTTCGCAGGGGCCGGACGGCATGAAGCTCTGGGTCGACACGAAGCTGGTCGGGAGCAACGGCGTCACGACGGCGCAGAACTACCGCGGCTACTGGCGGATCGGCGGAGACCGGACGTTCGGCAGCACGTCGAGCAACTACATCACCGGGACGCTCGACGAGGTCGCGGTGTACCCCGGCGTGCTGAGCGAGGACCGCATCCGGTCGCACTTCGCCGCGGCGGGCCGCACCCCGGGTGAGCGCGCGCCC
The DNA here is from genome assembly GCF_011046485.1 of Microbacterium sp. 4R-513. Classification (NCBI taxonomy): domain Bacteria; kingdom Bacillati; phylum Actinomycetota; class Actinomycetes; order Micrococcales; family Microbacteriaceae; genus Microbacterium; species Microbacterium sp. 4R-513. Next base: position 995,117 of record NZ_CP049256.1, read on the forward strand.
GTCGCGTCGTTCACCGCGACGACGAACGAGCTGGCGGTGAACGTGGATGCCTCGGCATCCACCGACGCCGACGGGAACATCGTCAGCTACGACTGGACGTTCGGCGACGGCTCGACCGCGGCCGGCGTGACGGCCGCGCACACGTACGCCCAAGCCGGCACGTACACGGTGACGCTCAAGGTGACCGACGCCACGTCGCTCGTCAGCTCCACGACGAAGTCCGTGACGGTCGCGCCCAACAAGGCACCGACGGCCGCCTTCACGTCGACGGTGACCAACCTCAGCGTGGCGTTCGACGCATCGGCCTCCGCCGATTCCGACGGAACGATCGCGGGCTATGCGTGGGACTTCGGAGACGGGCAGACCGGCACGGGCGCGACCGCGACCCATGTCTACGCCGGCGCCGGCACGTTCGCCGTCAAGCTGACGGTGACGGACGACGACGGAGCCGTCGGCACGATCACGAAGAGCGTGACGACCTCGCAGGCGCCGAACACGCCGCCCGTCGCGGCCTTCACCGCCACGACGGACCTGCTCACCGCCTCGCTGGACGGCTCGAGCTCGAGCGATACCGACGGCACTGTCGCGAGCTACGCGTGGGACTTCGGAGACGCCTCGACGGGGACCGGGAGCACCGCGCAGCACATGTACGCCGCCGCGGGCACCTACACCGTGACGCTCACCGTGACCGATGACCGCGGCGCGACGAACACCGTGACCCATCCGGTGTCGGTCGTGGCGAACCAGGCGCCGACGGCGTCGTTCACCTCGACCTCGACGGATCTGACGGCATCGGTCGACGGGTCGGGATCGACGGATGCCGATGGCTCGGTCGCCTCGTACGCCTGGGACTTCGGCGACGGGTCGACGGGGTCCGGTGCGACGGCATCCCACCCGTACGCCGCGGCCGGCACGTACACCGTGACGCTCACCGTCACCGACAACCGGGGAGCGACCAACTCCACGTCGAAGCCCGTTACGGTGACGGCGCCGCTCGTCTGGGCGAAAGACTCGTTCGAGCGCACCGCGACGAACGGCTGGGGCACGGCGGAGGTCGGCGGCGCCTGGACGATGAACCCGGGCACGGCGACGGCGCTGAGCAAGTTCTCGGTGGCGGACGGCGTCGGCAAGGTCACGCTCTCGGCGGGCAACAGCTACACCGCGTCCCTCGCGGGCGCTGCGCCGTCGACGAGCACGGAGGAGCGGTTCACGGTGGCCGTGAACCAGGTCTCCACGGGTGGCGGCTACTACTTCTCGGCGATCGGACGGCAGATCGACAACCTAAACGACTACCGCGCGAAGGTGCGGGTCGCCTCGAACGGGGCGGTCGCGCTGTGGCTGACGCGGACGGTCGGCGGCGCCGAGACGGTTCTCACGAGCCTCACCCTCCCTGGGGTCTCGGTCACGACGCCGGACTCGCTGAGCATCCGCCTGCAGGTGTCCGGGGTGAACGCCACGACGCTCAAGGCCAAGGTGTGGCGGACCGCGACGGCGGAGCCCGCCGCCTGGACGCTCACGGCGACCGACAGCACAGCGGTCCTGCAGGCGCCGGGGTACGTCGGAATCAACAGCTACCTGTCCTCGAGTGCGACGACGGTTCCCGTCGTCTACAGCTACGACGGCTTCTTCGCGGGGCCGGCGCAGTGACGACCTGACGCGCGGGCCGGGTGGGGTCGCCTTCCGGCGGCGACTTCATCCGGCGCCGCCGTCGGGAGACTCGGCCGCATACGACAGCGCCCGGGAAGCGGACCGATCACTCGGTCGCCTCCCGGGCGCTGCCGTCGGGGGATGCGGCTTACGGGAAGCGCGCCCCGATGGTCGGCGTGCTGCTCCCGATGAGACCCACCAGTGCCGACGGAGGCGCGAGGGCCACGGCGGGCGACTGGGCGGCGATGTCGGCGAGCAGGTGTCCGCTCGCATCGGTCACGGCGCGTCCCTCGAGGCCGAGCGAACGAGCGTCCTGGCCGGTCGTCGACCGGTAGTCCGCGAACGTAGAGAACACGTACGGGTTGACGTTGGCCGCGCCGCGCGACCAGACGACGAACCACGACGGCCTGTTCGCGGCATCCCGCTGGATGATGTTGCCGTTCGAGCGGATGTTGAGGTCGCTCGCGGCGTACTTGTGCGAGTAGTCCTCGACGCACAGCGTGCAGTTGCCGCTGCTCTGGGCGATGACGTTGTTGCCGATGGTGATGTCGCGGATCACCCACGGCATCGTCGGGTCGGGGAACGGGTAGCGCGGGTCGTGCCCGGGCACCGACGCGTCGTACGCGGAGCGCTCGTCCTGCACGATGTTGAGCACGCGGTCACCGCCGACGATCGTGTTGTTCCACAGGTTCACGCCACCGGTGTTGTTGATCTTGATGGCGTTGCCCACGTTGCCCAGCACCAGGTTGTCGACGAAGTCGACCTTCTGCGAGATCTCGAGGAAGACGCCCGTGCCCTTGTTCTGGACGAAGTCGGAGCCCGAGATGTCCATGTCGTACACCGACTGATCGGTCCACAGGCCCGGGCCGTCGTTGCGCAGGAAGGCCGAGGACTTCACGGTGAACCCGCGCGACTTCGCGATCTTCAGGCCGCCCGAGACGGGTGCCTGGTTGAAGTGCTCGCTGTTGTTCTCGACCGCGAGCAGGCCATCGACCAGCAGCCGGTCGGCGAAGTTGGCGCCGAGGCCCATGAGGCCGTTGCGGGCCAGGGTGACGTCGCGCACGACGGCGTCCGCCGCGCCGACGAACAGGCCGGTCGTCGCCGTGTCGTGGATCTCGACGTTCTCGAGCGTCGTCTTGGGAGCCTCGACCGTGACCGCGCCCATCATCCAGACGGATGTGGCGTAGCCGCGGATGCCGATGCCGCGCACGACCGTGCCCGCACCGCGGAGCGACAGCGCCTTCGTGAGCGTGCTGGCGCGGACGTCGTGGCCCTGCGGGTTCGTGCCGAGGTACAGGCGGTCGCCCGCCGTGTCGGTGAAGAAGGTGCCCGCGGTGAGCTGCGACAGCGACGAGACCTCGCGCTGCTGCACGCCGTCGATCCAGACCTGCTCCGGGTGGGCGGCCATGGGGTACGAGGGGTTCAGCCACTGCCATCCCGGCGCGGTGCCATCGGCCTCGCCCTTCGTGAAGGAGGGGGTCGAGTCGAAGTCGTACGTCCAGCCGGGGCTGTAGAACGACGCGCCCGAGGCCGTCCAGCCCGAGATCTTCTCGGATCCGTCGAGCCACACGGCTTCGCCGGGGTACGACTGGATCGTGAGCGCCTTGCCCGAGGGAACGGTCGCGCTCTGGTGGTAGCTGCCGGCGCGAAGGACGATCACGGATCCGCTCGCGGAGCGGTCGATCGCGGTCTGGATCGAGTTGTAGGGGGCGGTCACCGTTCCGGTTCCGCCGGCCGCCGCAGCGGCGTCGACGTACACAGCGCCGGCCGGCACCGCGTAGCGCGTCGAGCCGACGGCCGCCGCACCGGACTCGGCGCGCGCGCCGGTCTGGTCCCACGACGACGCCACGGGCGTGGCCGGAACCGTCGGGGGCGCGGGGGCGGGGGCCGGTGTCGGCTCAGGCGCCGGGGCGGGGGTCGGCTCCGGGGCGGGAGTCGGCTCCGGGGCGGGAGTCGGTTCCGGGGCGGGGGTCGGTTCCGGGGCCGGCTCGGCGGAGGCATCCGAGACCGCGGCGACGGTGAGGTCGTCGAAGCGGACGGCCTGGGCCGGCGTGCTCGCCGAGACGTAGGCCCGCACCGCCACGCCGCCGGCGGCGACGAGGCGGTTGGACGCCGTGTCCTTCACCGACAGGTCCCAATCCGAGCGAGTCGCGTCGACGCGCGCGACACGGGCGTCGATCGCCGCCTGATCGCCGGCGATCCGGGTGTCGAGGCGGAACGGGACGCCGGGCGTGATCGCGAAGCCCGCCACCTCGATCCGTCCGAGGGACTGCTGCTGCGAGCCGTTGACGCGCAGCGCCTCGAGGAGGAGGCGGCCCTGAGGATCGACGCGGGCCTGCACCTGGTAGAAGCCCGCCGCGGTGCGGCGGGACTGGAGACTCAGGTAGATGCCGCCGCCCGCCTGGGGGAGCTGGTCGAGGGTGAACTCGACCGAGGACGTGGCGTCAGCGAGCGAGACGTCGGCCGGACGCGCAGACACCGAGGTGCCCGAGGTCCTGACGACGGCGCGGGCGGTGCCGCCGGTCACCGAGAAGGCGGAGGGGTCGGACAGGGTGTAGGCCCCGCCGCTCGTCGACGTGCCGAGGCCCGCCGAGACGGTCCGGTTCATGTCGTCGGCGAAGACGGCCGAAGAGGTCGCTCCATCGAGAGCGGTGGCCTGTTGTGCGCCGAGGACGGCGGCACCGGGAAGAAGTAGGGAGACGGTCAGGGCAGCAGCGAGCGAGGGCAGGGTGGAACGCAAAAGAAGAACTCCGGGGGATCGGGTATCCCGGTTGCAGTATTGGAGGCGCGCAAGAGGCACACCTGGCATACGCGGGAAGCAATGTCTCAGAACGATAACAGCCGGCGTGTCATAGCCCTGCGAGAATGAGATGATTCTCACAGGCCGCCCTCGATTGCTCCTCGTGTATGAGCTTGCAGCGCGTGCTACCCGATCGCCTTCATCCTGCGGAACCACACGAAGAGTGCGGCACCGAGATATGCCACTGCGGCCACCAGAAGAAGGGTGTACACGACCATGAACCAGGTCGTCGCTCCCCACAGCAGGAACGCCAGGCACCAGACCCCGTAGTCGGTCGGGAGACCGAGCACGGCGCGCAGCGGCGACGAGCCGCCCGCCTCGGCCGCCTGCGGCACACCGCGTTTCCCGCGGAGCAGATCATTGAGGATCATCCCGAAGAACGTGACGGTCGAGACGATCGCGAACGCGAGCGGGACCAGCACCCATCCCGCGTTGGGCAGGTCGAAGAAGCGGTAGGCGCCGATCGCCACGGCGATGTGCAGCGAGACGAGCTTGGCCGAGTCCAGGATGTGGTCGAGCCATTCGCCGGCCAGCGACCCTCCGCCGCGCAGCCGCGCGACCTGGCCGTCGGCGCTGTCCCACGCGTATCCGACCGCCAACAGCAGCCACACCACCACCCCGAGGAGGAGCGACGGCGGCACGGTCGCGAGCAGGGCTATCCCGGTGAACGTGAACGCCGCGCTGATGAGCGAGACCTGGTTCGGGGTCAGTCCTGCCGAATACGCCGCCGCGGCGAAGATGCGCCCCGCAGGCCGGTTGACGTAGATCGAGTAGGCCGGCGCGCCTCGGCCGCGGCCCTTCTGGGCCGCGGCGAGGCGCTGGTACGAGTCGGTGAACGTCAGGGGGTCACCGCCACGGCACGGAAGTCGTCGAAGAACACGTTGTACGGAAGGCTCGAGAACCCGCCACCGGCGTACGTCGTCATCCCGGTGTAGCCGGCGACCTGGAGAGCGGCCGTCGCGTCGGTCGTGTTCAGCTGCCACGCCGCCGGCTCCGCCGTGCCGTTCGCCCAGATCTTGCTGCGGAGGGTCGTCGGACCCGTGCCGAAGACCTGCAGCCGCACGTTGTACTTCGTGTTGGGAACGATGTTGTTGGCGGCAGGAAGGTCCTGCCACACCATCACCGTGCCTCCGCGCGACAACTGCGCCTGGACCGCACCGTTCGTGGCGATCACCCACCGTGCGCGGTAGTCGTCCGAACCCACGACGCGTCCGAGCGCGGAGATGTACATCCGCGCGCCGGCCGGCGTCGCCGAGGTGGTGAACGAGAACGTCAGGTCGGTACTCGTCGACGTGGTGGAGTTGAGCGTCGCGCTGCGCGTCTGGCCCGCCGCCGTGGTCGTGAACCGTGCCGCGTTGTTCTCGATCCCGACGTTGGTCGCACCCGCGGTCTGCGTCCACGCGCCGCCCGTCTGCGCCGTCCCCAGCGTGCCGTTGGCACGGTTGAAGTCGTCGAGGGCGAACGGTGCGCCTGCCGGCGGCGCCGTGACTGTGACCGGCTTCGAGGTCGTGTTCGTGGCCCCGCCGTTGTCGGTCACCGTGAGGGTCACCGTGTAGGTGCCTGCGGCGGCATACGTGTGGTTCGCCGTCGCCCCGGTGCCCGCCGCGGTGCCATCGCCCCAGTTCCAGCTGTAGCCGGCGACCGTGCCGTCGGGGTCGCTGGAGCCGGAGCCGTTCACGGCAACGCTCAGGTTCGTCGGGGTGGCTGTGAACGAGGCGACCGGAGCCTGGTTGGCGGCGGCGACCGTGACCGACTTGGAGGTGCTGTTGGTCGCACCGCCGTTGTCGGTCACCGTGAGGGTCACCGTGTAGGTGCCCGCAGCGGCATACGTGTGGTTCGCCGTGACTCCCGTGCCCGCTGCCGTGCCGTCACCCCAGTTCCAGCTGTAGCCGGCGATCGTGCCGTCGGGATCGCTGGAGCCGGAGCCGTTCACGGCAACGCTCAGGTTCGTCTGGGTGGTCGTGAACGAGGCGACGGGAGCCTGATTGGCGGCAGCTGCCGCGACCGACTTGGTGGCGGTGCTCGTCGCGCCGTCGTTGTCGGTCACCGTGAGAGTCACCGTGTACGTGCCGTTCGCCGCGTACGTGTGGCTCGCCGTCACGCCGGTGCCCGCTGCGGTCCCATCACCCCAGTTCCAGCTGTATCCGGCGATCGTGCCGTCGGCGTCGGTCGACGCCGAGGCATCCACGTTGACCGTCCGACCGGTGACCGGTGCGGTGAACGACGGGGCCGGCGCCTGGTTGGCGACAGGGTCGACGGTCACGCTCTTCGTCCCCGTCGCGCCCTTGTCGTCGGTCACCGTCAGGGTGACGGTGTAGCTGCCTGCCGCGCCGTAGGTGTGGCTCGCCGTGGCGGCGGGTCCCGAGGTGACGGGGGTGCCGTCGCCCCAGTTCCAGCTGTAGCTCGCGATCGTGCCGTCGGTGTCGATGGATGTCGAGGCATCCACATCCACCTTCAGCTTCGTCGTCGTCTGCGTGAAGTTCGCCGTCGGGGTGGCATTCGCCGGCTGGGCGTTGCTGCCGAGCGTGTAGTGCTGCGCCACCTGCGCCGCCGTGATCGGCTGCATGTAGACGGCGACCTCGTCGATCGTGCCGTCGAACTCCCAGTCACCCGGACCCCACGTGACGTCGCCGCCCACGTGCCAGTAGCCCGTGTAGTCCTGCGCGTCGGTGTGGTCGTTCGAACCCTGCAGCGTGCCGTCTACGTAAAGCCGCATACCCGGGGCGCCCTGGGTGGCCACCACGTGGTGCCACTGGCCGTCGTTGTACGAGTTCGAGGTCTGGAGCGTGTCGGTGAATCCGACCCACACGCCGTAGATGAGCTTGCCGTCCGGCGTCATATATATATGCCGGTCGTATCCCGACGAGTTGCCGTCCGGGCTGTTCCCGAAGCCGATGATCTTGCCACCGGTCGTGGTGTCCGTCTTGAACCAGGCCTCGAGCGAGTACGAGCGCGGGTTGCTGTACGAGCCCTGGCTGATGACCTGGCCGCCGTTGAAGGTCGCTGCCTTGTTGGAGACGCCCGCCAGTGCGCCGTTCGCGCCCTGGTCGACCGCACCGAAGTAGGTGCCCTTCTGGTTCGAGCCCGAGGCGTCCGCGGCCACGGTTCCCGTCGTCTCGTTCAGGCGCCAGTACAGCGCCGGCTCGAGGCCGTAGACCGCCTGGCCGTATGCGTCCGCCGGAGGCGTCGACCCGACGATCGTGCGGCCGGAGGCGGTGTAGTGCGCCTGCGTCTGCTGCTTCGTCAGCGGCGCCGCGTAGATCGCGACGTCGTCGATGTCGCCCGCGAAGAACGCGTTGCCGGACCACGGGCTGTCGCCGCCGATGCGCCAGAAGCCGTTGTACGGCTGCGCCGTCGTCACATCTGTGCGCTGGCCGACGCGGACGCCGTCGACGTACATGATGAGGCCGTTCGCGCTCTCGCCCGCCGTGACGTGGTGCCACTGGCCGTCGTTGTACGCGCTCGGCGAGGTCACGGTCGCCGCGGATCCGATCCACACGCCAAAGGTCACCTGACCGTTCGGCTCCATGTAGATGTGGCGGTCGTAGTTCGACGACGTGCCCGTGGAGCTGTTGCCGAATCCGACGATCTTGCCGCCGGAGGTCGTGGTGGTCTTGAACCACGCCTCGATGCCGAAGGTGTCCGGTCCGGCGATCGCGTTGGTGGTCGACGCGAAGCCGTCGGAGTTGCCGTTGAACCTCGAGGCCGGGCGGGGGTCGTTGAGCATGGCTCCCGCGGTGCCCCGCGTCACGCCCGTGTTGACCGTGAGGTCGGATGCCCCGGCCCAGTCGTACGAGAGGGTCGGCGAGGAGTCGTCCAGCGGCCAGTAATCCAGCGGGGTGTCCGCGAGGACGGCGTCACGGTAGGCGCTCGCCGTGGCCGTGCCGGAGGCCGTGATCGTCGCGATGCCGCCGAGGATCGAGTGGTTCTGTGCGTCCGTCGCACGGATGCGGTAGGTGTACGTCGTGCCGTTCACGACGTTCGTGTCGACGTACGACATCGGCGGGAGACCCCAGTCCTTGGGCTTCGAGCGCACGTTGTCGAACGTCTTGACGACGACGTTGTTGCGCAGCACCTCGTACTTCAGGTATTCGCTGTCGCGGTCGTAGTTGAGCGGCCAGCTGACCCGGACGGAGTTTCCGCTCAGGGCGATGGCCGTGGCGGGCCAGTCGGTGTTCCAGAGGATCGGGCCCTGGGCGTTCGTCGCCTTGCCCGGCACGGCGAAGCGCACGAGGCCCTGCTGACCGGCGTTGTTGACGCGGGTGAACTCGCCGCCGTACACGACGTAGTCGCCGTTGGCGCTCGCGTTGACGGTCCACGGACCCTGCGATGCACCGCTCACGTTGGCGGCGTTGAAGGTCGGGTACCAGTGGAGCAGCTTGGGAGCGGGGTTTCCGCCGAAGTCGTAGTAGCCGTTGTTGAGACCGTAGGGCGTGATGCGCGCGGCCGTCTTCGAGGTGGCGATGCCGCGGTAGAACGTCCACGGGTCGCTCTGCGGGAAGCCGTCGACGAGGCTGCCGCAGTAGTGCGCGTGCCCCGCGGTGTAGACGGCGTCGCCGGAAGGCTGCACGTCGTACTGGTCGCCGTGGCAGTCGTTGACCCAGATCAGGTCGCCGGTCGTCCACGAGGCGCGGAAGCTGCCCTCGAGGTTGCCGCCGTTGCCGAAGACGTAGCCCGTGCCGTAGATGTCGTCGCCGTCGGACTTCAGCGAGAGGATCGAGGCATCCGTCCCCGCGTCCCGCACGACGTTGTTCGTCGAGAACGGCAGCAGCGCGCCGCTCGTCGCGTCGACCATCGCCAGGCCATAGCCGGGGTTGCTGCTGCCGTTGAGCGTCTGGAAGTTGCCTCCCAGCACCACCTTGCTCCCGTCGGGCGAGACGACCACGACCCGGCCCTGGCGACCCTCGAGCACGGGGGCCCAGGGGAGCAGCGCGCCGTCGCGCGTGACCGCGGCCGCGCCGAAGCGGTCGACGTTGCTCATGCGGCCGAAGGTGCCCGTGATGTACACGGTGGAGTTCGTCGCGTCGATGCCGAGCGTCGCTCCATTGGAGTTCGGGTTGAACGCCGCGAGGGTGCCGCTCGGGAGGTCGAAGGCGGCGACGCGGTTGCGCGTCTGGTTGTTCACCAGCGTGAAGTCGCCGACGATGTACAGCCGAGTGCCGTCGGGGGATGCCTCGACCTGACGCACCTGGCCGTTGATCGTCGGCGCGAAGGACGCGATCAGGTTGCCCGTGGTGATGTCGTAGGCCAGCAGGTTGGACCGCGGAGTCTCGTTCGTGCCGGCCGCGGCGCCCGCCGGACGCGCGCGGGTGAACTGCCCGGCGGCGTAGACCACGTTGCCGACGACCGCCTGGTCCCACACGATGCCGTTGATCTGCACCGTGGGCAGGGCGTCCGCAGTGACGGTGGATGCCTCACCCGGTGGTGGACTGACGTCGGCGCGAGCCGGAGCCAGCGCGACGAAGGATCCGACGATGACTGCGATCGAGGTCGCGACAGCCGCGACCACCGAACGGGTACGGCCGAAGCCCGTCAATGCGAAAGCGCCCACGATACATCTCCCCAGATGTCGTGTGTCGCCGAGGACTACACCTCTGTAGTGCTCGACTACATTCCCCAAGTTCGCCGGGTTCTCAGGGTTCGGGCCCCACGAAGACGACGTCTGGCGCCGTCGCCAGCAGGTCGACGATAACACGTATGTCTCCGGACGCACCCTCGGGGACCGAAAAAGAAAAACCGCTGATGAAGCGTCTCCTGGCGCGACGGATGCCGGCCAGACAGTCGTGCCTTCGGCGGTCAGAGCGACCGCCGGAATCTGCTCGTCGCCGCCGTACGTCAGGTTCACGTTCGACCCCGACGTGTCCACGGCCTCGGCGCCGTTGTTCGAGATGCGCACCGTCACGGCGAGGGCAGGACCGCCCGCCTCGCCCGGCACGGCACGATCGGCGCTGCGCTTCTCGATCGAGGTCACCTCGATGACGACGTCGTCGGCTGTCGTGGCGGGCTGGTCGAGCGGCACCTCGGTGGATCCATCGGGCTTGGTCACCGGGTCGGTCGCTCCGGGCGTCGGCGTCGAGAACTCCGTCGGCTGCGGTGTCGGGGAGGCGACCGCGGGATCGAGGGCCGTGCTCGAGCTCGTGCTCGTCGGCGGCGAAGCGCCCGCGTCCGATGCCGGCCGGAAGCTCGTGAACGCCCAGATCGCCAGCCCGATGACGACCACGGCGGCCAGTCCGATGGCGAGCCACCGCGTCCAGCCGTTGGTCCGAGCGGGCGAATCGCCTGATTCAGACATGAGTGCACCCCTTGCACCGAAGTCGCCGCGCATCCCCAAGTAGCGCGATCATCGTCATCCTAAGCCCGCCCGGCGAAGACTCGCTCGTCGCCCGCTCCGATGGCGGAGAGGGGCGGGGATCCCTGGGGATGCCGCGATCGATGCGTCAGCAGCGTCGCGATCACGAGGAACAGGATGAACGGGATCGCGCTGTCGACGAGCCCGCTCTCGGTGAGCGACCGCAGGACGAGGAGCACCAGCAGCGGGAGCAGGGCGCCGCGGCGTGACGACGAGACGAGCGCTCCTACGAGGCACCACGCCACGAGCCCGGCCACCAGGACCGTCCCGAGCACCCCCGTCTGCGCGAGCAGCGAGGCCCAGCTGCTGTCGAGCACCTGGTCCTGGCGGTACTGGAGGTTGACGGCCACCTTCTTGACCGACAGCCCCATCCCGACCCACTTCTGCCACGACTGCCAGTCCCAGGACAGCACGACCCGCCACGCCTCGAAGCGGGCGTCCAGGGCCGACGTCGCATCGGTCGAGCCCGCCCGCGTGAGGAGAGCCTCGACGATGCCCGTGAAGACGACGACGGCGTAGGCCACCGGAAGGGTCACGAGGAGCAGATAGACGATGCCGCGGCTCGGCATCCCGTTGGTGAGGAAGGCGATGCCGATCGCGATGAACACTCCGAGAAGCGCGGTGCGCGACCCGCTCGCCAGGACGATCGCCAGGAGGAGCAGCGCGACGAGGACGCGCCACGGTCGCACGCGGGTGCGCAGCATCCACACCACCATCGCCACCAGCGGAGCGCCCGCGAGTCCCGCCACCTCGTTGGGATGGATCTCGGGCACGCGCCCGCCAAGGCGCCCCTCCGAGAAGAGTGTGCCGATGCCCGTCGCCGCGGCGATGACGGCCCAGAGCGCCATGGCGGCCATGAGCCCGCCCAGCGCGTACTGCCAGCGCACCGACGAGAGCACGAGCAGGACGGTCGTCATCGCGATCCCGATGCGGACGACGATGACCGATGTCGAAGCGGAGTAGCCCGAGACGAGGGAGCCGAGCAGCGAGAGGAGGAGCACGATGCCGAGGACCACAGCCGGGCCCAGACCGACCGGGATCTTCACCCTCGTCCGGGCGTAGAGGACCATGGCGAAGGCGAGCGTGAAGACCGCGATGATCGCCTTGGCGACCACGACAGAGTCGACACCGCCCTGATAGATCGTGTCGCTCCGCCACGGGATCACGCTCAGGATGAGCAGCACGAAGAGGATCGCGACCGCGACGATGCGCTGCCGGCTCGGGCGCGATGCGTCGCCGTGGAGGACCGGCGGTCGCTCAGCGCTTCCCATGACGTTCGCCGTCCCGGACGGGAGCGGCGTCGGCGGCGGGAGTCGCCTCGGCGCCGACGGCGGCCGGCTCGTCGATCGGAGCCTCCGGGGCTGCGGCCTCGCCCGGCAGCTGGGGCTGCGGGGGAAGCTCGACCACTACGACTCCCGGCGCCGGCACGGAGTGGATCTCGACGCGGTCGGACTCGCGCCAGCTCTCGGCGGCCGCCCCGATGTCGCGCGGCCCGGCGTGGGTCATCAGCACGCCGAGCGGGTGGACTCCCATCACGCGCAGGCGCGTGGCGATCGAGACGAGGTCGGTGGCCGTCGTGGCGTTGTGGCGGATCGAGAGAATCACGCCCGCGCCCGTTGCCACCGTCGCTTCGATGAGCTTCGACTCGGCGGGTCCCGAGACGACGACGACGATGTCGAAGTCGAGCCCGAGGCGTGTGACGGCCGCAGGGATCTCGCTCTCGAGCGTCGAGATCGGGATGCGCGTCGTCATGCCGTAGATCGTCGAGACGAGCGGCGGCCGACGGGTGCCCGGGCGCGGCCCGGACGGCACGTGATCGAGGACCTCCGCGAGGGAGCGCACCGCGGCCCCCGGCTTGACGTCGGACCTCAGGTCGAGGATGCAGGCGCGGCGGCCGGCGGCCTCGCACGCGATCAGGAACGCCCTCAGGATCGGCTCGTCGACGCTGCCGGGGGTGACCGGGACGAGCATGAAGCGCGACACGTCGGTACCGGCAAGGGCGAAGAGGTTGTTGATGGCGTCCTCGTAGGCGGCCTCTTCCGCCACGTCGGACTGCGTGCCGGGCAGACGGGACCGGCGCGGGAGCCGCCCGACGACGGGAAGCCCCGATGCGCGGCGGACGTCCGAGATGGTGCGCAGGCGCCGGTTGGTCGTGGTGCGGTAGACGGCGACGATCGCCCCGATCGCGAAGCCCGCGATGAGCCCGAGCCCCGTGATCGCCAGCACCTGCGGCGACGACGGAGAGGCCGGCGCGACGGCGGGGATGACCTGATCGAGGTTCACGTCGTACCGCAGGTCCGTCTTGGAGTTCTCTGTGGTGCGGATGAGCTTGGACAGGTTCTTCGCCGCCGAGTTCGCCATGTCGGAGGCCATCGCGGCCGTCGGCCCCTCCGCACGGACGGTGAGCAGCACGGTGTCGGTCGCGTTGTCGGCCGCGAGCATCTGGCGGATCTCGCGATCGCTGTACTCGTCCTTGCTGAGGCCGAGGTCGTCGCGGACGCCGTCGATCACCGTCGGACTGTCGACCAGCGCCGGATAGGTCTTGATGCGATCGAGGCTGAACTCGTTGCGTTCGAACAGCGACGCCTGCGTCGATTCCACCTGCAGGAGCATCGTGGATGTCGCGGTATAGGTCTCGGGCAGCATCTTCGCCACCCCATAGGCGGACGCACCGCCGAGCAGGACCGCGATCAGGATGATCAGCCAGCCCTCCCGCAGAATGCGCCCATAAGGAACGTCCTCCACTGCCTTCCCCTCTTTCGACAGCCGGGATGTGGCGGGAATGCTATCACCCGAAAGATGGAGTCCCGTCAGGATGTGATCGAGGTGTGTCCTTGGACGAGGCTGCGAGCCAGCGCAGGCCGATTCCGCCGAGCAGAGAAGCCACCGCGAGAGCGAACGGAACCGTCGCCGGCGACAGACCCGAGGCGAGGATCACCGTCGCCGCCGCCAGGCCGAGGACGGTGTCACCGAGGCGGATGAGGAAGACGGCGGTCTGCCGTCCGGACACCGCGCCGAGGGCGCCGTACGGCGTCACCATCGCGACCGAGGCCCCATAGGCGACCCACGCGACGACCGCGACGGTGTTGAGCTCCACGCCGAAGGCTAGGGGTCCGACCAACGGTGCGAGGGCGACCGCGATGGCCCCCATCACGATCGTCAGCCCGAGCAGCACGAGCACGACGCGATCCGCCTCGCGCAGGGAGTCGGCTCCCTCGCCGTCGCGGTGCTTGCCGGCGAACCGCACGAAGAGGTACGACGAGAAGCCGCCGACGACGAGGATGAGCGGGGACGTGTAGGTACGGGCAGCCTCGAGCTCGCCGACCGCGGTGAGTCCGGCGAAGCCGAGGACGAGCAGCCGCGTCGCGGTGAACATCGCGGGGCGGAGGGTCTGCTGCAGGCCGCGCCAGGAGCCGTACTTCCACACCGCCGCGTAATCGGCGCCGCCGAGCCGGACGAGGAACCGGTCGTCCCGGGGGACGAGGAACCAGCCCACGCACGCCGCGACCGCCTGCCCGGCTGCGATGGCGCCGAGGAACGCGCCGAGCGTCAGAGGCTGCGCGAGCCAGACGGCGCCGAGCACGAGGAGCGCGATGACGAAGCCGGCGAGGTCGGTCGCGATCACGCGGGGGAACGCCAGCCGGGCCATCAGCAGCCGCCGCACGATCTCCTCGACCGCGAATGCCGCGAGCGCCGCGCCGAAGAGCACCGCATCGACGCCCGACACGAACCCGGTCGCCCAGGCGAGGACTCCCGCGATGACCGCCGCCGACGCCGTGACGAGGGCGAGCGTTCCCTCGAGGCCCGCGCGGATGCCGTGCCGGCTCCGGTCGAGCACGACGAGGGTGTCGCCCACGAGACCGGTGATGACGGCCGTCGCGAGCACGATGATGCCGTAGAGGATCGCGAACTGCCCGAAGTCGTCGATCCCGAGGATCCGCGACACCATGATCTGCAGGACGAGGCTGATCAGGGCCTGCATCGACTGGGCGGCGATGCCGCCGATCGCCTTGCTTCTCATCGCGCCCTCCCCCCAGGCATCCGCGGGTTCATCCTGCCAGGCGCGCGCGCTCGGATGCGGTGAGTCATTGCCCCTGGCCCCGAACGGTGCCATAATCACGCCCATCTTGCGACTGGGGAGTTGCCGTGAGCACACCTACCCGAAGAACCCATCGCAGAAGAGAACTGGCGATCGCCGTCACTTGGGGACTGATCGCCGGATCCCTCTCGATCGCCTTCGCGCCGCCGGCCAACGCCGCGCCGCCCGTCGTGGCGCTCGTCTCGCCGTCGGACGGCTCGACGGTCGGCACGAGCGCCGAGCTGAAGGTGTCGGTCTCGGACCCGGACGGGGATCCCGCGACGGTGACCTTCGAGGGCCGCCGCCAGGGTCTGACGGTGCCCGGCCCGACCGACGAGGACCCGTTCACGCTCGTCGTCCTGCCCGACACCCAGAACTACACGTACAACAACCGGCAGTCGACGATGAACCGCCAGGCGCAGTGGATCGTCGACAACAGCGCGCGGCTCGGCGTCGCCTTCACCATGCAGGTCGGCGACCTCGTGAGCGAGTACACCAATCCCACGCAGTGGTCGCTGACCTCTGCGGCGCTCGGGATCCTGGATGCCGCGAACCAGCCGAACTCGGTCGTGCCGGGCAATCACGACTTCGACAACGCGACCGGCGCGGTCGGGCCCTATGACACCTACTTCCCGGTCTCGCGGTACGCCCAGGCGGGCTGGAACACCGCGACCACGAAGTACGGCGGATACCTCGGCCAGAACCAGTTCGGGCCCGACCCCGTCGACCGCAAGAACTTCGACAGCTACTCGCTCTTCACGGCGGGCGGCACCGACTTCCTCGTGCTCAATCTCGAGTGGGAAGCGCCGGGCTACGCCCTCGACTGGGCCGACCGCGTGCTGGACGCCTACCCGGATCGCACCGTGGTCATGGTCACGCACAGCTTTCTGACCGTGTCGGGAAGCCGCTGGACGGGGACGCAGCGGCCGGGCGGGACGTCGCAGGCGTCGCTGTGGAACGACTTCGTCTCGACGCACTGCCAGATCCGCATCGTGATCTCGGGCCACGAGCACAACGGCGACGAGGGCGAGGCATCCCGAACCGACCCGAACACGTGCGGCAAGCCCGTGCACCAGCTCATGACCGACTACCAGGACCGCGCCAACGGCGGTGACGGCTGGCTCCGGTACTACACGTTCGACCCGGCCGCGAACACCATGACCGCGACGACGTACTCCCCCACGCTCGATCGCTACGAGACCGATGCGAATTCCTCGTTCGTGCTGCCGTTCGAGCTGACGCCGCCCGCGCCCGCGCCGTTCGAGACCATCGGGACGTCCTCGGTCGTGGGCGGAACGGCGTCCGCGACCTGGGCGGGACTCGCCGCCGACACGGCGTACGAGTGGCGGGCGGTCGTGCACGCCGGGACCGACACGGTGACGTCGCCGACGTTCACGCTGCGCGCGGGCGCGTCGGCGCCACGCCTCACCGACTCCTTCACCCGCACGGCCGCCTCCGGCTGGGGCACCGCCGAGACTGGGCAGGCGTGGGTGCCGACCTCGAGCGCGTCGTCGTTCTCGGTCGACGGCGCCAACGGGCGCATCACCGTCGCACCCGGCCAGGGCCGCTCGGTCGACGCGACGGTGTTCCGGTCGACCGATCTCGCGGTCGCGACGGAGCTCTCGCCGTCGGTCGCGCCCGGGGGATCGGGCGCCTACGTGTCGCTTCTCGGCCGCGACATCGGCGCGAGCGACTACCGCGCGACCGTGCAGCTGTCCTCGACGGCGACCGTCGTCACCCTCCGGCGCGTGCTGAACGGCGCCGAGACGATCCTCGGCACACAGCGGATCGGCAACGGCGTCGCGGCCGGGGCATCCGTCAAGGTGCGCTTCGAGTTGAGCGGGACCTCGCCCACGACGCTTCGCGCGAAGGCGTGGACGGGCGGAACCGAGCCGTCCGCGTGGTCGCTGACGTCGACGGATGCCTCGGCAGCCCTTCAGACGTCGGGCGGCGTCGGGGCGTACGTGTACCTCTCCGGCTCCGCCGGGGCGAGCGTCACGACGCTCTTCCCGGACTATTCCGCGGTCGGCCAGATCGGGGCACCACCCCCACCGGTGAACCAGCCGCCCACCGCCGTCATCGCGACGCCCACGATCAGCGGACGCACCGTCTCGGTCAGCGGCGCGGGGTCGACCGACCCCGACGGCACGATCGCCTCGTGGGCGTGGACCTTCGGCGACGGCACGACCGCGACCGGCGCGACGGCGACCCGCACCTACGCCGCCGACGGCACGTACACGATCAGCCTCACCGTCACCGACGACAAGGGCGCCACCCACACCACGACCCGCAGCGTCACCGTCGCCGCACCGGTGAACCAGCCGCCCACCGCCGTCATCGCGACGCCCACGATCAGCGGACGCACCGTCTCGGTCAGCGGCGGGGGATCGACCGACCCCGACGGCACGATCGCCTCGTGGGCGTGGACCTTCGGCGACGGCACGACGGCCACCGGCGCGACCGCGACCCGCACCTACGCCGCGGACGGCACGTACACGATCAGCCTCACGGTCACGGATGACAAGGGCGCCACCCACACCACGACCCGCAGCGTCACCGTCGCCGCACCCCCGCAGCCGCCCTCGGCGCTCGTGGCCGACGACTTCGGCCGCACGGTCGCGAACGGCTGGGGAACGGCGGACGTCGGCGGCGCCTGGACGCTCACCGGCACGGCGTCTCGCTTCGCCGTGGCGAACGGCGTCGGGGCGATGACGCTGACCACGGCCGGCACCTCGGCACAGGTCGAGGCCGCAGCGGCCCGCGCCACGTCGTCCGAGGTGAGACTCAGCGTGTCGTGGGACCGCACATCGGCGGCCGGGTCGCTCTACACCGTCATCTCGCCCCGCGCGGTGAGCTCCAGCGCGGACTACCGGCTCAAGGTCTACGTCAGCGGGACGATCCCGTACCTCGACCTCATCCGCCGGAGCGGCGGGGTGGAGACCCTCATCAGCAGGACGGCCCTCGGCATCCGCATGACGACCCCCGGCGCCTGGTACAGCGTGGCGGTGAGGGCGACAACGGCCAACGGCGCGACGACCCTGTCGGCGAAGCTCTGGCCGCAGGGCACGACCGAGCCGGCGGCCTGGCAGGCGACCGCGACGGATGCGACCGCCGCGCTCCAGGCATCCGGATCGATGCTGCTGTGGACCTATATGTCGAGCAGCGCGACGGCGCCCGTCAAGACCTCGTTCGACGACATCCGCTTCACGGCCGTCGGACCATGACGGCAACCGACCCTGTTTCTCGGCGGGGATAGGGAGTAGGGTTGCCGCCACAGCCGCGGCGCTTGGGACGCCGCGGGATTCGCTTGGGGGAATCATGACTGTGCGCATCGGCTATGCGGCCGGGGCGTTCGACCTGTTCCACGTCGGACACCTCAACCTCCTTCGGCATGCCAAAGAGAACTGCGATTTCCTGATCGCCGGCGTCGTGAGCGACGAGATGCTGCGGCTCGTGAAGAACATCGAGCCCGTCATCCCGACCGCCGAGCGCGTGGAGATCGTCCGCAGCATCACCTACGTGGACCAGGTCCACATCGAGACCGTGCCTGACAAGCTCGACACCTGGCGAGAGCTCGGCTTCACCCACTTCTTCAAGGGCGACGACTGGCGCGGCACCGAGCGAGGCGCGAAGCTCGAGCAGGAGTTCGCCGCGGTCGGGGTCGAGGTCGTGTACTTCCCCTATACGGTGCACACGTCGAGCACCGCCCTGCGGCAGGCACTCGACCTCATGTCGGCGGCGCAGCAGCGGGACGGCACGACCGACGACGTCGTGGCCTCCTACTGGTAACCGCGGATCGCCCCGGCCGAGGACTTCGGCCGGCCGTCAACGGAGCCGGCCGGCCGAATCTGAAGCTCACCGAACAGCTGGACCTCGCCGGAGGCCTAGAGCTCGCCCGGAGACATCGCCTGCGAGTCGAGGTCTTCGACGAACCGCCGTACTCGGCTCGGCTCGGCGCCCGCCCGCTGCGGCGCGTAGACGACGAGCGAGTGGAACATGAAGCGCACGAAGAACGCGACGATGAGCGTGATCGCCGCGGCGAAGACGGCGGAGATGTGCCACGTCTGAACCATGAAGGCGAGCACGGGGATGCGGATGAGCGCCTCCGCGTTGTTGAACGCGAACGACTTGCCGAATCTCGACCACACGCCCGACGCGGCACCGGTCATGTCCTGGAAGACATAGCGCTCCTGCAGGAGGAAGTTGCCGATGATCGTCGTCTCGGCCGCGATGATCGCGGCGACGATGTAGTCGACGCCCGCGTGCGTGAGACCCCACATGATCGCGAGGTTGGCCACCGCCCCGAAGGCTCCGATGAGGGCGAAAAGCGACATCTTGCCGAAGCGCAGGAGCGTCAGCTGGGTCAGGAAGTGGAAGCCCTGGCGCATCGAGGCCTTCGACTCCCCCGCGTGCCGGCCCGCGAAGTCGAACGGCACTTCGGCCACCCGCAGGTTCTTGCGCGCGAGCATCTCGAGCAGGATCTTGAAGCCCCGCGGCTTGAGCGTGTCGAGCTCGATGGCGTGGCGGTCGACGAGGAAGAACCCCGTCATGGGGTCGGTGACGTCCTTCAGGCGGATCGGGAACATCGCGCGGGTGAGGGCCGTCGAGGCCTTCGACACCGCGATGCGCGTGCGGTCCGAGAGCCCGCCGGACGTGCCGCCCCCGGAATACCTGGACGCCACGACGACGTCGACGTCGCCGCGGCGGAACCGCGCCCAGAGGGCGGGGATGTCCTCGGGCGGATGCTGCAGGTCGCCGTCCATGACGAGACATGCATCGGCCTCCGCGGTGAGGAAGCCCTCGAGCACCGCTCCGCCCAGGCCGCCCGTGCGCTTCTCGCGGTGGATCAGCCGCACGGGAAGGGGAGCGGATGCCGCGACCCGGCGCACCTCGTCGGGCGTGGCATCCGTGCTGTCGTCGACGAAGATCAGCTCGGTCTCGATGCCGGCCGTCGCCGAGGCAACCCTCTGAACGAGTTCCGCGACATTCGGGGCCTCGTTGTACGTGGGGACGATGATCGAGAGTTGCACAGGCGACCATCGTCGCATGCCCAAATCCCCGCCATGAAGGGGTTGCGGAGACGCATGGGAATTCCCCAGCATCGGCGATCGTCCAGCATGCATGCGGGAGGATGGAAGGATGACTTCCTCCTCGACCATCACGATGTTCGGCGCCGAGTGGTGCGGCGACTGCCGTCGCACGAAGAAGCAGCTCGATGAGCTCGGCGTGAAGTACCAGTACGTCGACCTCATGGCGGATCCGAACGCCGCCGACATCGCGCGCGACATCTCGGGCCGCACGAGCATCCCCGTCGTCGTCTACCCCGACGCGACGCACCACGTCGAGCCGTCGAACGCCGACGTCGAGTCGAAGCTGCGCGAGCTCTCGATCATCTGATCGCGCTGACGCCGCGGCATCCATCCTGGTTACAGTGACTGGGTGGACGAGGGCGTCGAAGGCAACACGAGAGCGATCGAGGGATCGGTCGTCACCGACTTCTCGGACCGCATGACCTACGGCGGGTACCTCGATCTGATTACGCTCCTGTCGGCGCAGCGACCGCTGAGCGACCCCGAGCATCACGATGAGCTGCTGTTCATCATCCAGCATCAGACGACGGAGCTGTGGCTCAAGCTCGTGCTGCATGAGCTGGCAGCCGCGTGCCGGCTGCTCCGTGAGGACCAGCTCGCACCGGCGCTCAAGTGCATCGCCCGCGTCAAGCACATCCAGCGCACACTCACCGAGCAGTGGTCGGTGCTGGCGACCCTCACCCCCGCCGAGTATGCGGAGTTCCGGGGCGTGCTCGGCCAGGCGAGCGGCTTCCAGTCGGCCCAGTACCGCGCCGTCGAGTTCACGCTCGGCAACAAGCACCCGGGCATGCTGCGGGTCTTCGAATCCGATCCGCAGGCCCACGCGCTCGTGAGCACCGCCCTCGAGGCGCCGAGCCTGTACGACGAGTTCCTGCGGCTCCTCGCGCGCACCGGATACGCGATCCCGGCGTCGGTGCTCGAGCGCGACGTGACGAAGGCGTGGACCTTCACTCCGGAACTCGTGCCGGTCTTCGCCGGGATCTACGCCGATCCGCAGAAGCACTGGGCCGCGTACGAGACGTGCGAGGAGCTCGTCGACCTCGAGGACAACTTCCAGCTCTGGCGGTTCCGGCACCTCAAGACCGTCGAGCGCATCATCGGCCTGAAGTCGGGCACCGGCGGGTCGAGCGGGGCCTCGTTCCTGCGCCGGGCCCTCGAGCTCACCTTCTTCCCTGAGCTCTTCGCGGTGAGGACGGAGATCGGATGACGCACGCTGACCCCTTCGCGATCCGCGAGCTGCTCGGCCCCGACGCGGCGCCCGGCCGCCGCGCGCTCACGAGCGAGCACGGCATCGTGCTGCCCCCCTTCACCGACCACCACGTGCATCTGCACCTCATCGACGAGCGGGAGCTCGCGCCGCACGGGATCGCGGCGGCCGTCGACCTCGGGGGCGATCCCGTCGAGCTGGCGCGGCGCCCGAAGGAGGGGTTCCCGCGCGTCTCGTACGCGGGGGCGTTCCTCACGGCGCCGGGCGGCTATCCCGTCGGGCGGTCGTGGGCGCCCGCGGCCATCGCGCGCGAGGTGACGGATGCCTCGACCGCACCCGGCGTCCCGGGCGGCGCGGGCACGTGGGTCGACGAGCAGGCGGGGTTCGGGGCATCCGTCATCAAAGTCGCCCTCAACGCCGCCGCCGGACCGGTCTTCGACGCCGACACCCTCGGCGCGGTCGTCGCGTGCGCGCACGAGCGCGGGCTGCCCGTCGTCGCGCACGTCGAGGGACAGGGGATGACGAGGCTCGCCCTCGACGCGGGCGTGGACGCGCTCGCGCACACGCCCTTCACCGAGCGGATCGGGCTCCGGCTCTCGGCCCGCGCCGCGGCGGGCCAGGTGTGGATCACGACGCTCGACATCCACGGGTCCGACGCCGAAGCGGCTGAGAACGCGGTCGCGAACCTCGCGGCCTTCAGGGAGGCAGGTGGGCGCGTCCTCTACGGCACAGACCTCGGCAACGGCGAACGGCCGGTCGGCGTGCAGCCCGGCGAGCTCGCGGCTCTCGATCGCGCGGGCGCGCGAGGAGCGGACCTCATCGCCGCGCTCGCCGATCCCTGGCCGCACACCGAGGCGACGCACGGCGTGGCGACGTTCGTGCCCGGCGATCCGCCGACGGCCCTCGAAGATGTCCCGTCGTGGCTCGGCCGAGCGACCGTGGTTCCCGAAGAGGAGATCGTCCGCGATGAGCACTGACACCCCGTCGATCATCGGGGCGGCCGCGCGCGGCGCGGCGCTCGAGGCCGAGGCATTCCGGCTCGACGCATCCGATCCGCTGCGCGACTTCCGAGAGCGCTTCGTCGGCGCCGAGACGTCGCTCGTCTACTTCGACGGCAATTCGCTCGGGCGCCCGCCGAAGGCGACCGCGGAGCGCCTCGGCCGATTCGTGCGCGAGGAGTGGGGCGGGCGCCTCATCCGCGGCTGGGACGAGTCGTGGATGGAGCTGCCCTTCGCGATCGGCGACACGATCGGACGCGTCGCCATCGGTGCGGCGCCGGATCAGACGATCATCGGCGACTCGACGACGGTCCTGCTGTACAAGCTCATCCGTGCGGCCTTCGACGCGCAGCGGGCGGCGGACCCCGCGCGCGTCGAGATCGTCGTGGACCGCGACAACTTCCCGACCGACCGCTACCTCGTCGAGGGCATCGCCGCCGAACGCGGCGGACGCGTGCGCTGGATCGACGTGGATCAGCGCTCCGGGGTCGATGCGGCAGCGCTCGCCGCGTCCGTCGGGCCCGAGACGGCGGTGGTCGTGCTGAGTCACGTCGCCTACCGATCGGGATATCTGACGGATGCCGCGTCCCTCACGCGCATCGCGCACGACGCCGGCGCGCTCATCCTCTGGGACCTGTGCCACTCGGCCGGCTCGGTGCCCGTCGAGTCGGACGCGTGGGACTTCGACCTCGCGGTCGGCTGCACCTACAAGTACCTCAACGGCGGACCCGGCTCGCCGGCGTTCGCCTACGTCGCCGCGCGGCACCAGGAGGCGCTCGCCCAGCCGATCCAGGGATGGATGGGCGCGGCGGACGTCTTCGCGATGGGGCCGGAGTATCGCCCGGCGTCGGGGATGCGGCGCTTCCTCTCGGGCACGCCGCCGATCGTGGGCATGCTCGCGATGCAGGACACCCTCGAGATGCTCGACGAGGCCGGCATCGCGGCGATTCGCGCCAAGTCGGTCGCGCTCACGGAGTTCGCGATCCGCGTCGCCGACGAGCTGCTCAGCCCGCTCGGAGTGGAGGTCGCGTCGCCCCGGGATGCCGCGGCCCGGGGCGGGCATGTCACGCTCTCGCACCCCGAGATGCGCGCTGTCACGGCCACCCTGTGGAAGCAGGACGTCATCCCCGACTACCGGGACCCGGGCGGACTCCGGATCGGACTCTCCCCCTGTCGACGAGCTTCGCCGAGACCCTCGCCGGCCTTCAGGCGGTCGCCGCGGCCATCCCCCGCTGACCCCGCCCGCCGCGGTCGGGGCATCCGTCGCCTCTACACTGGCGCGATGAGCATCGACGCTCCCGGCGCACCCGAAGCGCCCGCACCCTCGTCCCGATCCACCCGGCTCTCCGCCGGCGTCATCCTCCGCTACGCCATCGGCTCGCTCGGAACGGGCGGCTTCGCGACGCTGCCCGGGCTCGTGCTGACGTACTACCTGACCGACTCGCTGGGCGTCGCGGCGCTCGCCGCCGGGGTCGTCGTGACGCTGCCCAAGATCTGGGACGTCATCATCGGCCCCTTCATCGGCGCGCTGAGCGACGACGACCGCGCGAAGCACGGCACGCGCCGGCGGCTCATGCTGATCGGCGCCTTCAGCATCCCGTTCTTCTTCGCCCTGACCTTCGCCGCTCCACCGGCGGCGGGGCCTCTCGTCGGGGCGCTGTGGGTACTCGTCGCGTTCACCCTCGCGGCGACGGCGTTCACGCTCTTCCAGGTGCCGTACATCGCCCTGCCTGCCGAGCTGACTTCGAGCTACGACGAGCGCACGCGGCTCCTCACGTGGCGCGTCGTCGCGCTGACGATCGCCATCCTTCTCTTCGGCGCCGGCGGACCGGCACTGCGCGGCACGACGGGCGACCCCGTCACGGGCTACCTGGTCATGGGCGTCGTCGGAGGTGTCGTCATCGCGCTCGGCATGCTGATCGCGACGAGCGTCGCGGGGCGGGCCGGGCGGGCGGATGCCTCGGCCGCCGTCGACGGCTCGGCCACCGGCGCCGGTGTCGCGGCGCGCTCGACGGTGCGCGATCACTTCGCCGCCGGCATCAGGGCGCTGCGCCGCAGCGCGCCCTTCCGGGCCCTGCTCGCGACCTTCGTGATCCAGGCCCTCGGCACGGCGCTCATGCTGGCGGACGCGCAGTATGTCGCGAAGTGGGTGCTGCACTCCGAGGCCGCCGTCGAGCTGCTGTTCGTCGCCCTCATCGCGCCGGCGATCTTCGCCGCACCCGTGTGGGGGATCGTCGCCCGGCGCATCGGCAAGGAGCGCACGTTCGCGATCGCGAGCACGCTGTTCCTGCTCGCGGCGCTGTCGATCACCGCCGTCCTGTGGGCTCCCGGCGACTGGATCTACGCCTCGGTCGGCCTCGCGGGCATCGCGTACGCCGGCATGCAGTCGCTCCCGATGGCCATGCTCCCCGATGTCATCTCGCACGACGAGCGCGTGAACGGGCCGGGCCGGGCCGGATCGTTCAGCGGCATGTGGACCGCGGGCGAGACGGTCGGCTTCGCCCTCGGCGCCGCTGTGCTCACGGTCATCCTGGCGATCACCGGCTACGTCTCGTCGACGGCCGGAGAGACGGTCGAGCAGCCGGATGCCGCGGTCGCGGCGATCGTCGTGAGCTTCAGCATCGTCCCCGCCATCCTGATCGCCGTGAGCCTCGCGACGCTCCGCCGCTACCGCCTCCGCCGCGATGACATCGAGCTCGGCACTGCGTAGCGCTGCACCTGACACTGGGTCTCATCCGCCGGTCAGACCGCGGACGTAAGCTTGAGCACACCCCGCCCGAAGGAGAGCGCTGTGCCGTCCACCGCGAACACCACCGCGAAGACCCCCGCCAAGGGCCGGAAGGCCCCCGCAGAGCCCGAGTCCGCGCCCGCGCTCGATGCCGCGCTCGCCGATCTGGCCACCGGCTCGGCGACGTGGTCGCACCTCACGATCGGCCAGCGGGCGCGCCTGCTCGACCGTGTCCGTGCGACCGTCGCCGCCAACGCCGAGGCGTGGGCCGATGTCGCCGCGACCTCCAAGGGCCTCGAGCAGGGTCATCCCCTGCGGGGTGAGGAATGGCTCGGCGGACCGTATGCCGCACTCATCGCCCTCGACGCGTACCGTCGCACGCTGGCGGCGATCGCCAAGGGCGGGAGCCCGCTGGACGGGCTGAAGATGGATGCCGCGCCCGGCGGCCGCGTGCGCGTGCACGCCTTCCCCCTCCACCCCGTCGACGGTCTGCTCCTCTCGGGCTACACGGGCGAGGTGTGGTTCCAGCCCGGTGTCACCGAGGGGGACGCCGCCCGCACGGCGGGACTCGGGCAGCTCGCGCCGACGAAGCCCGGTGGCATCGGCCTCGTGCTGGGCGCGGGCAACCAGTCGTCGATCCCCGTGCTCGACGTCTTCTACGAGCTGCTCGCGAACAACCGCGTCGCGATCCTCAAGGTGAACCCGACGCACGACGCGCTCGTGCCGGTCTTCGAGCGGGCGCTCGCTCCGCTGATCGACCTCGGCTTCCTGCGCATCGTCACGGGCGGCGGCGACGTCGGCGCCTATCTGACGCAGCATCCCCGAGTGGCCCACGTCCACATCACGGGCGCGGCGCCGACCTTCGACACGATCGTGTGGGGCCCCGCGACCGGCCAGGGCTCGGCCGAGACGAAGCGCCGGCGCGCCGAGAACCGCCCGCTCCTCGAGAAGCCGATCACCGCGGAGCTCGGCGGCGTCTCGCCGATCATCGTCGTGCCGGGCGCGTGGAGCGAAGCCGACCTCGCCTTCCAGGCGGAGCATGTCACGACGATGCGCCTGCAGAACGCGGGCCACAACTGCATCGCGGGACAGGTCGTGATCCTGAGCGCCGACTGGCCGCAGCGCGAGGCGTTCCTCGCGGCGCTCGAGAAGGCGTACGCGGCGGCCCCGATGCGATCGGTCTGGTATCCCCGCAGCGGCGAGAAGCTGCAGGCCGCGGCATCCGACTACCCGTCCGGCCGGTGGTTCGCCGACGGCACCCGGTCGCTCGTCGAGATCGAGCAGGGTCAGGATGCCTCGGCCCTCGAGCGCACAGAGTACTTCGCGCCCGTCCTTGGTGTCGTCGAGCTGCCGGGTCTCGGGCAGGAGTTCGTCGACCGCGCCGTCGCCCACGCGAACGAGCGCCTGGCGGGAACTCTCGGCGCGAACGTGCTGATCGACCCCGCGACGCAGGCCGCCCTCGGCTCCGGGTTCGAGAACGCCATGGCTGAGCTGCGTTACGGCGCGATCGCGATCAATGCGTGGACGGCCTTCGCGTTCCTTCAGCCCACGCTCACGTGGGGCGGGTTCCCCGGCGCGACGATCGACGACGTCGGCAGCGGAATCGGCATCGTGCACAACGCCCTCCTGCTCGACCGCGTCGAGCGCACGGTCGTCCGCGGGCCGTTCCGGCCCTTCCCGCGCTCGGCGAGTGCGATCGGCCGCCCCGGCACGTTCTCGGTGCTGCCCAAGCCGCCGTGGTTCGTCTCGTCGCGCACCGGCGCGGCCGTCAGCGAGGGCTTCACGCGGTTCCAGATGACCCACGACTGGATCGGCATGGGCAAGACGCTTCTCCAGGCGTTCCGGGCATGAGCCCGGCACCGCGAAGCGCCGACCTGACCGCCGACTACATCGTGGTCGGCGCCGGCTCGGCCGGCGCCGCGCTCGCCGCCCGATTGACCGAGGACCCGGCGGTGTCGGTGCTGCTCCTCGAAGCGGGCGGCCCCGACAAGGCGCCGAAGCTGCACATCCCCGCGGCCTTCAAGGCGCTCTTCCGCGGCGAGTACGACTGGTCGTACGACACCGTCCCGCAGGCCGAGCTCGAGAACCGCACGATCTACTGGCCTCGGGGGAAGACCCTGGGCGGGTCGTCGTCGCTCAACGCGATGATGTGGATCCGGGGTTTCGCGGCGGACTACGACGAGTGGGCGGATGCCGCGGGCCTGTCCTGGTCGTGGGACGCGCTCGTGCCCTACTTCCGGCGTGTCGAGCGCACGAGCGACCCCGCCGACGAGTCCCAGGGGGTCGACGGCCCGCAATCGGTCGAGCATCAGCGCGACCCGCGGCCGCAGACGCAGGTCTTCCTCGATGCTGCGGCCGAGCTGGGGCATCCCATCACTCCTCCGAACCTGCCGGCGGGCCAGGGATTCGCGCAGACGATGGTGTCGCAGCGCCGCGGGGCTCGCGCGTCGACGGCGGACGGGTATCTGCGCCCCTCGGCGAAGCGTCCCAACCTCCGGATCGTGACGAACGCGCTCGTGCGCTCGGTGATCTTCGACCGCACGACCGCCACTCCGCGTGCAACCGGCGTCTACGTCGAGATCGACGGGATCCCGCGCAGGGCGACGGCCGCGCGCGAGGTCGTCCTCGCGGGCGGCGCCGTGAACACGCCGCAGCTCCTCATGCTGAGCGGCATCGGACCCGCGGACCACCTCGCAGACCACGGCATCCCGGTCGTCGTGCACAGCCCCGGCGTCGGGGCGAATCTGCAGGACCACCTCGTGGCCGGGCTCGCACCCGCCGCCCAGGGCGGAACGCTGTTCACCGCCGAGCGGGTCGCCGAGCTCGGGCGCTATCTTGCGACGCGCAAGGGGATGCTGACCTCCAACGTCGGCGAGGCGTACGGGTTCGTCCGCACCGAGGTCGCGGACCGCGCGGGCATGGCCCCCGGCCTGCCCGATATCGAGATCATCTTCGCGCCTGCCCCATACGTCGGCGAAGGGCTCGTGCCGCTCCCTGCCGAAGGCATCACGGTCGGGGCGATCCTGCTGCGGCCGCAGAGCCGGGGGACGATCCGCCTCAGGTCGGCCGACCCCACGGCGAAGCCCCTCATCGACCCGGGCTACCTCACCGACCCCGACGGCATCGACCGCGCGACGATGCTCGCCGGCCTCGCCGAGTGCGAGCGGCTCATCGCGACCGATGCCCTCCGGTCAGTGACGACCGGCGCCTGGGTGCAGCCGGAGGGCGGCGAGCGGATGACGCCCGAGGAGCGGGCCGAGCTCTCGCTGCGCCGCTACTCGCACACGCTCTACCACCC
The DNA here is from genome assembly GCF_011046485.1 of Microbacterium sp. 4R-513. Classification (NCBI taxonomy): domain Bacteria; kingdom Bacillati; phylum Actinomycetota; class Actinomycetes; order Micrococcales; family Microbacteriaceae; genus Microbacterium; species Microbacterium sp. 4R-513. Next base: position 1,023,312 of record NZ_CP049256.1, read on the forward strand.
GGTCGGCACCGCCCGGATGGGTACGGATGTCGACTCGGTCGTCGATCCCGAGCTGCGCGTGCGCGGTGTCGACGGCCTGCGGGTGGCCGACGCATCCGTCATCCCGACCATCATCCGGGGCCACACGAACGCCCCCGCGATCGTCATCGGCGAGCGCGCGGCAGACATCCTGCGGGAGCGCTGAACGCGGGCTCAGCCGACCGGTTCGGTCTGCGCCTCCGGCAGCGGGAGCGGTGCGCTCCCCGCCGCGAACATCCGGCGCACGAGCGGGCGCAGCGGGCGCGACAGCATGATGCCGGTCACCGACCGGAGCAGGAGAGCCTCGACGCGGCTGCCCGGCACCATCCGCGCGATGCCTCCGCCCGGAATCTGCTTGCCCTGCTCGGAGAAGGGTGCGATCTGGCGGGAGTAGCGCTCCAGGGCACGGTCGACGTCGTCCGGCTGTGCCGTCAGGCACGCTGCGAGCAGGTACGCCCCGATGAGCGCGACGGCCGTCCCCTGCCCCGTGAGCGGCGACCCGCACGAAGCGGCATCGCCGATGAGCACGACCCGTCCGTTGACGACTTCGGGCATGTCGATCCGCACGAGCTCGTCGAAGTACAGATCGGATGCCCCGCCCACCGCGTCGACGATGGTCGGGGCGTGCCATCCCGCCCCCGCCAGGCGCTCCCGGATCAGCGCCTCCTGGGCGCGCCGGTCGCCCCGCAGCGCGGGGTCGGAGTCCATGCGGAACGTCAGGATCGCCTTCGACGTCGACGGATCGCGGTCGGGACGGATGCCGAAGGTCGCACCCGGAGTGAATCGCATGGCGAACCAGTCGGGCTCGATGTCTTCGGGCGTGCGAAGGGTGAAGAAGGCCATGTACCCGCCGAGCGGCGTCGCATACCGCTCCTCCGGCCCGAATGCGAGGCGCCGCGTCGCCGAATGGACGCCGTCAGCGCCGACCACGAGGTCGAAGCTCGCCGGCGCCCCGTGCTCGAACGCCACCTCGGCGCCGCCGGGAGCCTGCACGATCCGGGTGATGCGGTCGCCGAACCGCAGGTCGAGAATCCCGGGCTGCTCGCCGCTCACGGCGAGGAGCTCGTCGAGCAGCACGCGGGCGAGGTCTCCGCGCGCGATCTCGATCTCGGCGACGGCGCCCTCGCCGTCGAAGTCGGCCATCGACATCCGGCCGAAAATCCGGCCCTTGCCGTCGACGTACGCCAGTCCCTCCTCGTGGACGCGGTGCAGCTCGATGCCGGGCATGAGCCCCATGCGCTCGGCGACCTCGCGGCTCGCACCTCGCAGATCGACGGCCTGTCCGCCGGGTCGCGAAGACTCCGCGCGCTCCACGACGGTCGTGCGGATGCCGGAACGGACGAGCTGCAGGGCAAGCGCGAGTCCCGCGATCCCGGCGCCCGAGATCAAGACGTGTGGTGCGCGGTCGATCGTGGTCATCGTCATCTCCTGTCAGACGTTTGTGTAAGACATATGTCTAACAGGGCCTGAGACGTTTGTCTAGGACGTATGTCTGAGACGGCGAGATAAGATGCGGTCATGGGCAATCGCGAAGATCTTCTCGCCGGCGCACGCCAGGTGATCCTCGAGCGCGGAGTGGCCAAAGCGACCGCGCGCGAGATCGCGACTGCCGCAGGCGTGAGCCTCGCCGCGATCGGCTACCACTTCGGATCCAAGGACGAGCTCATCACTGCGGCGCTCATGGAATCGCTGGGCACCGACATCGGCGATGCGATGGAGGCCATCGTGCGCGACACGGCATCCCTCCCCCTCCGCGACGGGTTCGCCGCCCTGTGGAACTGCATGCCCGAGGTGTTCGCGGCGAATCGCGAAGCGCTGCTCGCGAGCATGGAGAACACCGTCCGGATGCTGCGCGCGCCGGAGGCCAGTCCGGCCATGGCGGATGCCGCGGACCAGGGCTACCTCGGGATCGCCGAGGAGCTCCGCGCTGCCCGTCCCGAGCTGACCGAGGACGAGATCGCGGCCGTCGCGAAGCTGGACTTCGTGCTCGTGCAGAGTCTCGGAATGCTCTGGCTCATGAACCCCGACGCGCTGCCGAGTGGCGACGAGCTGGCGCGCGCCGTGGCGATCATCGCGGGCAACAGCTCCTCATCGGATCCCGGCCGCTGAGGGTCCGGGCACGGCCGAGACGGTGACGCCCCGAACCGACGGAGTCGCCCGGCTCAGGCGGCGAAGCGGTCGGTCGCGGCGCGCAGCGCCCGCGCGATACCAGGCTCCGACGCCGCGTGACCGGCATCAGGAACCATCACGAACTGGGCCTCCGGCCAGGCGCGGTGCAGGTCCCACGCCGTCATGGGCGGCGTGCACACGTCGTAGCGGCCCTGCACGATGACCGCCGGGATGTCGCGAATGGCGTCTACCCCCGCGATGAGCTGGCCCTCTTCGAACCAGCCGCCGTGCAGGAAGTAGTGGTTCTCGATGCGGGCGAAGGCGACGGCCTTCGCGGGGTCGGTCATCGTCGAGACGAGGTCCGGGTCGGGGAGGAGCGTCAACGTAGCGGCCTCCCAGCGCGTCCAGGCGAGGCCTGCCGGCTGATGCACCGCGGGATCGGGGTCGGCGAGCCGGCGCGCGTACGCCTCGATCATCCGCGACCGCTCCAGCACGGGGATCGGCGCGATGAAGTCCTCCCAGAGGTCGGGGAAGACGACCGAGGCCCCGCCCTCGTAGAACCACTCGAGCTCCATGCGGCGGAGCGTGAAGATCCCCCGCAGGACGATCTCGGTCACCGACGACGGGTGGGCCTGTGCGTAGGCGAGGGCCAGCGCGCTCCCCCACGAGCCGCCGAAGACCTGCCACCGGTCGATGCCGAGGTTGCGGCGGAGCAGCTCGATGTCGGCGACAAGGTGCCACGTCGTGTTGAAGCGGAGGTCGGCCCGGGGGTCGCTCGCATGGGGCGTGCTGCGGCCGCAGCCGCGCTGATCGAGCAGCACGATGCGGTATCTCTCCGGATCGAAGAAGCGCCGGTGCCAGGGCGAGGTGCCGCCCCCCGGACCGCCGTGGAGGAAGACGACGGGCTTGCCCTCGGGGTTGCCGCTCTGCTCCCAGTAGACGCGCTGCCCGTCGCCCACGATCAACTGCCCCCGCTCGTACGGCTTGATGCGGGGGTAGAGGATGTCGTCGAGCTGCGGGGGTGGGCTCATAGCTGGCTTCCCGACACGGAGAACGTGTCGCAGGCCTGGTAGCCGTTCTGGAAGCCGGTCTCGAACCAGCGTTCGCGCTGCTCGCTCGACCCGTGCGTCCACGACTCGGGGTTCACCGGAGCGCCGGACTCCTTCTGGATGTGATCGTCGCCCACGGCCTGTGCAGCGTTGATGGCATCGCGCACCTGGTCGGGCGTCGGCTTCTGAAGGAAGGGCGTGCCGTTCTCGTCGACCTGATCGCCGGCATGCGCGATCCACGCGCCCGCGAGGCAGTCGGCCTGCAGCTCGGTCCGCACGCCGTTGCTGTCGGGTCCCGTGCCGTTGTCGGGATGCTGCTCCATGATCCCGCCGATGTTCTGGACGTGGTGCCCGTACTCGTGCGCGAGAACGTAGAGCTGGGCGAGGGGTCCGGCCGTCGCGTCGAACTGCTCGCGGAGGATGGCGAAGAACGTGGGGTCGACGTACACCGTCTCTTCGGGCGGGCAGTAGAACGGCCCCGTGGCGTTCGATGCCGTGCCGCAGGCCGTCGAGGTCTGCTGGTCGACGATGATGAGCTGCGGCTGGCGGTAGCCCTGGATGTTCTCCGACCAGTACTGATCGAGATTGAGGGATGCCGCGGCCAGCCTGCAGTCGTCGCGCGCGTTCGCGTCGGCGCCGGTCTGGCAGTTGGCGACCTCGCTCTCCTGCCCGCTGCCGCCGCCTCCGGTCAGGGGTCCGACGATCCCCGAGACGTCGGTGCCGGTGAAGAGGCTGAAGAGGAGAACGGCGAGCGCACCGAGACCGGCGACGCCGCCGCCGGCAACGGCCACGCCCGCGCCGCGGCGCCTCGCCGTATTGCCTCCGACCCGGGCGTTGTCGTTGAACGTCATGGCCTCACGGTACCCCGACCCGTCGCGGAGCACGCGAAATCCCGCCCCCCTTGCGCTCGGACCCGGGAATAGGCTCAGGGTCATGGCGACCTCTTCCACGACCGTGACGATCACGGGTGCTGGCGGTCAGATCGGCTACGCGCTGCTGTTCCGGATCGCCGCAGGCGACATGCTCGGCCCCGATCGACCCGTGCGCCTGCGACTCCTCGAGATCCCGCAGGGCATGCGCGCCGCCGAGGGTGCGGCGCTCGAGCTGCAGGACTGCGCCTTCCCTCTTCTTCACGACGTCGAGGTCACCGACAACGCCCGCACGGCCTTCGAGGGCTGCAGCATCGGGATGCTCGTGGGCGCACGCCCTCGCGGGCCCGGCATGGAGCGGGCCGACCTGCTCGCCGCCAACGCCGGCATCTTCGGGCCTCAGGGCGAGGCGATCGGCGCGGGCGCGGCATCCGATGTACGGATCGTCGTCGTGGGCAACCCCGCCAACACCAATGCGCTTCTCGCCGCCACGGCGGCGGGCGACGTGCCGGCCGATCGCTTCACGGCGCTCACGCGGCTCGACCACAACCGCGCCGTCGGCCAGCTGACCGAGGCGCTCGACGTCCGCCCCGACGAGATCGACGGCGTCGCGATCTGGGGCAACCACTCGGCCACCCAGTTCCCCGACGTGTCGCACGCGACAGTCCGGGGTGTGCCCGTCGTCGACGCGCTCACGGAGCGGCTCGGCGACAAGGAACGGGCGATGGCGTGGCTCGACGACAGCTTCATCCCGCGGGTCGCCAAGCGCGGGGCCGAGATCATCGACGTCCGCGGCTCATCGTCGGTCGCCTCGGCCGCGAACGCGGCGATCGAGCACGTCCGCGACGAACAGGCCGGCACCGCCTGGACGTCGGCCGCGGTCGTCTCGCAGGGCGAGTACGGCGTGCCCGAGGGTCTCGTCTGCTCCTTCCCCGTCAGCTCCGACGGCTCGGGCTACCGGGTCGTCGAGGGCCTCGACCTCGACGATCGGTCGCGCGCGCGGTTCGAGGCATCCGTGTCCGAGCTCGTCGCGGAGCGCGACGCCGTCCGCGAGCTGGGCATCCTCTAGGCGATGGAAGCCCTCGTCCTGGCGATCGTCGCGGTCCTCGCCATCGCGGTGACGACCGCCGTGGCTCCCCGGGTGAAGGTCGCCGGTCCCCTCCTGCTCGTCGCGATCGGGATCGGCGTGAGCCTCCTGCCGTTCGTGCCGGGCGTCGACATCAACCCCGACATCATCCTCGTGGGGATCCTGCCGCCGCTCCTCTACTCCGCCGCCGTCCAGCTGCCCGCGATCGAGTTCCGGCGGGACTTCGGCGCCGTCGCCGGCCTCTCGGTGCTCCTCGTGCTCGTGAGCTCGATCGCGCTCGCCCTCTTCTTCAACGCCGTGGTCCCGGGCCTCGGCCTCTTCCTCGCGCTCGCGCTCGGCGCGATCCTGAGCCCCACGGATGCCGTCGCGACGGCCATCGTGCGCAGGCTCGGCATCTCGCGGCGCGTCGTGACGCTGCTCGAGGGCGAGAGCCTCCTCAACGACGCGACATCGCTCGTGATCCTGCGCGTCGCCGTCGCGATCGCCGTCACCGGAAGCGTCCCCGAGGGCGGCATCCTCGGGGCTTTCGTCTGGGGCGTCGTCATCGCGGTCGTGATCGGCGCGATCGTCGGCTGGATCAACCTGCGCGTGCGCCACCTCATCCACAACTCGGCGGCCAACACGGCGATCGGGATCGTCGTGCCCTTCATCGCCTACCTCCCGACCGAGCAGCTCGAGGGCTCAGGTCTTGTGGCGGCGGTCGTCGCGGGAATCGTGACGGGACAGGGCTCGGCACGCTGGTTCACGCCCGAGCAGCGCATGTCGGACGCCCTCAATTGGCGCACGATCGAGCTCGTGCTCGAGGGCGGCGTGTTCCTGATCATGGGTCTCGAGCTCAAGGAGCTGCTCGAGCAGAACCTCGCCGACGACCAGGGCATCGGGCACGCGGCGTGGCTCGCTCTCTCGGCCTTCGCGATCATCATGGTCGTGCGCGCCGGCTACGTGTCGCTTCTCGTCTGGCTGCAGAGTCGCCGCGCCCGGCGCAAGCTGGCGAACCGGGATCGAGTGGAGGCCTTCAACGATCGCCTCGACGCGCTCGCCGCTCATCCGGAAGACCCGCCCGTCCCGGAGGGTCGGCCGGGCGAGGCCGCGCGCGGATGGTGGCTGCGCGCCGCCCCGGAGCAGCGCGACCGACGGGTCGCGGCCGGACGGGCTCGCGTCGGACGCCTGCTGGCCGACCTCGACTACTACCAGGCGTCGCCGCTGGGGTGGAAGCACGGCACGGTCATCGTGTGGGCCGGCATGCGAGGAGTGGTGACCCTCGCCGCGGCGCAGACCCTCCCGCGCGAGACGGCGGACCGCCCGCTCCTCGTGTTCGTGGCCTTCCTCGTCGCGGTCGGGAGCCTCATGTTCCAGGGGCTCACGCTTCCGTGGGTTGTGCGGATGCTGCGCATCGACGACTCGGCGGCCGACACCGTCAGCCGGGCCGAGCAGGTGCGCCTCGACGACGAGCTGCGGCAGGCGGCGGCGTCCGCTCTCTCCGATCCCGAGCTGGCGAAGCGCGACGGCTCGGAGTTCCCCGCCGAGCTCGTCGATCGGGTCGGCTCGCGGCTCATCGAGCCTCCCGACGACGACGAGTCCGCCGCGATGCAGGAGGTGCTCGAGCTGCGGCTCGCGATGATCGAGGTCATGCGCCGGAGGCTCACCGAGCTGTCGTCGGGCGGTCTCTACAGCACGGCGGTGCTGCGGCACGCGCTGGCCGAGCTCGACGCCGACCAGCTGAGCCTCGAGCTGCGCCTCGACGACGTGGACTGATCAGCTTCTGCGTACCTGAAGGACGCCGCCGCAGGGCACAATGGAGGCGGAGGTGCGCCATGACGGAGCTTTTCGAGACGACGGATGCCTCAGCCCCGCGCGCCGAGACGGCGCCGCTGCACATCCACCACGCGGCGGAGTGCCCCGAGTGCTTCACCGAGCTGCAGCGCGATCGCGACTGGTGGCTCGCCCGGCCCGCCGGCTCCCGGCTCGTCGGCCTGGTCGTCGCCCGCGACGACATGCCCTCGGTGGTCGAGCAGCGCGACGAGCTGACGCGCTTCGGCGTGCCGATCGAGGGCTTCCGCCACCCCGCGCCCGAGACGCTCGAGTCGTGGGAGGAGCGGCTCGTCCGGCTCTTCGGCCGGCTGACCCGCGGCGATGTGCTCGTCGTGACCGACGTCCACGCGCTCGGCCGCGACACCGACGAAGAGACCCGCACGATCGCCGAGCTCGCCCGCCGCGGCGTCGTCGTGAAGGTGCTGCGCCACGGCGCCCCCCACCTCTACGACGCCCTCCCCTGACCCCAGCCGGCCCGGTCGCAGCGCCCGCCCGGCCGGTCGCAGCGCCCGCCCGGCCCGGTCGCAGCGCCCGCCCGGCCCACGCCCCCGGTCCCTGAGCTTGTCGAAGGGTCGAACGCAACCCCGCGAAACCCTCAGCCGGCGACGTAGGCCTTGAGGTGGGTCGCCGTCAGCGTCTCGCCCCGCGCGACCAGCTCGGCCGGCGTGCCCTCGAAGACGATCCTCCCGCCGTCGTGCCCCGCCCCCGGACCCAGATCGATGATCCAGTCGGCATGGGCCATGACGGCCTGGTGGTGCTCGATCACGATGACGCTGTTGCCCGCATCGACCAGGCGGTCGAGCATCGCGAGCATGTTGTCGACGTCGGCGAGGTGCAGGCCCGTCGTCGGCTCGTCGAGAACGTAGATCGCACCCTTCTTCGCCATCGAGATCGCGAGCTTGAGGCGCTGGCGCTCTCCGCCTGACAGGGTGTTGAGCGCCTGTCCGAGGGTGATGTACCCGAGACCGACGTCGATCATCCGCAACAGGATCGTGTGCGCGGGGCCCTTGCCGAAGAACTCGGCCGCCTCAGCCGCCGACATCGCGAGCACCTCGGCGATGTTCTTGCCGTCGAGGCGATATTCGAGCACCTCGTCGCTGAACCCCGATCCCTCGCACAGCTCGCACAGCGTCTCGACCGTCTGGGTGAAGCCGAGGTTCGTGATGATGACGCCGAGTCCTCGGCACGCGGGACAGGCGCCCTCGGAGTTCGCGCTGAAGAGCGCCGGCTTGACGCCGTTCGCCTTCGCGAAGGCGGACCGCACGGTGTCGAGGATCCCCGTGTAGGTAGCCGGGCTCGACCGGCGGTTGCCCTTGATCGGCGACTGGTCGACCACGACGACGTCGTCGAACTTGGGCACGTTGCCGTGGATGAGCGACGACTTGCCCGACCCTGCGACGCCGGTGACGACGGTCAGGATGCCGAGCGGGATGTCGACGTCCACGTTCTGCAGGTTGTGCTGCTTTGCACCGCGGATCTCGAGCGACCCCTTGGCCGAGCGCGTGGAATCCTTCAGGCGGGCGCGATCGTCGAGGTGCCGTCCGGTGATCGTTCCCGACGAGCGGAGGCCCGCGACATCCCCCTCGTACTGGACCTCGCCACCGGCGCGACCCGCACCCGGCCCGAGGTCGACGATGTGGTCGGCGATCTCGATGACCTCGGGCTTGTGCTCCACGACCAGCACCGTGTTCCCCTTGTCGCGCAGCTGCTGCAGTAGCCGGTTCATCCGCTCGATGTCGTGCGGGTGAAGACCCGCGGTCGGCTCGTCGAAGACGTAGCTGATGTCGGTGAGGGCCGACCCCAGGTGCCGGATCATCTTGGTGCGCTGGGATTCGCCGCCCGACAGGGTGCCGGAGGCGCGGTCGAGCGACAGGTAGCCGAGACCGATGTCGATGAACGAGGCGATGGTCTCGCGCAGGCCCGCCATGAGGGGTGCGACCGCGGGATCGTCGACCGTGTCGAGCCACGCCGCGAGATCGGTGATCTGCATGGCCGCGGCATCCGCGATGCTGATCCCCCGGATCTTCGACGACCGCGCGCCTTCGTTGAGTCGCGTGCCCCCGCAATCGGGGCACGCGGTGAACTTGACGGCGCGGTCGACGAAGGTGCGGACGTGGGCCTGCAAGGAGTCGCGGTCCTTCTGCAGCATCGACTTCGTGAGCTTGGGCACGAGCCCCTCGTAGGTCATGTTGATCCCCTGGATCTTCACCTTCGTCGGCTCCTTGTAGAGGAAGTCGGCGAGCTCCTGCTCGGTGAAGTCCTTGATCTTCTTGTCGGGATCGATGAACCCCGACTCGGCGAACTGCCGCACCATCCAGCCGTCGACGCTGTACCCGGGGATCGTGAGCGCGCCCTCGGCGATGGACTTCTCGCTGTCGTACAGCTCGTCGAGGTCGATGTCGCTCACCTCGCCGAGGCCCTCGCATCGCGGGCACATGCCGCCCGTGATCTCGAACGAGCGGCGCTCCTTGACCTTCTTTCCGCCCTTCTCGAACGTGACGGCGCCGGCGCCGGACACGGACGGGATGTTGAACGAGAACGCCTGCGGCGAGCCGACATGGGGCTGCCCGATGCGGCTGAAGAGCAGGCGGAGCATCGCGTGCGCGTCGGTCGCGGTGCCGACCGTCGAGCGGGCGTTGGCGCCCATGCGCTCTTGGTCGACGATGATCGCTGGGCTCACGTTCTCGAGCGCGTCCACCTCGGGGCGGTTGAGCTGTCCCATGAACTGCTGCACGAACGTCGGGTAGGTCTCGTTGATGAGCCGCTGCGACTCGTTCGCGATCGTCGCGAAGACGAGCGAGGACTTGCCCGAGCCGCTCACGCCGGTGAAGACCGTGAGCCGCCTCTTCGGGATCTCGACGCTGACGTTCTTGAGGTTGTTCTCACGGGCCCCCACGACCCGGATCACCTCGTGCGAGTCGGCGATGTGCGTCGCCTGCGGCTGCTGCCCCTGTGCCATGTGCCCTCCTCGGCCGGCTGAACCTCCGCCAGTCTGCCGCACGCCGAGGACAGGGCGTGTCCTCAGTCCGCCGCGCGCGCAGCGACGAGGTGCAGGAAGACGACCGTGTTGTCGGGCGCATGGGCATTCGGGTCCCACCCGTCCGGCCGCGAGCACGTCACGAGCGCGAGTCGCCCCGGGACGACGGCGGCCACTGCCGGGTCGTCGCTGAAGTCGCCCTTCGCCAGGGTGAGCGTGTCGACCACCTTGTAGACGAGCTCGCCGGCCGCGGTCGTGACCGTCGCCTCATCACCGCGCTGCACGTCCTTCAGGCCGTTGAAGACGGCGGGCTCGACCCACGAGTGACCGAAGATGTACACGGTGTTCCGGGCGTCCGACCCGGGCATCGGGTCGGGCACGCCGGAGTACCACGAGATGGTGTCGAGCGTCGCGGGATCGATGCCGCCGGCGGCCGCGGCATCCGCTGCCGTGTACTCCTCGATGTCGCCGTCGATGCCTGCGGCCGGGAACGACAGGTGCATCGGCGCGGCCACGGGCACATCCTCGATCACGCCGTTCGCCGCAGCCGGGGTGGCGCTCGCGGGCGCCGCCGGCGTTGCGATCGGGGTGTGGACGATCCAGGATGCCTCGTCCCGCCCGGGTGTCGCACACCCGGGCAGGACGAGGCAGAGCGCGATCGCCGCGACGAGGCCCGCCGTGCGGGCGCGCGCCGCGATGGGACTCATCGGCGCCGGAACGCTCCTGCGACCGTCCGGCCCACCGCGGCAGCCGCGATGACACCGGCCGTCACGAGCAGCCCGAACAGCGGTGAGGGGCCCGGCCGCTCCGCGTGGAGCGCGCCGTCGGTCTTGGCCGCGGGGAGGCTGTTCCGCCCCGTGGGCGTGGTCACCGCCGCAGCCGACGTCGAAGGTGTCGACGCGGCCGGCGTCGTCGGCGTCGTGCCGTCCGTCGGCGTGGGGGTCGTCCCCGGGTCGCCGCGGTCGGTGGGAGCGGGGGAGACGGTGTCGCACCCGATCACGGTGATCCGTGCGTCGGGATACCTCACGATGCCCGACGTCCAGTCCGGCGCCGTCCCGCTCTCGGTGCCGAACCCGAACGCGACGGCCGACGCGTTGCCCAGGTCGGCGCACGTGTAGTCCGCGAGCGTCTTGCTGTACACGTACTCCTCGCCGGGCGCGAAGTGCCGCGCGCCGAACGGATAAGGGGTGCCGTCGACGTCGACTACGACGGCCCTTCCCCAGGCTTCCACCTCCGACAGGTTCTTGGTCCACACCTGGACCGTGACCGATCCCGGCGTGACGCTGAAGTCCAGCGTCACGTGCCCCTGGCCGACGATGGGCTCGTCGGCGGCGTACGCCGCCGATCCTGCTCCTAGAGCCGTGACGAGCCCGACGACGACCGCAGCCGACGCAAGGCCCGTCGCACGCGCATGGTTGTGTTTCACGAGTTGCCCCCTCATTGAACTCGGGTGAATGGAACGCGGCGAGGGGCTCTCCGGAACAACCCCAGGCGGTCCGAAAGGCAGCCCCGCCCGATAGCTGTGATGCTCGCTGCGCCGAAGCTATCAGTCGCGATGCACCGTTCTGTTACGAACGGGTGACCGTTGAGGTTCGCGATCCGGGTGCCGCGACCGCGCACCGCTTCGTCACTCGGCGCGCCAGCACCCCTCGACGTGATCGTCGACCATGCCCGCCGACTGCATGAGCGCGTACATCGTCGTCGAACCGACGAACCGGAAGCCGCGCTTGCGCAGGGCCTTGGATGCAGCATCCGACTCGGCCGTCGTCGCGGGCACGTCGGCGAAGCTCTGCGGTCGCGGCCGCCCGCCTGAGGCAGCGAACGACCACAGCAGCTCATCGAGCTCGCCGTCGCGCATCTCGGTCACGAGCCGGGCGTTCGCGATCGTGGCGAGGATCTTCGCGCGATTGCGGATGATGCCCGCGTCGGCCATGAGCCGCTCCACGTCGGCGTCGTCGAACTGCGCGACGACCTCGGGATCGAAGCCGGCGAAGACTTCGCGGAACCGTGGTCGCTTGCGCAGGATCGTGATCCACGAGAGCCCGGCTTGGAAGCCCTCGAGGCTCAGCTTCTCGAAGAGCGCGCGGTCGCCGTGCAGCGGCCTGCCCCACTCCTCGTCGTGGTACCGGCGGTACTCGGGATCGTCGCCGACCCACGCACACCGCACGACGCCGTCGGGGCCGGTGCGCAGCGCGGGGTTCACGCGCTCAGCCTAGAGCGGGCGCGCGACATCCCGACGCCCGCACTTCGGGGCGGATTCGACCGACGACACGCCGAGGCCCGCGGCGAGTCGCGGACGAAGAACGCCCCGAACCGGCGCTCGGCCGGCTCGGGGCGCTCCCGAGAGCGACGACCCTACTTCTTCAGCGACTTCTCGGAGACGGGCGCGGTGCCGGATGCCGCGAGCCCGGCATAGTACGCGGCCGCCTCCTTCTGCCGCTCGAGCTCGGCGCCCGACGCGATGGGCGCGCGGACGTGCTCGGGCGCGAACCCGAACGCATCGACGAGGTCCTGCGCGTGCGGCCGGAGCCGCGTGCACAGCCGGTCGAAGTACAGCGAGACGGCGCCCGCGCGCTGCGCGGAGAGCCGGCCGTGGATGAGGTACCACGCGAGGTGCTTCTCGATGAGGCTCAGGCCGAAGAGGTCCCGAAGCCACGTGAGCACCTGCTTGGTGCCGGGGTCCGAGACGGCGTTCACGGCATCCGTGAAGGCCTCCCACTGCAGCAGCTCGGCGTGCGCGCGCGCCGCCTCGATGAGCTCGGTCTGGTTCGCGTTGAAGAGCGCCGCCGCCTCCTCGCGCGGGAGCTTGGATGCCGAGCGCAGCCGACCGGCGATGTCGGCGATCATCTGCTGGACGCGGCCCGAGAGCAGCTCGTTCTGCTGGTCGGCGCGGAGGCCGAGCTCGACCGAGCGCGCGGTCGAGCCGAAGTCCGCCACCGACTGGCCGAGCTGACGCAGACCCGCGCCGTGGAACACCTTGCCCGCCGTGTGGCCTACCGCGATGCGGGCGAGGGCCGCGGCATCCTTCCCCTTGAACTGCTTGGCGTAGTCCGACAGGAGCCGCTTGCCCACGAGCTGCAGCAGCACGTTGTTGTCGCCCTCGAACGTGACGTAGACGTCGAGGTCCTGATGCAGCCCGACGAGGCGGTTCTCGGCGAGGAAGCCCGAGCCGCCGCACGCCTCGCGGCACTCCTGGATGGTGTCGAGCGCGTTCCAGGTCGACAGCGGCTTGAGGGCCGCCGCGAGCGTCTCGAGGTCTTCGCGCTCCTCCGACGTGTCGTGCTCACCGCTGAAGACCCCGTCGAACTTCTTGAGCAGCTCGTCGTGCGCGAAGAACTGCGCGTACGTCTGCGCGACGCGCGGGAGCAGGCGGCGCTGGTGCTTGCCGTAGTCGAGCAGCACGACCTCGGGCGTGCCGGAGCCCGAGTCGAACTGGCGGCGCTGGTTGGCGTACGTGACGGCGATGTACTCGGCGAGCGCGGTGCCCGTCGTGGCCGCGCCGTCGAGCGAGACGCGTCCCTGCACGAGCGCGCCGAGCATCGTGAAGAAGCGGCGGCCGGGCGTGGGGATGTCGGAGCTGTAGGTGCCGTCGGGAGCGACGTCGCCGTAGCGGTTCAGCAGGTTGGTCCGCGGGACGCGCACGTGGTCGAAGTGCAGGCGGCCGTTGTCGATGCCGTTCAGGCCGCCCTTGACGCCGTCGTCCTCCCCGCCGATGCCCGGCAGGAACTCGCCCTCGTCGTCGCGCAGCGGCACGAAGAAGCAGTGCACGCCGTAGTTGACGCCGCCCGTGATGAGCTGCGCGAAGACCGTCGCCGCCTTGCCGTGCAGCGCGGCGTTGCCGAGGTAGTCCTTCCAGGCGCCGCGGAACGGCGTGTGGATGACGAACTCCTCGGTCTCGGGGTCGTACGTCGCCGTCGTGCCGATCGCGGCGACGTCGGAGCCGTGACCCGTCTCGGTCATCGCGAACGCGCCGGGGATGTCGAGGTTCATCACGCCCGCGAGCCACTTGTCGTGGTGCTCCTTCGTGCCGAGCTGGTAGATCGCCGAGCCGAAGAGTCCCCACTGCACGCCCGACTTGATCTGCAGGCTCGGGTCCGCGAGCACGAGCTCTTGGAAGCCCGCGAGGTTGGCGCCGTTGTCGTTCTTGCCCCCGTACTCCTCGGGGAACGCGCGGCGCGAGCCCCCGGCATCCACCAGCGCGTGCAGCTGCGCGAGCACCCGCTCGCGGTGCTCGGGCATGGGCTGCCCCTCGACGCGCCAGAAGGCCGGGTCCTTGATCATCTCGCGCGCTTCGCGGCGCGTGTCGGCCCAGGTTCCGAGGAGCATGTCGGTGACGTGCGCGACGTCGATCCGGGGCTCGGATGCCTCGGCGGCAGAGTGCGGCGCGGTCGGTGCGCCCCCGGCGGGGGTGCGCTTGTTCGTGGCGGGCTTCTTGGGACGGACGGCGGCGTCGGCCATGTTTCACCTCTCGATGGACGAACGGGAAAGTCACCTCCGACCGTAGGACTCCCACAACACCCACCCAACTCGCTTGAGGAAACCTCACAAAACGGTCGCGGGACGTGTTCCCTCCGCGTTGTGCGGTCCCGACAGCCGCCGGTTCGCAACGGCGGCCGGGGAGTGACGGGCGACGGATGCCGCGCCTAGACTCGCCGCGTGACAGCCGAGGTCGAGGCATCCCGAACCGTGACGCTCGTGCCGTGGACCGATGCCGACCTCGCGGTGCTCGAACGCGCGAACACCCCGGCCATGACGCTCTTCCTCGGCGGCCCGGAATCCGCCGACGAGCTCGCCCAGCGGCACGCCGAGTACCTGGCGTTCGCGGAATCCGGGGAGGGCGGGATGTTCCGCGTCGAGGTCGGGGGCGACGCAGTCGGCTACGCCGGGTGGTGGACCGAGGAGCATGAGGGTGCGCCGGTGTGCGAGATCGGCTGCGCCGTCGAGCCGGCGTGGCAGGGGCGAGGGGTCGCGACCGAAGCGCTCGGGCGCGTAGTGGATCTGGCGCTCGCGGCAATGGGGCGTCCGGTCGTCGGCTACTCCGACATCGGCAACGCGGCCTCGAGCGCCCTGTGCCGTCGTGTCGGTTTCGAGCTCCGAGGACGCGGCGTGTTCCCCTCCGACGACGGCGATATCGAAGTCGACGTCTGGATCATCGAGCCGGGCGGTCGCGGATGACAGTGACCATCGAGCCGTGGGCCGCGGGCGACCTGCCGCTCCTCGAGCACCTCAACGCCCCCGAGATGACCGTCCACCTCGGCCGGCCCGAGACCCCCGACGAGCTCGCCGCCCGGCACGAGCGCTACCTGCTCTCCTGGCAGGCGGGAACTGCGCGCATGTTCCGCATCGAGGTCGACGGGGAGCCTGCCGGCGGGATCGGCTGGTGGCCGGTCGAGCACGACCGAGCGCCCGCTTACGAGACCGGATGGAGCGTCCTGCCCGAGTTCCAGGGCAGAGGCGTCGCCGGCGCGGCGCTGCGCCTCGTCATCCGGGGAGTCCGAGATGCCCGCGACCGGATGCTGCTCGTCGCCTATCCGGGCGTGGACAACGCGCCGTCGAACGCGCTGTGCCGGCGAGCGGGCTTCGAGCACCGCGGATCGGCGACGCAGCCGTGGCGCGACGGCGAGCTGACCTTCAACGTCTGGGTGCTCGACATGTCGCCGCTCGACCTCACCGGCCGCGCCCCCGACATCGAGGAGCACTTCGATGAGGGGGTGCTCGACGAGACGCTCTGGTGGCCGTTCTACACTCCGCACTGGTCGTCGCGGGAGCGCGCCGCGGCGCGCTACACCGTGGGCGCTCCAGGGCTCGAGCTGAGGATCGACGCCGACACGCCGCCGTGGGCGCCCGAGCTGGACGGCGAGCTGCGTGTCTCGCACGTGCAGACGGGCCAGTTCGCGGGACCGGCCGGGTCCGGCGTGGGGCAGCACCGGTTCCGCGGCGGGCTCACCGTTCGTGAGGCGCAGCCCGAGCGCCGGCTGTGGCTCCCGCAGTTCGGGGTGATCGAGGCGCGGTTCGCCGCGATCCGCCACCCGGCGGCGATGGTCGCCCTGTGGCCGATCGGCTTCGAGGAGGATCCGGACGACTGCGGTGAGATCTGCATCGCCGAGATCTTCGGGTCGGAGCTCGACGACACGGGAGGCTGGGTGGGGGTCGGTGTGAAGCCGCAGAACGACCCGCGTCTGCGCGAGGACTTCGAGAAGATCCGCGTCGAGGGCGACCTCACCGAGCCGCACGACTACGCCGTGGAGTGGACGCCCGAGCGCCTGCGCTTCTTCATCGACCACCGCTGGGTCAAGACGGTGAACCAGACGCTCGACTATCCCGTGCAGCTCATGCTCGACGTCTACGAGTTCCCACCTCAGGACGGGACCCGGGATGCCGCGGCCTTGCCGCACCGCTTCCGCGTCACGTCCGTGCGGACCTATCCGCCCGTCCCCGGCTGACTCGGCAGCTCGCGCTCAGCCCGGCAGATGCGCCTCGAGCGCCTCGATCACGGCCGGGTCGTCGGGCTCGGTGTGCGGACGGAACCGCAGCACCTCGCCGTCGGGGGTGACGAGGAACTTCTCGAAGTTCCACGTGACGCGGCCGGCCTTGCCCGAGGCATCCGGAGCCTTCTTGAGCTCTGTATAGAGAGGATGCTCACGGCGTCCGTTGACGCGCACGCGATCGAGCACGGGGAACGAGATGCCGTACGTCGTCGAGCAGTACTCCTTGATGGCGTCGTTGCTGCCGAGCTCCTGCAGGAACTGGTTGCTCGGAAAACCGAGAACCTGGAAGCCGCGGTCGCCGTACTCGCGCTGCAAGCGCTCGAGGGTCTCGTACTGCGGCGCGAGCCCGCAGCGCGATGCGACGTTGACGATCATGACGAGCTTGCCGTCGTAGTCGTCGGCGAGCGTCTGCGTCTCGCCCTCCATCGTCTGGAACGGGATGTCGGAGAGGGTCATACGACGATTCAACCGGAGAACCGTGTCCGGTGTTCCATTGTCGGCACGCGGTCGTCGTGAACCGCTCGCCGGGAGCGTCAGAAGAGGCCGACGATGCGGCCCCCGTCGTCCACGTCGATCGTGTTCGCGGCCGGAGCGGCCGGCAGGCCGGGCATCGTCATGATGTCCCCGCAGATCATGACGACGAACCTCGCGCCGGCCGCCAGTCGGACTTCGCGGATGTCGACGACGTGGCCCGATGGGGCACCGCGAAGCTTCGGATCGGTCGAGAAGGAGTACTGGGTCTTTGCGACGCACACCGGATAGCCGCCGTAGCCCTCTTCCTGCAGCCGCCGAATCTGAGCGCGGACGGCGGTCGACGCCGTGATGTCGGATGCCCCGTACACGCGCACCGCGATCGAGCGCATTTTCTCCCAAAGGGTCGCCTCGTCGCGGTACGTGAAGCACAGCTCGCCGGGCTCGGCGCAGAGACGGACGACCTCGCGGGCGAGCTCCTCGGCGCCTGCCCCACCCTCGGCGAAGTGGCGCGCGACGACAGCCCTGGCCCCAGCCCGCTCGACTGCGGCGACGAGGGCCGAGACCTCGGCATCCGTGTCCTCCGCCCGATGGTTGATCGCAACGACGGCGGGGAGGCCCCACGTCTCGCGCACCGTCGTGAGGTGCCGGACGATATTGACCGTGCCGCGCTCGAGCGCCTCGACATCCTCGATCGGCAGGTCGGCGACGTCGACGCCGCCGTGGTATTTCATCGCCCGCACGGTGGCGACGATGACGGCCACCGCGGGACGGAGCCCGGTCGAGCGGCACAGGATGTCGACGAACTTCTCGGCCCCGAGGTCGGCCCCGAATCCGGCCTCGGTCACGACGTAGTCGGCGAGGTGGAGCGCGGCCTGCGTCGCGATCGCCGAATTGCAGCCGTGCGCGATGTTGGCGAACGGTCCCCCGTGCACGAACGCCGGCGTGTGCTCGAGCGTCTGCACGAGGTTGGGCGCGAGGGCGTCCCGCAGGATCGCCGTCATCGCGCCGTGGGCCTCGAGATCGCGGGCCGTGACGGGCCTGCGGTCGTGTGTGTAGCCGATGACGATGTCGCCCAGGCGCTCATTGAGGTCGGCGATGCCGGTCGCGAGGCAGAACACGGCCATGACCTCGCTCGCGACGACGATGTCGAATCCGGACTCGCGGGGATAGCCGTTGCCGGGGCCGCCCAGACCGACGACGACGTCCCGGAGCGCGCGGTCGTTGACGTCGAGGACGCGACGCCACGTGATGCGGCGCACATCGATTCCGAGCGCATTGCCGTGGTGCACGTGGTTGTCGATCAGCGCTGCCAGGAGGTTGGTGGCGACAGCGATCGCCGAGAAGTCGCCTGTGAAGTGGAGGTTGATGTCCTCCATCGGCACGATCTGGGCGTAGCCGCCACCGGCTGCTCCGCCCTTCATGCCGAACACCGGCCCGAGCGCGGGCTCGCGCAGGCACACCATCGCCCGCTCGCCGATCCGCGTGAGCGCATCGCCGAGGCCCACCGTGGTCGTGGTCTTGCCCTCGCCCGCGGGTGTCGGCGAGACGGCTGTGACGAGCACGAGCTTGCCGCGGGGACGGTCCTTCAGCGAGTCGACATAGCTGAGCGAGACCTTCGCCTTGTGCCGGCCGTAGGGCTCGAGACTCTCCTCGGGAATGCCGAGCCTCTCGGCGACCTGCACGATCGGCAGCATCTCTGCGGCCTGGGCGATCTCGATGTTGCTGAGACCCACGGGTCCTCCATCCGTCTTCCTCGACGCTGCCGCCAGCCTACGGGCGACGGATGCCGCGGCGCGGCCTTGCCGCCCGGTCGTTGAGCGAGGAGCGCGGCGTTGCCGCCGGTCGTTGAGCGAGGAGCGCGCCGTTCCCTCCGGTCGTTGAGCGAGGAGCGCAGCGACGAGACGAAACGCGCCGAGCCCGCGAGCAACCCCGGCCCCCGTCCAGGGACCGGTCAGGCGGCGGCGACGACCGCGAGGACGGCCTCGCCGTAGGTCTCGCGCTTCTTCGAGCCGATGCCCGAGATGCCCTCGAGGTCGCCCTGCGAGCCGGGGCGGGCCGCCGCGATCGCCCGCAGCGTCGCGTCGTTGAAGACGACGTAGGCGGGCACGCCCTGCGCGCGAGCCGTCTCGGCCCGCCACGCGCGCAGCGCCTCGAACAGACCCCGGTCTTCCGGCTCGATCGTCTCGGTGACGGTGGAACGGCGCACGCCCGAAGACCCGCCGCGCCGGCCGAGCACGTCGCGGCGCAGCGGCACCTGCCGCTCACCCCGCAACACCTCGCTGGCGGCCTCGCCGAGCCCGAGCGTGCCGTACTCGCCCTGCGAGACGAGCAGTCGCTGCGCGAGGAGCTGCCGCACGACGCCGCGCCAGTCCTGCTCGGACAGGTCGGCGCCGATGCCGAACGTCGCAAGGTCGTCGTGTCGCTGCTGCCGCACGCGGTCGGTCGTGTTGCCGCGCAGGATGTCGATGTGCTGACCGGCGCCGAACGACTGCCCACGCTCGCGCTGCAGCCGCACGATCGTCGACATGAGCTTCTGCGCGGCGACCGTGCCGTCCCACGTCTCGGGCGGCTGCAAGCACGTGTCGCAGTTGCCACACGGCTCGGACTCCTGGCCGAAGTAGCCCAGCAGGTTCTGGCGGCGACAGGAGACCGTCTCGCAGAGCGCGAGCATGGCGTCGAGGTGCTGACCGAGGCGCATCTTGAAGGTGCGGTCGCCCGGGCTCTGGTCGATGAGCCGCCGCTGCTGCACGACGTCGCCGAGACCGTACGCCATCCAGGCGACGGCCGGCTCACCGTCGCGGCCGGCGCGTCCGGTCTCCTGGTAATAGCCCTCGACGGACTTCGGCAGATCGATGTGGGCCACGAAGCGCACATCGGGCTTGTCGATGCCCATGCCGAAGGCAATGGTCGCGACCATGACGATGTCGTCTTCGCGCAGGAATCGCGACTGATGGTGCGCGCGCACCGCCGAGTCGAGCCCCGCGTGATACGGCAGCGCCTCAATGCCCTGCGACTGCAGGTATTCGGCCGTCTGCTCGACGGACTTTCGGCTCAAGGCGTAGACGATGCCCGCCGTGCCCTCGTCGGGAATCGCCTCGCGCAACGCGCGGATGAACGCGACGAGCTGCTTGCGGGGCTCGTTCTTGGGCTCGATGCGGTACTGGATGTTGGGCCGGTCGAAGCTCGCGACGAAGTGCTTCGCATCGGGGAGATTCAGACGCTGGGTCAGCTCGCGGTGGGTCTCGCGCGTCGCGGTGGCGGTGAGGGCCATGCGCGGGACGCCGGGAAAGCGCTCGGCCAGGTCGCCCAGCGCGAGGTAATCGGGCCGGAAGTCGTGCCCCCACTGGGACACGCAGTGCGCCTCGTCGATCGCGATGACGCTGAGCCGTCCGCGCTGGAGGAGCGACGTCGTCGCAGCTCCCGAAAGGCGCTCCGGCGCCACGTAGAGCAGATCGAGCTCGCCCGCGAGGTACGCCTGCTCTACGGCCTGCCGCTCGGCCGGGCCCTGCGTCGAGTTGAGGAAAGCCGCGCGGACGCCGTTGGCGACCAGCGCGTCGACCTGGTCGTGCATGAGCGCGATGAGCGGGCTGATGACGAGTCCCGTGCCGGGCCGGGCGAGCGCGGGCACCTGATAGGTGACGCTCTTGCCGCCGCCGGTCGGCATGAGCACCACGGCGTCGCCGCCCGCGATGACGTGCTGCACGATCGCGCCCTGATCGCCGCGGAACTCGTCGTACCCGTAGACCTCGTGGAGGATCGCGCGCGGGTCGGCTCCCGTGAGATCGCGCTCCCGCGGCGCGACGCGGGCGGGAGTCGGCGAGCCCGAGCCGGACCCCCAGGACTCGTCGGGCGGCGCCTCGAAGTCGTCGGGCGGCACGAGGTCGTCGGGGCTCCACGCCAGATCGGCGTACGGATCGGCGCCCCACGACGAGGAGGAGCCGGGTTCGGGAGTCACCTGTTCACGATAACCGCGAGTGCGGACACCACGGCAGCCGAGGCATCCGTCGCCGACAGACGATTCCCCCGCTGACTCTGGGGAGGAGCGGGGTCACAGCCGTACGACCTCGGTGATCCGCACGACGGCCGTGCCGGCCTCTTCGGAGGCGTCGAGGTCGACCTCTCCGCGGATGCGCCAGTCGTGGTCGCCCGCCGGGTCGTCGAGGATCTGCTCGACACGCCAGATTCGGGATGCCGCGGCCGGCGTCTCATCGATCTCGACGAGTCGCGGCGAGCGTGCCGCCCCGCCCGTCAGCAGCTCGTCGTGCTCGTCGTAGTAGGAGTCCAGCGCCGCCGGCCAGTCGACGTCGGGGTCGAGCGCCTCGAGCTCCTCGTCCTTCTGCAGCGCCGCGAGCTGCACACGACGGAAGAGCTCGTTCCGCACGAGCACGATGAATGCGCGGCGGTTGGTCAGCACCGAGGGCGGGGCGGGCGGAACGACCGGCTCATCGCTCGCCGCGACCGGATTGATGAGCGCTTCCCACTCGTCGACCAGGCTCGAATCGACCTGACGGACGACTTCGCCGAGCCACGCGACGAGGTCGCGCAGCGACTCCGTCTGGGCCTCGGAGGGCACGGTCTGCCGGATCGCCCGGTAGGCGTCGCTGAGGTAGCGGAGCACGAGGCCCTCGCTGCGGGCGAGCTGATACGTCGAGATGAACTCGGCGAACGACAGCGCCCGCTCGAACATGTCGCGCACGACCGATTTGGGCGAGAGCTCGAAGTCGCGCACCCAGGGCTGACTTGTGGCGAACACCTCGAAGGCCTGCGCGAGCAGCTCGTCGAGCGGCTTCGGGTAGGTGACCTCCTCGAGGGCCTCCATGCGCTCTTCGTAGTCGAGTCCTTCGCGCTTCATGGCGGCCACCGCCTCACCTCGCGCGAGGAACTGCTGCTGCGACAGCACCGGCCGCGGATCGTCGAGCGTCGCCTCGATGACGCTCACGACGTCGAGGGCGTAATGGCCGGTCCCGGCGCCTCCGGGGCGCGCCAGCATGCCGGCGGTCTGGGGCGCGGCCCCCTCGGGCGGAGCTTCGTCGGGATCGAGGAGGCCGATCGCGGCGAGCGCGAACGGCGAGAGCGGCTGGTTGAGGGCGAAGTTGGGCTGCAGGTCGACGGTGAGACGGATGCCGCCGGTCAACCGATCGATCTCCACGACGTCGGCGGCGAGCAGCGTGCGGAAGATCGCGAGCGCGCGACGGGCCAGCTCGAACTGCCGGGCGCGCGGCTCGTGGTTGTCGCGCACGAGCGAGCGGACGTTCGCGAAGACGTCTCCCCCTCGCGCGATGACGTTGATGAGCATCGCCGCCGTCAGCTGCAACTGGGGGACCAGCGGCTCGGGCTCAGCCGCGACGAGTCGCTCGAAGGATGCCTCGCCCCAGTTGACGAAACCCTGCGGCGCCTTCTTGCGGACGACCTTCTTGAGCTTCTTGGGATCGTCGCCCGCCTTGGCGACGGCCGCCGCGTTCTCGATCTCGTGCTCGGGAGCCATGACGACGACCGTTCCGGCGGTGTCGTAGCCGGCGCGGCCCGCACGCCCCGCCACCTGGTGGAACTCGCGGGCGGTGAGCTGCCGCATCCGCTGTCCGTCGTACTTGGCAAGAGCCGTCACGAGGACCGTGCGGATGGGAACGTTGATGCCGACGCCGAGCGTGTCGGTGCCGCAGATGACCCGCAGCAGCCCGCGCTGCGCGAGCGTCTCGACGAGTCGCCGGTAGCGCGGGAGCATGCCCGCGTGGTGCACGCCGATTCCGGCGCGGACATAGCGCGAGAGGGTGCGGCCGAAGGCCGTCGTGAAGCGGAACCCGCCGATCGCCTCGGCGATGGCGTCGCGCTGCTCGCGGCTCGCGATCCGCGTGCTCGACAGCGCCTGAGCCCGCTCCATCGCAGCCGCCTGCGAGAAGTGCACGATGTACACCGGCGCCTGACCCGTCTGGAGCAGGTCTTCGACCGTCTCGTGCACGGGTGTGCGCGAGTAGGAGAAGTGCAGCGGCACGGGCCGCTCGACGCCCGTGATGCGTGCGACGGGGCGGCCGGTGCGACGCTCGAGGTCCTCCGCGATCGTCGTGACGTCGCCGAGCGTCGCCGACATGAGGATGAACTGGGCACGCGGCAGCAGCAGGAGCGGCACCTGCCATGCCCAGCCGCGGTCCGGGTCGCCGTAGTAGTGGAACTCGTCCATCACGACCTGGTCGACCGCGGCATCCGATCCCTGACGGAGCGCGAGGTTCGCCAGGATCTCCGCCGTGCAGCAGACGATGGGTGCGTCGGGGTTGACCGAAGAGTCGCCGGTGACCATGCCGACGTTCGCGGCGCCGAAGATGTCGGCGAGCGCGAAGAACTTCTCGCTCACGAGCGCCTTGATCGGGGCCGTGTAGTAGGTGCGGCCGCCCATCGACAGCGCGTGGGCGTGCGCCGCGATCGCGACGAGCGACTTGCCCGTGCCGGTCGGCGTCGACAGGATCACGTGGGCGCCCGAGACGATCTCGATGACCGCCTCGTCCTGCGCGGGGTACAGCGTGAAGCCGCGGTCGGCGGCCCATTCGACGAAGCCCTCGTACGCCGCATCGGCGTCCGCACCCCCGGGCACGGCGTCGAGCAGATCAAGCGTCACCACCCGAGTCTGCCAGGGCGGGGCGACGTCCCCGACCCTGGCAGACGATATGGATGCCTCGGCTACGGCATGAGAGCGGCCCCGATGATCGCGGCCCAGGCCTGCTGGCCCGCCGCGTTCGGGTGAAGGCCGCGGTCGGAGGTCGTCTTGCCCGACACCAGGCCGCTGATCCAGCGGTCGCCCGTGTCGCACAGCCCGTGGCCGTCGAAGCCGGCCGAGACGTCGACGAACTCGACGCCGGTGTCACCGGACTGCTGGCGGTAGCCCTGGACTCCCGCCGCGATCGCCGCGTTCACGCCCGCGATGAAGGAGTTCACGAGCGCCGTCTGCGCCGCCGTGAACTTCACCGGCACACGAGGCCGACGGTAGACCCGTGCCGGGGCATCCACCAGGGCCGTCCGTGGCGGAATCACGGCGTGCGCGCCTACGTTGGGAGACGACGAAAGGACACCCGAGTGACCGATACGAAAGACGACGTCAGCGTCGTGCGCAACGACAGCGCCCGCCGCTACGAGGTGCGTGTCGGCGATGTCGTCGCCGGCTTCACGATGTTCCGCATCGACCCCCAGGGGCGCCTGCACTTCCCGCACACCGAGGTCGACCCCTCCTTCCAGGGACGGGGTCTCGCCCAGAAGGTGATCGAGGAGGCGATGACGGATGTCGCGGCCCGCGGCGAGACGGTCGTGCCGCACTGCCCGGTGGTCTCGCGCTATCTGCGGTCGCACGACGTGCCGGGGCTCACGATCGAGTGGCCCGAGCACCCGCAGCCGGAATGAGCGCGCAGCCATGACCCGCCTCGACGCCGACGCTCCCGAACTCGCACAGGCCTCCGGTGCGTGCGGCCCCCGGGCCCTGCTCCTCGAATCGCGCGAGGTGCCGCTCGGCGGAGTCCGCGCGATGGAGGTGCACCGCACCCTGCCGCAGCGCGACCTGCCGACGGTGGGCGCGTGGTGCTTCCTCGACCGCTTCGGCCCTCAGCAGACGAAGATGCGCGTGGAGCCGCACCCGCACATCGGCCTGCAGACCGTCACATGGCCCTTCGTCGGCGACGTCCGCCACCGCGACTCGGTCGGCAGCGATGTCGTCGTGCGGCGCGGCGCCCTGAACCTCATGACGAGCGGCGCCGGCATCTCGCACTCCGAGTACTCGGTCGGAGAGGATGCCGTTCCGCTCGACGCCCTTCAGCTCTGGGTCGCCCTGCCCGAGTCGCGCCGCCACGGCGGCCCCGCGTTCGAGCGGCACGAGGAACTGCCCCACCTCGCGCTCGAGGCGGTCGCCGGCGCGCCGGGTGAGGCGATCGTCGTGATGGGGGCGCTGGGCGGCGTCGTCTCGCCGGCGACCGCCTACACCCCGATCGTCGGTGCGGAGCTGACCATCCCCGCCGGCTCGCGCGTCCGCCTCCCGCTCGACACCGCGTGGGAGTACGCGCTCATCGGTGTGGAGGGCGAAGCGGCCGTGGTGACGGACGCGGCGGCCGCGTCGGGCGGGGATGCCGAGGCATCCGTCGCCCTGGACCGGAGGCACCTGCTCTACCTCGGCATGGCGAGAGACCAGGTCGAGATCGAGGCCTCCGAGGGCGCAACGCTCTTCCTCCTCGGCGGCGAGCCGTTCGAGGACGACATCGTGATGTGGTGGAACTTCGTGGGCCGCTCGCACGAGGAGATCGTGGAGGCCCGCGAGGCGTGGGAGGCGGGCGCCCCCCGCTTCGGCCGCGTCGTCGACCACGGCGACGAGCGCATCCCGGCACCGCCGATGCCCGCCGTGCGGCTCACGCAGCGGCGCCGACGGCTCTGACGCCGCAGCACACCCCCTTGAAATGGAAAGGCGCCCGAGCCGAAGCCCGGGCGCCTTTCGCGGAATCGACGATTACGGCACGGTCACCGTGAGCGTCGTGCGCACCTGCGAGTCGCCGTAACGGACGACACCGAGGTAGCTGCCCGCCGCCAGACCCGACCACGACAGCGCGTAGCTGGTGGGCACCGACTGCTGGGCGTTCAGCGGATTGGGCGTCGCCGTGAGGGAGCCGAGCCCGCCCGCCGAGACGAGGGCGCTCGTGGCCTTCCACGTGAACGGCGAGGTGAACGAGAACACGTCCGCCGACACGACGTACCAGCCTGCAGGGGGCGCCGCGATCTCGACGGCCTCGTCGGCGGAGCCGGAAGCCGACTGCCACGACTTGTCGTACGTCGTCGAGTTCTGGTCGCCCACCAGGTGGTAGACCGTCAGGTCGAGGTCCGACCCGGTGTCATCCGACGAGTCGATCGCGAATCGAGCGAGCTCGGTTCCGGCCTTGACCTCGACGAGCACGTTGGTCGTGCCGTCGGTGGTGGCTCCGGTCGTCTCCGTGCCGTCGATGATCACGTTCTGCGGAGCGAGGCCGAAGACGTTCAGCGGCAGCGGACCCGTGAAGCCCGGGGTGACCGAGACGTTGACGCTGCCATTCGCTCCCGAGCCCGACACCGACTTCGGAGCGTCCGCCGTGACGGGGAACACCGCGATCGGCGAGCGGACGCTGCGGTCGGCGCTCTTCCAGGTGAGGAAGCCCGTCGTCCACGCCTCGACCTTCGCGGTCTTGTTCGTGAACGTGACCGTGAACTTCTGCGTGCCGCCCGCGGCGATGGTGAACGTCGAGGGTGAGACGACCGCGTCGACACCGGGAAGGTCGACCGACGCCGTGTAGGTGCCGGCCTTCGTGGCGGTGACGGTGCGGGTGATCGTCTGAGTTCCCGCGAGCGAGCCGACGCCCATCGAGGCGATGTTCAGGTCGCTCGGGTCGCTCGGGCCGATGCCGTTGAAGATGTCCTCTCCGAGGGCGCCCTCCAGGTACGAAGCCCAGTCGGCCGGACCGTTGAGGTACAGCAGGCCGGCGTCGAAGTACTTCGTGGGGTCGACGTGGCCTGCGCCCTGCGTGAACGGATCGGTGACGGGAGCACCCTTTGCATCGACGAGGTTGTACGCCGTCGTCATGAGCGCCGACTTGACCTCCGACGGCGACGCCATCGGGCTCTTGCCGAGGTAGAGCGCGCCGAGGCCGGCGACGTGGGGCGACGACATCGACGTGCCCGACATGAAGTCGAACGTCGGAGCCTTGCCCGCCGCATTGCCGGTCGCCGCGATGATCGCGACACCCGGAGCCGAGACGTCCGGCTTGATGACATCGCTGCCGTCGGCGAGCATCGGGCCGCGGCTCGAGAAGCCCGCGATCTGGGGCGTCGGGGTGACCTCGCCCGAGACGTTGTCACCGACGAGCGTGATCGGCAGGTCCTTGCCGCTTCGGACGTAGTCGACGATCTGCGCGTAGTAGACGTTCGACATGTGCACCGTCGGGACGGCGTGGAAGTCGTTGTCGAGCGAGTTCGCCCCGGCCGGGTCGTTCACGAGCACCATGCCGATGCCGCCGGCCGCCTTGACGACGTCGGACTTCTCGACACGGGCGTTCCCGCCGCGGACGCAGACGACGATGTGGCCCGTCGCCTTGGCGGGATCGATCGACCCCGGCACGCAGAGCTGCGGCGTCGTGGCGCCTGCGACGCCGATGTCACCGGCGAACACCGAGGGTCCCGTGACCTCCTTGCCGAAGGGCACCGACACGGACGCACCAGCGTGGTTGAAGCCGGGGAACTTCACGGTCCCCTCGTAGGTGGGGATCGTGGATGCCGCGACCGTCGTGTACCACGGCGAAGCGTGGTCGGCGGTCGAGGCGCTCGGGCCGGAGTTGCCCGCGCTCACCGCGACGAAGACGCCGGCCGCGGCCGCGTTGAAGAACGAGATGTCCTCCGCCTGCAGCACGGTCGAGGCCGAGCCGCCGCCGATCGAGTAGTTGATGACGTCCACGCCGTCGGCGACGGCGGCATCGATCGCGGCGAGCAGGTCGCTGCCCGCGCAGATGTCGTCCGTCGTCTCGAGCGGGTCCGGGCCGCCGTAGCACGCCTTGTACATGGCGACCTTGGCCGCGGGGGCGACTCCCGAGATCTTGCCGAAGTCGATGCCGTGGACGGTGGCCTTCGTACCGAAGTTGCCGGCCGCGGTGCTCGACGTGTGCGAGCCGTGGCCCTCGAAGTCACGGGGCGAGGCATAGTCGGACTTGAACGAGAAGCCTGATGCCTTGGCGCCCGCGTTGAAGTACTGGGCGCCGATCAGCTTCGTCGAGTAGTCCTGCTTGCTCCACTGCTCGGCGGCGACGCGCTGCGACCGGAAGAGGTTGCCGTCGGACTTCTTGAAGACGACAGTGTCACCGACGAGGTACGGGTCGGCGCCCGCCTTCGTCCCGAGCTTCGTACCGGCGAAGGCGGGGTTCTCGGGCGCGATGCCCGTGTCGACCACGCCCACCACGACGCCCTTGCCGGCCGCAGCCGTTCCACCGACCGAGTCCCAGACGCCGCCGAGTCCCGTGTCGCGGTTGCCGAGTCCGAGGAACTCGGTCGAGGGCACCGCGGCCGTGGGGTGCTTGATCTCGTCGGGGAAGACGCCGAGCACGTTCTTGTCGACGCTGAGCGACGCGACCTGGTCGCCCGTGAGAGTCGCGCTGAAGCCGTTGAGTGTGACCTGGTACGTCGTGTCCGGAGTCACGCCCGCGTCAGCGGCGAAGTCCGCCTGCTCCTTCTTGAGGTGCGCGACGTACTTCTGCGAGTTGGCGGAGTGGGCGTCGAGCTGGTTGCCCTTGCCCGGCTTGGTCGGCGCGATGCCCGACACTCCGCCGTCGTACGTGGCGAGCGGGGCATCCTTCAGGAGGACGATGTAGTGCCCGCTGGCCGCATTGGCCGGAACCGGTGCTTTCACCTCCCCCGCGGGCGCGGCAGCGAAGCTTGCTGTTGCGGTGCTTGCGAACAGGACGGCGAGTGTGACGACCGCCCCCGCGCGCACGGAGGATAGACCCATGGATGTGACTCCCCAAGAGTTCAGCAGTGAAGTGGGAGTTGCGCGGCGTCGTTGGCGCGCAACGAAAGCAAACGTAACTCACAGGTCTCATCCAGCCAACGGGGAAATATGAGAAACGCATGAGCCCGTCCCGGTACTCTGAGCAGATGGCCACGCGAAAAGGACTCTCAACGAGCGTCCTGCTCACCTGCGCGGCCATCGGCGTCGCAACAGGTGCGGTGGGCGGCCTCGCGGGGTGGCTCACACCTGTCGTTCTCGCGACGCTTCCGATCCTCTACGGCTTCGTGCTGGGCGCCCACGTGCTGCCCGGCATCATCGCGCAGGAGCTCATCCGCCTGCCCTGGGTGGCGCTCATCTCCCACGTCGTGGCGGCGCTGGTCGCGAGCGCGATGGCGCCGCAGTGGGCGTTCCGGTTCCTCGGCACCGCGATCCTCTTCGGAGGCATCCAGGAGCTCGTCGCAGCCCTCACCCGCTACCGCGTCTGGAGCGCGTGGCGCTTCTTCCTCTCGGCGATCGTCATCGGCGTCCTCGTCGCCGTCGTCGTCGCCTTCGCGGCGCACCTCGCGACGCTCGCGCTGTGGGCGCAGATCGTCTACCTCGCCCTCGCCGTGCTCGGCCCTGTCGCCTGGACGGCCGTCGGACTCGGCATCGGCTCCGCGCTCCGGCGTGCGGGGGTCGCGCGCCGCGCGAGCCGCTGAGCACGGCCGCCGGCTGCCGCTCCGCCCGGCGGGGAGATCCATCTCGCCTTCGAGGCATCCCGCTTCGCCGACCAGGTAAGGGGAGGCTAAGTTGGGGGCCATCCATCTCGCCATCTGGGAAGACCCGTGACCGCTCAGCGACCCACGCCCTCGGCCGCATTCGCCGCGGCGGAGGCATCCACACCGCTTCTGTCGGTGCGGGATCTCGCGATCACTCATGAGGGGGCGGATGCCGCGACCCCCGCCGCGGTGAGCTTCGACGTCCGCCTCGGCGAGGTGGTGCTCGTCCTCGGTCCCAGCGGCTCGGGCAAGTCGACCCTGGCGCTCGCCCTCAACGGTCTGATCCCCCAGGCCGTGCCGGCCGACGTCGCCGGCACGGTGCTGGTGGACGGCATCGACGCCGGCACGGCGACGGTCGCCGAGCTCAGCACCCGTGTCGCCATGGTCTTCCAGGACCCCGATGCGCAGCTCGTGACGGGCAGCGTCCTCGACGAGGTCGCGTTCGGGCCCGAGAATCTGCGGATGCCGCGTGCGGACGTGCTCGCCCGGTCCGAGGCCGCGCTGCGCCGCGTCGGCCTGTGGGATCGGCGACGGGATAACCCCGACCGCCTCTCGGGGGGCGGCCGGCAGCGCCTGGCGATCGCCTGCGCGCTCGCGATGGGATCCCCTCTCGTCGTGCTCGACGAGCCGACGGCGAACCTCGACCCGAAGGGCATCGAAGAGGTCTACGCGGCGCTGGCCGATCTCGTCGCCGAGGGCGATCGCTCGATCGTCCTGGTCGAGCACGACCTCGACGCGGCGATCGGGGTCGTCGACCGCGTCGTGGTGCTGGATCGCGCCGGTCGCATGATCGCCGACGGCCCGACCGACGACGTCCTGCGGCACCGCGCCCGGGAGCTGCACGAGATCGGCGTGTGGCTCCCCACCTCGACGCTCGCCGCACTGCGCCTGCGCGAAGCGGGGTATCGGCTCGACCCGCTTCCGCTGACCCCCGCCGAGCTGCACGATGCTCTCGAGGCCGCCGACGCGCCGGGTGCCGGGCTGCTGGGGGATGCCTCGTCCCGCGACGCGCTGTCACCGAACGATGATGCGGCCCGTTCGGTCGCCGAGCGAGGGAGCGCCACTACCCCGACGGAGGGCGCCGCCCGCTCCGAGCCACTGATCAGCGTCCGCGACCTGACACTGACGCGCGGCGGGACGCGAGTGCTGCACGGCATCGATCTCGAGGTGCAGCGCGGGGAGTTCATCGCCGTCGTCGGCGCGAACGGCGCCGGGAAGACGAGTCTCATCCAGGCGATCGCCGGCGTCGTGCCGCCGCCCCCGGGAACCGTCCTGGTGGGCGATCCGTCGACAGGCTCCGGGCACCGCCTCGACGTCACGCACACCGATGCGCGGACGCTCGCGAAGCGCATCGGGTTCGTCTTCCAGAACCCGGAGCATCAGTTCATCGCGCACACCGTGTTCGACGAGCTCGCCCACGGCCTGCGCCTGCAGCATCTGCCGGAGGACGAGGTGCGTGCGCGCACGGAGGATGTGCTCGAGCGCTTCGGCCTCGCCGACAAGGCGCGCATCCACCCGTTCCTCCTCTCGGGCGGTCAGAAGCGGCGCCTGTCGGTCGGAACGGCGCTCGTCGCGGGTGCGCCCGTGCTCGCGCTCGACGAGCCGACCTACGGGCAGGACCGGGCGCGCGCCGACGAGCTCCTCCGCCTCCTGACCGACCTTCACCGCGACGGCACCACGATCATCGTCGTGACGCACGACATGCAGCTCGTGACCGAGCACGCCGACCGCACCCTGGTCCTCGCCGACGGGCGGATCATCGCCCACGGCGCAACGTCCGACGTCTTCGCCGACGAGGCGCTCATCGAGAGAGCGGGTCTGGGGCAGCCCCCGCTGCGCCGGGCGTTGCAGGGGCTCACGAGGCATCCCGCGCTCGCGCGCATCGCACGGCTGGCGGATCTTCCCGGCGGTGCGGCATGAGCACCACGGCCGAGGCATCCGTCGACCCGTACGCCGAAGCCCCCTCGGCGTCGCCGGTCCGGTTCCTCTACCGTCTCAACCCGCTCGCCAAACTCGCGGCTCCGGCCCCCGCGATGCTGCTGCTCGTCTTCGTCCGGGATGCCGCGACGCCCGCCGCCTTCCTCGCGCTCGCGTACGCGGTCCTCCTCATCGGAGTCCGGCTCACCCGACGCCTCGCGCTCGCGCTCTTCGTCGGCATACCCGCCGCGATCCTGATCCTCGGCGTCGGGTTCTCGCTCTGGACCGACCCGACCCGCATCGACGCGAGCGCCCCCGTCCTGGAGGTCGGCGGCTGGACCCTCTACAGGGGCATGCTCGAGGTCGGCTTCGCCACGGCCCTCCGGCTCGGGGCCATCGTGGCGCTGTCGCTCGTCGTCGGCCTCAGCACGACCGGCCCCGACCTCGTGCGCTCTTTCGTGCAGCAGCTGCGCGTGCCTTATCGCATCGGCTACACGGCGCTCGCGGCGTTCCGGTTCGTGCCGCGGTTCGCCTACGAGCTCGACGTCATCCGCCAGGCGCACCGGGTGCGCGGCGCACACGGCGGGCGGGGACCGTTCGCGGCGATCGCGCGCTGGTGGGGCTACCTCGTCCCCCTCCTCGCGGGCGCCATACGGCACGCCGAGCGCGTGGCCTTGGCGATGGATGCGCGCGCCTTCGGCGCCTACCCGGACCGCACGGAGCGGTATCTCGTGCCGTGGCGCCGGCGCGACACGGTCTTCGTCGCGGCCTTCCTCATCGTCTCGGCGATGATCTTCGCGCTGCTCTACCCCTGGGGTCTGTGACCTCTGCCGTCCCCGCATCC
Organism: Microbacterium sp. 4R-513; assembly: GCF_011046485.1. Taxonomy (NCBI): domain Bacteria; kingdom Bacillati; phylum Actinomycetota; class Actinomycetes; order Micrococcales; family Microbacteriaceae; genus Microbacterium; species Microbacterium sp. 4R-513. The sequence continues at coordinate 1,055,199 of NZ_CP049256.1, forward strand.
CGCGGTCCGGCTCGGCGGCGCACTAGAATCGCGGCAACCTGACGGCACGGGGGACGCGCGGGATGGCAAGACGACGACGGACGGTCGCGCGACACGCGCGGCTGCCGTCCCCGCGCCCGCTCGGTCAGTTCTTCGCGATCGTCGGGGTGTGCCTCGCCGTGCTGGTCGTGAGCCTCGGCGGCGTCGCCGCCTATGCGACGTACGACCTGGCCGCGAGCTTCGCCGACGATGTCGTCGACATCCCGGACCAGGAAGCCGTTCCGCCTGACATCGGTGCCATCGAGGGCGGGGTCAGCGTGCTCCTCACCGGCATCGACGAGTGCGAAGAGGAGTTCAAGTATCTGTTCGGCGACCGCTGCAAGGGTCCCGACAGCACGACCCGGCTCAACGACGTCAATCTGCTCGTGCACATCGGCGACAGCCCGCGCCGAGTGACCGTCGTCTCGTTCCCGCGCGATCTCATCGTGCCGATCCCGTCATGCACGCGCGAGGACGGGTCTACGTTCGGCGGCGGCACCGACCAGCTGAACACGACGTATCAGTACGGCGGCCTCGGCTGCGTCATGAAGACGATCTCCGACCTGAGCGACATCAACATTCCGTTCGGCGCCGTCGTGACGTTCGGCGGAGTCATCAAGGTGACCGACGCGCTGGGAGGCGTCGACGTGTGCCTGGCCCGCGGCATCCGCGACCGGAACACGGGACTGGATCTCAGCGCCGGCACCCACACCGTCTCGGGCGTGACCGCGCTGCAGTTCCTGCGCACGCGGTACGGCGTGGGCGACGGAAGCGATCTCGGTCGCATCTCGAACCAGCAGCAGTACATGTCGCGGCTCGCCAACAAGCTTGTGAGCGACGACGTGCTCTCCAACCCCGCACAGCTCTACAAGCTCGCGGCGGTCGCCCTCGACAACGTCACTCCGACGCGATCGCTCGCCAACCCGCTGACCCTCGTGCAGATCGCGCTCGCGGTGAAGGACGTGCCGTTCGACGAGATCGTGTTCGTGCAGTACCCGACCTTCACCGATCCCTCGGACGAGAACCGCCTTCGTCCGGACTACTCGTCGGCCGAAGTCCTGTGGAACGCGCTGCGCGACAATCAGCCCCTCGACATCACCGGCGACGTCGGTGCGCGCGGGGGCGTCGTCGACGTGACGCCGACGGGTGCCGCGACCCCGCCGGCCGCTGAGCCGACACCCGGCGCGACCCCCGTCGAGACGCCGGCGCCGCCCGTCGACGCGGTGGCTCTCCCGCCGACCATCACCGGATCGACGGCGGCTCAGCAGACCTGCAGCGGCGGTAACGTCCGGGGCTGAGGCTTCGCGGCCGCCGACATCGCGCCGGCGCGCCGGGCCGGCTCAGCACCTGCGGGCTGGGCCGAGCCAGCACTTGCGGGTCGACCCAGCGCCCGCGGGCGCGCCGTCCTAGCGCTTGCCGGCGAGCTGGCGGCCGACGATCTCGCGCATGATCTCGTTCGTGCCGCCGTAGATGCGGTGGACGCGCGCGTCGAGGAACGCCCGAGCGATCGGGTACTCCGTGATGTAGCCGTAGCCGCCGTGCAGCTGAACGCACGTGTCGAGGACGTCCCACTCGCGCTCAGTCGCCCAGAACTTGATCTTCGCCGCCTCTTCGGCCGACAGTCTGCCGTCCTTGTACGCCAGCAGCGCGCGATCGATGTATGCCCACAGGGCGTCGACGGTGGTGGCGACATCCGCGAGCTTGAAGCGTGTGTTCTGGAAGTCGATGATCCGCTCGCCGAACGCCTCGCGGCTCTTGGTGTAGTCGAGGGTCCAGTCGAGGGCGGCCTGTGCGGCGGCGGCCGCCGCGACCGCGATCGAGAGACGCTCGAGCGGGAGGTTCATCATGAGCTGCACGAAGCCCATCCCCTCTTTGCCGCTGATCAGGTTCTCCTCCGGCACGAACACGTCGGTGAACGAGAGCTCTGCGGTGTCGTGGCCCTGGAAGCCCATCTTGTGGAGCTTCTTACCGTGGTCGAAGCCCTCCATGCCGTTCTCGATGAGCAGCAGGCTGAAGGCGTCGGGACGGTTGCCCTCGCCCGTCTTGACGAACGTCACGAGGACGTCGGCCGTCTTGCCGCTCGAGATGAAGGTCTTGGCGCCGTTGACGATGTAGCCGCCTTCGGCGCGCTTGGCCGCCGTCTTGATGCCGCGCAGGTCGCTGCCCGCACCGGGCTCGGTCATCGCGAGCGCGCCGACGATCTCACCCGTCGCCATGCCGGGGAGCCACTTCTCCTTCTGCTCCTGCGTGCCCATGTGCACGAGGTACGGCACCGCGAGGTCGTCCTGGATGCCGAAGGCGCCCGCGAGCGAGCCGGCTCCGGCCTTGATCACCTCTTCGTTGACGATCGCGCGGAAGCGGTAGTCCTGCAGCATCCCGGCCCCGCCGAACTCCTCGGGAACAGAGAGTCCGATGATCCCGGCCTCGCCGGCCGCACGGATCGTTCCGCGGTCGACCTCGCCCTCGGCATCCCACCGCTCGCGCGCCTCGTTCGTGACGTAGCGCTTGCAGAACTCCTTGACGACGTCGCGGAACGCCTCGTGGTCCTCGTCGTAGATGTCGCGCTCCATGAGCCCGCCCCTTCCTTCGCACACCGATGGGCGCCGGCCGAGCTGCTCGATCGAGCAGGGAACACGCGGCCGCGTCGCCGGGCCGATTCTATTTCACGACGACGACATCGCGGCCCGCTCTGTGACATTGCATCTCACGTTCCGCGGGACTCGGTGCCGCGATTGTGGGATGCCTCACACGCGTCGCCGAGCGAGGGTCCGTCGCGTCTCAGCCGGCGTAGTCGGGGGCGGGCGGAAGCCCCAGGAACTCCTCGAGGGTGCGCCAGCCGCCGGAGTGGTAGGCGCTCGCGAGCTCGCGGCCGATGTAGCGCAGGTGCCACGGCTCCGGCGAATAGCCCGTGACGGCCGTGCACTCGTCCTCGTACCGCACGATCCATCCGTACTCCCACGCGTGCGCGGCGATCCACTGCTGCTGCGGTGTGCCTGCGAACGACTCGAGGCCGACGCATCCGGACGCGCACGCCGTCACGTCGGCGGCGAGGCCCGACTGGTGCTCGCTGAAACCGGGACGCGCGCTCACCATGTCGGCGCCGCCGATCCCCTTCGCCGAGACGAGGCGCTGATACGTGGTGCGCTGCGTCCGGTAGGAGCGGTAGCCGCTGTCGAGTGCCAGCTCGCCGGCACCGGCCGCGGCTGCGGCGGCGAACATCTCGGACAGGGATGCCGCGGCATCCGCCCGCAGGTCACCCGTCGAGATCTCGCGCACGCCGGGGCCCGTGAGCGACGCGGGCCGGTAGTCGACCGGGTCGAACGGACGCGTCTTGTTCACGACCGCCCAGACGCGCGCGGGATCGGAGAGCGAGACGCACGGCGCCGCCCCCGAGGCGACGGCCGTGCGGAAGGCGTCCGCGCCGCCGGCGGCGGCGATCGCGGCTGCATCATCGCCCGCGGCGATGGCGGCGGTGAACGCCGGGATGCCGCACACATCGACGACCGCGGGAGCAGCCGCCACCGAGGGAGCGGGAAGCGCCTCGACCGGCTGGGGCAGCGGCACGGGAGTGGCGGAGGGCGTCGGATCGGCCTGCAGCCGGGCCTCGGGCGTGAGACCGGATGCCGTCAGCGCCGACGTCACGGCGGCGGCACCGCCGACCACGAGGGCGATCCCGGCGACGGCGGCGAAGACGCCTCGGATCCGGGCGGCCCGGCGCGCGCGGGCATGGCGCACGGGCGCCGATACGGCCGTGAGCAGCTGGGCCGCGCGGGCTTCGCGGCGTGTGACCGGTGTCGTCACCCCGCCATTGTGCCCTGTCGACCTGGGAGGCCCCGCCTCGTGGCATGATTCTCATCTCGGTGCATCGCTTCTTTGTTCTATCCGCCTTGACAGTTCTTCGTATATCTGTTCGACTGAAGGCATGCGGTGGCAGGGACAGGAGCTGGGTGTTCCGGATGCCGCGGCCCTGCCCGGCCTCGAGCATCTGAACGGCCTGGTGCGGTCCGTGACCACCCCCGAGTTCTCGGGGGTGACGTTCCACGAGGTGATGGCGAAGAGCGCCCTCAACCACGTTCCGGGCGCTTCGGCGATGCCGTTCGACTGGACGGTCAATCCCTACCGCGGGTGCTCCCATGCCTGCGTGTACTGCTTCGCGCGTGGCACGCACGAGTACCTGGAGTTCGACGCAGGCCACGACTTCGACTCGCAGATCGTCGTGAAGATCAATGTCGCCGAGGTCCTTCGCAAAGAGCTCGCGCGCGGGACGTGGGCGCATGAGCCCGTCGCGCTCGGCACCAACACCGATCCTTACCAGCGCGCCGAGGGGCGCTATCGGCTCATGCCGGGCATCGTCTCGGCGCTGGCCGACTCCGGAACGCCGTTCTCGATCCTCACGAAGGGCTCGCTGCTGCGGCGCGACCTTCCGCTGCTTCAGGATGCCGCGGCATCCGTCCCCGTCACGATCGCCATGTCGATCGCGGTCTTCGACGAGACGCTGCAGAAGCTCGTCGAACCCGGCACGCCGACGACGGCCGCGCGGCTCGAGACGGTGCGAGCGGCGACGGACACCGGCTTCCGCGTGACCGTCTTCCTCATGCCGATCATGCCCCACCTCACCGATTCGGTGGCCGCCCTCGACGACGCGCTGCGACGCATCAGAGAGGCGGGCGCCTCGCGGGTCGTGTACGGCGCGCTCCACCTGCGACCCGGCGTCAAGCCGTGGTTCATGCAGTGGCTCCAGCGCGAGCACCCCGAGCTCGTGTCGTCGTACCTGGGGCTGTATCCCGGCGCCTCGACCTACGCGCCGAAGCCGTACCGGTCCTGGCTCGCGAAACGCGTGCAGCCGCTGCTGCGCGTGCACGGGCTCGGCGGCCAGGCCGAAGACGACTCCCCGCGCCGCGGGCCGGTGCCGGGGCTCGCCGCCCGCACCCAGCTCGTCACGACCTCGCGCGGCCGGGCGGCCGCCGCCGCCCGCCAGTCCGGCCCGGCGATGCTCTTCTGATCCGACGCGGGCGCCACAAGGGTCGGAGACCGACCGAGGGTAGGAGAACCTCAGCGAGATTCTCCTACCCTCGGGCGAATTCCTACGGCTGCGAGCCGTGCGGCCGGCTGCAGGCTCGCAGCGGGTCAGGCGACGGGGTCGACCTGACGGCCGGCGAGCTCCTCGATGAGGTCGTCGCCGAGGCGCACCTCATCGAACGGCGCCGAGATCTCGGCCCGGTCGAGCATCTCGGTCATACGACGGCGGCGCTGACGCGTCACGAGCGTGACGACGGTGCCCGAACGACCCGCGCGGCCCGTGCGGCCCGAGCGGTGGAGGTACGTCTTGTACTCGTCCGGCGCGTCCGCCTGGATCACGAGATCGATGTCGTCGACGTGGATGCCTCGTGCCGCGACATCCGTCGCCACCAGAACGCTGACGCGACCCGACGTGAGGCGCTCGAGGTTGCGCGTGCGCTTGGCCTGGTTGAGGTCGCCGTGGAGGGCGACCGCGTTGATGCCGGCGTCGTCGAACTGCTCGGCGAGCATCTCGGCGTAGGCGCGGGTGCGGGCGAAGACGAGGGTCTTGCCCTCGCGGTCGACGAGGGATCCGAGGATCTCCGCCTTGTCGCGGTGGTCGATCACGAGGACGCGGTGGTCGATCGTGCCGGAGTCCTGGTCCTCGCCGGCGACCTCGTAGACGGCGGGCTCGACGAGGAACTCCTCGACGAGGCCGGCGACCTCGCGGTCGAGCGTGGCCGAGAAGAGGAGCTTCTGCGAGCCCTCGGCGGTCAGGCGCAGGATCCGCTGCACGGGCTCGAAGAACCCGAGCTCGCACATGTGGTCGGCCTCGTCGAGAACCGCGATCCGGATCTCGGAGAGGTCGAGCTTGCCCTGCTCCACGAGGTCCTCGATGCGACCGGGCGTGCCGATGATGATGTCGACGCCCTTCTTGAGCGCACCGACCTGGCGGGCCTGCGGCACGCCGCCGTAGATCTGGGTCGTGAAGAGGCCCACCGAGCGTGCGATCGGCTGGATCGTGCGGTCGATCTGCAGGGCGAGCTCACGCGTCGGCGCGAGGATGAGCGCCTTGGGCGAGCGGCCGAACTCACGGCGCTGCCCGGCCTGCGAACGCAGGATCGACTCGACGAGAGGAGCGCCGAAGGCGATCGTCTTGCCGGAGCCGGTGCGGCCGCGCGCGAGCACGTCCTTGCCCTCCAGGATCGCGGGGATCGTCGACGCCTGGATCGGGAACGGCGCAGCGGCGCCGAGATCGGCGAGCACTCGGACGATGTTCTCGCCGAGACCGAGGTCGCCGAACGAGGTGCCGGCGACGTCCTCGGCCTGCACGGCCTCGGCCTGCAGGCGCTCGTGGACGACGTCGACGCGGTCCTCGTGGGCCTTGTCACGGGCGGGGGCGGAGCTCCAGTCCGAGCGGCCCGGGCCGTCGTTGCGGCGCGGACGGTCGTCCCGACGCGGGCGGTCGTCGAACGAGCGGGCCGGACGGTCGCCGTATTCGCGACGCGGGCGGTCGTCGTTCGAACGCGCCGGACGGTCGTCTCGACGGGGACGGTCGTCGTAAGAGCGAGCGGGACGGTCGTCCCGACGGGGACGGTCATCGTAGGAGCGCGCCGGGCGGTCGTCATACGAACGCGTCGGGCGGTCGCCTGCCGAACGGGGGGGGACGGTCGCCGTACGAACGGGCCGGGCGGTCGTCGCGACGCGGGCGGTCGTCCGAGCGGTACGAGGGACGTGCGTCGCCGAAGGAGCGGCGGTCGTCGCGGTCGACCCGGTCGAGGCGCTGCGCGCGATCGCCGCGTCCGCGGTCGTCGTGCGAGCGGGCCGGACGATCGCCGTACGAACGAGCCGGACGGTCGTCGTACGAACGCGCGGGACGGTCGTCGCGACGGGGGCGGTCGTCGAATGAGCGCGCGGGGCGGTCGCCGTACTCCCGGCGCGGGCGGTCGTCGAACGAGCGCGCGGGGCGGTCGTCGCGGTCGTACCGGGGGCGGTCGCCGTGGCCGCGGCCCGAAGCGCCGCTCGCCTGGTTGCGGATGCCGTGCGCCTGCTCGCGTCCGGCCTTCTCCTGCGCCGTCCAGCGGCGCTTCGCCGGCGCGGTCTCAGCCGACTCGGCGCGGTAGCCGCGGTGGTTCGGGCTCTTGCTGCCGGGCTTCGAACCGTACGAGCGCTCGGATGCCGGGGCATCCGTCCGCCGCTTGCGGTCCTGGAAGCTCGTCTTGGCGCCGTAGCGCGGCTCGAAGTTCTTGGCGGGTCGGCCGCCGGCAGGCTTCTTGTTCTTGGGCATGGGTGTGTCCTTCTGGGTTCTCTCGCACGAGAACAGCACTCCTCAGTGCGCGCACAGGCGCGGCCGCTCAGCGGCGGCGTGGAGTAACCCGGACTTGCGTCGGCCGGGGGCCATTCACAGTGATGGTCGTCGGAGCGGATTCGCTCCCACCATCGGCCCCTTGGACTCACAAACCCATCCGCGCGCACGGCGCGGGGTCCAGAGCCGACCGAGACAGACTATCGGACGCCCCTGAGAGGATGCCTGGCGCCGAACCCGCCCCGCGATGCGAGCGCCGCCCGCGCCACCGGAGAATGGAGGCATGGCCGAGCCCGATTCCCACCCGATCACCGTCGCGATCGAGCGACGCATCGACCCCGACCGCACCGTGGAGGCGACGAGCTGGATGCAGGCGGGCACCGACCTCGCGACGGGCTTCGCCGGCTTCCTCGGGTCGGGCTGGGTGCGCGCCGGCGAGGGGTCCGACCTCTGGTACATGCTCTACCGCTTCCGCGACATGGCGACGCTCGAGGCGTGGGAGGAGTCGCCGCAGCGCTCCTGGTGGCTCGACTCGGGACGCGCGTTCGCGAAGGAGGTGCGCGTCGAGCGACGGACCGGCATCGAGGGCTGGTTCGATGCGCCGTTCGCGACCCACATCGAGACGCGGCAGTTCGATGAGGGCCCCGCGTCGCCGACCGGACCGATCCAGCAGCCCATCCCCGCCGCGCCGCCCCGCTGGAAGCAGGCCGTCACGATCTGGCTCGGCTTCTTCCCGACGAACCTCCTCGCCTCGTGGCTGCTCGGCTTCGTGCCCGGCTTCACCGAGTGGCCCCTGTACGCGCGGGTGCTGCTCGCGACTGTCCTCCTCACCCCCGTCATGACCTACTTCGTGCTCCCGTGGGTCACCCGCGCGCTGCGCCCGTGGCTCCAGAAAGGCTGACATGACCGACATCCATCGCCCCACCGGTGAGCAGTACCTCCTGCGCTCGGCCGACGGCCGCGCGACCGCCGAGATCACAGAGGTCGGAGCATCCCTCCGCGCGTTCGCGGTCGACGGCGTCGACCTCGTGCCGAGGTATCCGCTCGATGCCCCCACGCCCGCGGGCTCCGGCATCGTGCTCGTCCCCTGGCCCAACCGCGTCCGTGACGGCAAGTGGACCCAGCGCGGCGAGACGCGGCAGCTCGCGATCACCGAGCCGGCGACCGGCAACGCCTCGCACGGGCTGCTGCGGTTCGCCTCGTACACGGTCGCGGCCCGGGACGAGGCATCCGTCACCCTCGCGGCGCCCGTCGTCCCGCAGACGGGCTACCCCTTCCACCTCGGGACGAGCGTGACCTACGCGCTCGAGGGCACCGGCATCGTGGTGCGGCACGCCATCACGAACCTCGGTTCCGAAGACGCTCCCGTCGCGCTCGGCACGCACCCCTACGTCTGCATCGGCGATGTCGACACGGCCGATCTCGTGCTGCGCTCCTCCGGGTCGGTGCGGTTCGTCCTCGACGACAAGAAGGTGCCGACGGGCGAGGAGCCGGTGGATGCCGCGACCGACCTCCGCTCCGGGCGCCGCGTCGGCGAGCTGAGCCTCGACACGGCGTTCTCGGACCTCGTGCGCGACGCCGACGGCCGTGTCCGCACGACCCTCAGCGCCCCCGACGGGCGATCGCTCACGCTCTGGCAGGGCGAGGGGTTCGACTACGTCCAGGTCTTCACGACCGACCGGTATCCGGGTCATCCGCTCGCCCTCGCCGTCGAGCCCATGACGGCGCCCGCCGACGCCCTGAACTCGGGCCGGAGTCTGCGCTGGCTCGCGCCCGGCGAGACATGGGAGCTGCACTGGGGCATCGCATTCGACCCCACGCGGAGGGCCTGACCGCCGCGTGATGCCGAGAACCACCCGCCGGGGATGATGCCGGGGCTCCCGGGCGCCAATACACTGTGCGCATGCCCGAGCCCCTCGCGCCTGCCTCGGCTCCCGACGGGGCGACCACCTCCTCGACCGCGGCCGACGCTCCTGCGCCGAGCCTGCGCGTCGTCAACGAGGGTCTCGCCGCGGGCCTCGCAGCAGCGGTCGTCGGCGTCGTCCTGGGTCTCGTCGTCAGCGCGATCCGGCCCGGCCTCCCGCTCTCGGGCGGCGAATCGTTCGGCGACATCTCGGCCATCGCAGCGGGCGTCGTCGCCGGCGCCTCGAGCGGCACGGCCTACTGGCGGTCGCGCCACTCACCCGGACAGGAGTGGCGTCTCGCTCTCAAGCCGTGGAGATTCGCCGTCAATGCCGTCTCGGTCGTGGTCGTCCACACGATCCTCGGCCTCCTCGGGACCGTCGCGCTGTACTACGTCCTGAGCCAGGGGTTCATCGGGCTCACGATGGAGCCCTTCTGGGCCGCGGTGCTCATGGCCATCAACCTCTTCCTCGCGGCGCACTTGAGCTATGTCTCCTCGTCGCGCATGACGACCCAGCGCATGTCCACACTCCTGGTCTCGTTCATCGGCATCGGCGCACTGACCGCGACGATCACGGCGCCGGAAGCGGACTGGTGGACCTACCACTTCAGCCAGCTGGGAACCTTCCACACCATCTCGAGCTGGATCTTCAACGGCACGCTCATCGCGGGAGGACTGCTCGTCACGACCTTCGCCGTCTACGTCGCCAACGATCTCCACGCGCTCGTCGACCGAGGCATCCTGACGAACCGCCGCAGCCCGCGCATCGTGTCCACGGTGTTCGTGGTGATGGGCATCATGCTGGCGTTCGTGGGAATCGTGCCCGTCGACGTGAACCTCGTCATCCACAATCTGTCTGCGACCGGCATGGCAGTCGTCTTCCTCGGCCTTCTCATCGCGGCACCACGAGTGCTTCGCGGGATGCCCCGCACCTTCTTCCTCACGACATGGGGCTTCCTCGCGGCGCTCGTCATCTCCGTCGCCCTGTTCGTCGTCGGATACTTCGGACTGACCGCGTTCGAAATCATCGTGTTCTCGCTCGTGTTCGCATGGATCGCCGTCTTCATCCGCTTCCTCGGTGTCGCCGCACAGCAGCCGTCCGTGTGATGGATGCCTCGTCGGCGCGGGTCTTCGCGCGCCGACGAGATTCCTCTGAACGGACTGCCGGGACACGCCCGGATTCAGTGGACAGGAGCGGGCACGATACGGTATTGGCGGACGGTGTGCCGTCGTCCAGGGGAAATGAGCTGCCCGACGCGCTCGCAGTGAACGCCCGACCGGGGAACTTGCCGGCACGCCGGTCGCCCTGACTTGTATGTGGTGAGCCGATGTCTTCGACCATCCAGGCCGTGACGCGGCGCCCGATGTGGGCCCCCGCGTTCCTCGACTCTGCCGACATCTTCCGCGGATCGCGGGTCGATTCGCGGCAGCTGGCGATCACGTCCGTCGTGATCCTGGTGCTCGGCACCGCGATCGCGGCCGCGACGACCTCGGACTCGCAATGGTGGACGCTGCACTTCAGCGAGCTCGGAACGCACCGCGACCTCTCCGGCATGGCTTTCAACATCGGCTCGATGTCGGCCGGCGGGCTGCTCGTCGTCTTCGCCGCCCGCGTGCGGCAGGAGCTCGCCACGATCCTCCGCCGCCTCGAGGTCGCGGTCCACGCCCAGACCCATCTCGCACGCGTGCTGGTCGCGCTCATCGCCTCGTTCGGCTGTCATCTGGCGCTCGTGGGTCTCGTCCCGCTCAACGTCGACACGGCACTGCACGAGCGCGGGGCGTCGGGGACGATGCTGTCGTTCCTCGGGATCCTCCTGATCATGCTCGCGAGCCCGTGGACGCCGCGTCGGCTGCGGTGGATCTCGGCGGCGATCGCCGTCGTGCTCGTGCCCGCGATCGTCGTCTTCGTGCTCGGGCTCGTCACGCTGGCGACCCTCGAGATCATCGGATTCGGCCTCATCTTCGTGTGGCTCGTGACGTTCAGCACCGCTCTGCGCAATGCCGCCTCACCGAAGGCCGCCGCCCGCGCCCAGGCTCGTCCGGCGCCTGCGCGCGCGGCTGCTCGCGCTCGCCGGCGGGTCAGCCCGGCTCGGGGTCGCGGCGCTTCCGGCGCGTCTGCTGCACCGGCGCGGCGGGTGTCAGCCCCGAAGCGGTCAGCCCGGCAGATCCCGACGCGGGCGCCGGCGCTGCGGCCACGGTCGCAGGCTCAGCTGCTGCTGCAGCGCCCTGCACCGGTGACGGCGGCGCGTCGTCCTGTCCTCCGCGCGGTGCCGAGGCATCCGTCCCGCCCGTCCTCCGTGCCGCTCGCCTCTCGCGGGCCCCTTCCACGAGGTTGTAGAGCGTCGGGAGGACGAGCAGCGTCAGGATCGTCGACGAGATCAGTCCTCCGATCACGACGATAGCCAGCGGCTGCGAGATGAAGCCGCCGTGGCCGGTGATCCCGAGGGCCATCGGCGTCAGGGCGAAGATCGTCGCGAGCGCCGTCATGAGGATCGGGCGGAGGCGTCGCGAGCCGCCCGCGATGGTCGCGTCGTGCGCCGACAGCCCCTTCTCGCGGTACTGGTTCACGAGGTCGACGAGCACGATCGCGTTCGTGACGACGATGCCGATGAGCATCAGCACGCCGATGAGCGAAGCGACGCCGAGGGGCACGCCGGTGATGATCTGCAGCAGGATCGCGCCCGTCGCCGCGAAGGGCACCGAGACGAGCAGCAGAAGGGGCTGGCGCAGCGACTTGAAGGTCGCCACCATGACGATGTAGACGATCAGGATCGCCGCGAGGAGCGCGAGCCCGAGCTGCGAGAAGGCGTCCTGCTGCTGCGTCACGACGCCGCCGATCTCGGCCTTCGCCCCGGTCGGCAGATCGACATCGGCGAGCGCCTGGTTCACCGAGGCGGATGCCGTGTTCAGGTCGTCGGTCGACGGCGTCACCGTCACCGTCGCGGTGCGCTGGGCGCGCTGCGTCGTGATCGAGGTGGGACCCTGCGACTGCTCGACGGTCGCGACCTGCTCGAGGGGGATGGGGCCCGTCGCGCTCGGGATCTGCAGCTGCTGCAGCTCTTCGATCGTGGCGGGGGGCTCGGGGACCGAGAGGTACACCGTCAGCGCGGTGTCGTCGATCTCGACCGAGCCGATCGAGCGGGGCTGCATCGTGTTCGAGACGAGCGCCCCGACGGCGACCTCCGAGAGGCCGAGCTGGGCGGCGGCTTCGCGGTCGACCGTGACGGCGACGTACGGGAGGGATGCCGAGAGGTTGCTCGTTACCTGACCCACGCCGTCGGCGCCCTCCACGCCCGAGACGACGGCGTCCGTCGCCTTCTGCAGCGTGTCCTGGTCGGGGGCCGACACGTCGATGTCGATGTCGCTCGAGCCGAATCCCCCCGCCGCCCGACGCGACCGTCACGGTGCCGACGTCGTCGAGATCGGCGATCGCGTCCTGCACGTCTTCGCGCACCTGCACCTGGTCGGCGTCGGGATCGGTGGTCACCGAGTAGGTGATCCCCCCGCCGCCGCCCCGGAAGGCGTCGCGCAGCGCCGAGCCGCTCGACCCGATCGACGTCTGCACGGTGTCGACGCCGTCGACCGAGAGGATCGCGTCTTCGACCTTCTTGGCCGCGGCATCCTCGGCATCCAGGCTCGCGGCGGGACCGACCTCCTGCGTCACGGTGAACGTGTTCTGGCCGGAGTCGCCGAGGAAGTTGGTCTTCATCAGCGGCGCGAGGGCGATCGTCCCGACGAGCACCAGGACGGCGAGCCCGAGCGTGATCCAGGAGTGGCGCAGGGTCCAGCCGAGTACCGGGAGATAAGACTTCTGCAGGCGCGTCGGGGGTGCGTCCGGAGCCTCGGGGTCGACCTCGCGGCCCGCCGCGTCGAGCACCGGCTTGCCGGGCTTGAGGAACCAGTAGGCGAGCACGGGCACGATCGTGAGCGCGACGAGGAGCGAGGCAGACATCGCGATCGTCACGGTGAGTGCGAAGGGCCGGAAGAGCTCGCCCGTGACGTCGCCGACGAAGGCGATGGGGAGGAACACGGCGACCGTCGTGATCGTCGAGGCCGTGATGGCCGACGCGACCTCCCGAACGGCGCGGATGATCGACGGGAGCTTCTCGGCTTCGCCGACGTAGTGCCGTTTGATGTTCTCGATGACGACGATCGCGTCGTCGACGACGCGTCCGATGGCGATCGTGAGGGCGCCGAGGGTCAGGATGTTGAGCGAGTAGCCGAACGCCTGGATGCCGATGAAGGTGATGAGCACGCTGGTCGGGATCGAGATCGCCGTCACGAGGGTCGCGCGCACCGACAGCAGGAAGATCAGGATGACGATCACGGCGAAGAAGAGTCCGAGCAGCCCCTCCTGCGCGAGCGAGTCGATGGACTGCTGGATGTAGGGCGCCTGGTCGAAGACGACCGTGAACTCGGCGTCGTCGCCGATCGCATCCTGCAGGTCGGGGATCGCCGCCGTGACGGCCTTCGACACCTCGACGGTGTTCGCCGAGGGCAGCTTCGTGACCGCGATCGTGAGCGCGGGCTCGCCGTTCACGCGCGAGATCGAGGTGATCGGGTCCTGCTCCTGCGCGACGGTCGCGACATCCGCGATCGTCACCGCGCCCGCTCGCGCCTGCTCGGGCGTCGACGGCACGAGGGGCAGGGCCGCGATCTCGTCCGCGGACGACAGCTTGGCCCCCGTCTGCACGGTGAGCGTCTGGTCGCCCTCGGTCACCGTGCCGCCCGGGAAGAGCACGCCGTTCTGCTCGAGCGCGTCGCTGATTGCCTGCTGCGAGTACCCGGCAGCGGCGAGGGCCGCGGCATCCGGCGTGATCGTCACGCGCTCCCCGCGACCGCCGACGATCTGCGCGGAGCTGACTCCGTCGATGTCCTCGAGGTCCGGGATGACGGATGCCTCGAGCTGCGACTGGATGGTCGCCTCGTCGTCGTACCCCGTGACGGCGAGCTGGATGACGGGGAGGTCGTCGATCGAGAACGACACGACGTTGGGCTCGACGTCGGCGGGAAGGTCGCTCTTGATGCGGTTGATCGCCTGCGTGATCTTCTGCTCGGCCGTGGCGAGGTCGGTGCCGTAGGTGAAGGACGCCTGGATGATGGACGCGTTCGTCGTGCTCGTCGCGGTTGTGGACTCGAGTCCGGGGATCCCCTGGATCGCCGTCTCGATCGGGGTGGAGACGTCGTTGTTGACCACCTCGGGGGAGGCGCCCGGGTAGGTCGTGAGGATCGAGAGCTGCGGGAACTCGATCGAGGGGATGAGCTCCTGCTTGAGGTTCACGAGCGCGAGGCCGCCGAAGATGGCGACGACGATCGTCACGAGCGCGATCAGCGCGCGGTTCTTGAGGCTCAGGACGGCGAGGTTCGACACGGGTGCCTTCGCTGGTGCTGTGGGGAATGCCGGGAACTCGGCCCCGCGGCACCCGGGATGCCGAGTGACGCGGCCGATACGCGGATGTATCGAGCCTCAGTATCGCATGCGATGACGCCCGGTCCTGCGGGAGGCGGTGCGCTCCCGGCGACCGCTCAGCCGGGGATCCAGCCCGCGATGAGCCGCCCGAGCCCGATGCCGATCGCGGCGGCGGCGAGCGATGCCACGAGCGTGCCGAGCAGGTTGAGCCACGCCCAGTCGCGGCGGCCTGCGCGGCCGAGCAGCACCGTCTCGACCGACACCGTGCTGAAGGTCGTGTAGCCGCCCAGAAGACCCACGCCGATGGCCGTGGCCCAGGAGGCGTCGATCGCCGAGCCGAGACCCGTCACGAGGCCGAGCGCGAGGGATCCGGTGATGTTGACGAGGAGGATGCCGAGGGGGAAGGCGCCGCGGCGCCCCCGCATCACGATCGCGTCGACGGCGTAGCGCAGGCCGGCGCCGAGGCCGCCCGCCACCGCGACGACGAGGAAGAGCATCCAGCCCGTCACTCCGCCACCTCCGGAGGCTCGACCCGGTCGCCCGCTCCGACGACGGCGTGCCCCACCCGCAGCCCGAGCGCGGCGAAGAGCACGCCGCCGAAGAGCGACACGGCGGCGATCACGAGGCTGAGGACGGGCGCCGTGCCGCCGAGCTCCACGACCTGCACCGCGAAGGCGCTGTACGTGGTGAAGCCGCCGAGCAGGCCGGTGCCGAAGAACGCCCGGGTGAGGGGTCTGCGGTCGTCCAGCCACCCCACGACGAGCCCGAGGAGGAACGACCCGACGAGATTGATGACGAGCGTCACCGCGGGGACGAGCACGGCGTCGTCGACGCTGCCGAGCGGGACGACGAAGAGCGCGCGCAGCGCGACGCCGATCGCACCGCCCGCCACCACCGCGACGAACGCGGCCGGCGTGAACGCGCGCGTGCGGGCCATGGCCTCACTGTAGGAGCGGCTCCGCGCGCCGACGGGGACGCGCGCCGGAGGTCAGGGCTTCAGGAGCTTGCGGATCGCCGACTCCGGCGACACGTCGAGGTCGAGCAGCCGGCCCTTGTCGTACGCCGCGAAGACGCGTGGATCGATGTAGCTCGCCCGGGCGACCGACGGCGTGTTCCCGAGCGCCTCCGACGTCGCCCGCACGGCGAGCAGCTCGGCGCGCTTGCGATCACGCGCCGTGTCGACGGTCCCGATGCGGGCCAGCGCGTCAGCGGCGAGGATCGTGCCGCGGAGTGTCCGGAAGTCCTTCGCGGTGAACCGCGCCCCGGTGAGCGTGCGGATGTGGTCGTTCACCTCGCTCGGCGTGAGCGTCAGGCGACGACGGCCGCGGGGGGTACCAGAGCAGGTGGGCTCCCGGCTTGCCCACACGCAGCTCGTCGATGACGGGCGCGAGCTCGGCGTCGTCGATCTCGATGTAGGCACGCTGCCCGCTCTTGGCGGGGAACGACAGGGTGACGACGGATGCCTCGACCGAGGCATCCCGTCTCAGCAGCGTCGTGAGCCCCCCGGCTGCCGTGGCGCTCGAGATACCGCGCCGACCCGATCCGCGGAGCGCCCTCGTCCAGCAGGCGGAACGAGACGGCGAGCACCTTCTGGCGGCTGAGGCCTTCCGAGCGGAGGGCCGTGGTGACCCGGCGCCGAGCGGAAGGCAGGGCCTGCGCGAGATCGAGAGCCCGCGCGTACTTGCCGCGGTCGCGCCGCTCGCGCCACCGCGGGTGGTAGAGGTACTGGCGCCGGCCCGCGTCATCCGTCCCCACCGCCTGGATGTGGCCGAGCGGATCTGCGGAGATCCACACGTCCTCCCACGCAGGCGGGATGACGAGCTCGTGGATGCGCTCGCGGTCGTCGTCGCTCGCGGCGGTGCCATCGGGCGCGATGTACCGGAAGCCGGATCCCGCGCGGACCCGCCGGATGCCGGGGTCCTGGCCCGGCCGCACTCGTGTCAGCCGTGCCATGGCCCGGGCGCTCAGTGGTTCCGCAGCATGTCGATGAGCTCGGCCTTGCGCTTGCCGGAGTAGCCCGAGATGCCGAGCTCCTTGGCGCGCTTGCGCAGCCGTTCCACGGTCCAGTCGTCGTAGTCGCCGGACTTGCCGCCCTTGCTGCCGACCTGCTTGCGACCGTCTCGGGCGGCGGCGTTCGAGATCCGCGCCGCCTTCTCCTTCGAAGCGCCGTCCTCGCGGAGCTCCTCGTAGAGGTCGGGGTCCTTCAGACTGTTCGAGCCGCGTCCCTGGGGCATGGCGACCTCCTTCTCGATCCCTGGCTAGAACGGTATGCACCGTCGCGCGCGGGCACGGGGGGATTGACAGTGGATGCCGCGGCGATTAGCCCTCGACGGGTCGGATCCGGGTCGCTTGTGCGGTTAGCACCGGCGATCCGGTGTCGTCAAGGGCCTCCCGGCGAACGCTCGGCGATGCCACGGTTGGTTCCATGCCAGCCCAGGCATCCGCTTCACCGAGCGGCCCCCCACAGGAGAAGGAGCGTCCCGCATGAACCTCGCCCTGATCATCATCATCGTCATCGCAATCATTCTGGCGATCGTCGGCGGACTGAACTCCGCCCTCAACTGGCTGCTATGGGTGGCGATCATCGTCGGCATCATCGCGCTGATCGTCTTCCTGTTCCGACTCATCAGCGGCGGTCGCAACCGCGTATAAGTCATCCCCCTGGTGGGCCCCGCGCTCGGGCGCGCGGGGCCCACTGCCATGCTGACGCCGGCCGGCGGCCCAGGGGGGCGCCAGCCGGTCGGCGTCGCATGGGATCGCGTCAAGCCCCCCGGCAGGACGCACAGAAGAGCGGATGCCCCGGCTTCGGGCATCCGCTCTTCTCCTTTGCGACCGACTAGAGGTTCGCCTCCGCATACGCGCGCAGCGCGTCACGGACGAATTCGGCGCCCTTCGTGCCGCCGTAGTTCTTCGCGAACCGCGGGTCGCCCACGTACATCTCACCGAGGCCGATGACGTATCCCTTCACGTCACCGCCCGGCGTCTCGGCGGGCGTCCCCGGAATGCCTGTCAGCCACTCGACGTGGCGCCGCGCGAGGGTCTGCGCCTCGTCGCTGTCCGGTGCGATACCGGACTCTGCGGCCGCGATCCAGTCGCGACCGAGGGACGTGGTGCGTGCCTGCCACGCCGACTTCTCGTCTGCGCTCATGCCGCGCCACCAGGCGTCGGAGCGCGTGTACGCGTCCTTGCCCCAGCGGTCCTCGACCTCGTCCTTGTACTGCGTGTGGTCGAACCCGTCGAACATGTTCTCTGCCATCAGTCGTTCACCTCCTCTCAATGCATCGATGGTGGACTCGACCGACACGATCTGCCGGGCGAGCCGTTCCTGCTCCTGACGCAGCCACGCGAGGTGGCCCTCCAGGGCGGTCTCTTCGGAGGTCGGCCGGGTGAGCACCTCGGCGATCTGAGGCAGTGCGAGCCCCAGCTCGCGCAGCAGCAGGATCCGCTGCAGGCGCAGGAGCGCCGTCTCGTCGTAGTACCGGTAGCCGTTGTGGCCGATGCTCGACGGGGGCAGCAGGCCGATGTCGTCGTAGTGGCGCAGGGTGCGGCTCGTCGTGCCGGCGAGCTTCGCGATCTGCTGGATGGACCATTCCATGCCGTTCCTCCTTCCTTTCGTCTCCGACGCTAGAGGTTGACGTTGCGTCAAGGTCAAGCAGAGAATTCGCTGAATTGGTTGACGGGCTCGCGATATATCGTGTTACTCTCCATTCACGCGATATATCGCGACTCAAGTCCCCCAGCAAGGAGAATCCCCATGACTCTCGAGAAGTGGATCATCCACCCCGGCGAGACGCGTGTCATCGACATCGAGGACGTCCGCAAGCTCAAGGTCGGCCTCGTCGGCGGTCAGATCGACGTCGTCGCCCACGATGAGCCCGGCGTCCGGATCGAAGTGCACGCCGTCACCATCAAAGACCTCCGCATCGAGGCGACGGGCGACGTCGTCGAGATCGACCACCCGCAGCTGCGCTGGGACAACTTCCTCGAGGTGTTCCGCAACTTCGGGTCGAGCGGCCCGAAGGCCGAGATCAGCGTCGCCGTCCCGCGCGACGTCGCGCTCAACCTCGGTGTGGTCACGGCGAGCGCGCTCGTGTCGGGCATCCGCAGCGACGTCAGGCTGAACACCGTGTCCGGCGACATCATCGCCGACGGCATCACGGGCGACGCCTCGGTCAACGCCGTCTCGGGCGACGTGCAGATCCGCGAGCTCACCGGCTCGCTGAGCGCCAACAGCGTCTCGGGCGCCGTCGCGGCGACCGGCTCGCTCCGCAAGGCCACGATCGACACCGTGTCGGGCGCCGTCATGGTCGACTCGACCGGCGAGGTCCACTCGGTCAACCTCAACACGGTCGCGGGCGGCGTCACGGTGCGCCTCGACGACGGCCTCCCCGCCAACTACGCGATCCGCAGCGTCAGCGGCCGCGTCCAGGTCGACGGCGTCGTGCGCTCCGGCAAGGGCGGATTCACGACCAATTACGCCGGATCCGCGGGCGAGCTGAGCGGAACGTTCGCCGACGTCCGCGCCAACACCGTCTCGGGCGACGTCACGGTCCTGCGCCGCGCAGCGGTCGGAGCGGCCCACGAGACCGTTCGGCTGCCTCAGCACGAGACCGCCGGCCTGCCTCAGGGTGAGACCGCCGGCATGCGCCAGGGCGAGACCGCGGGCGTCCCGCAGGGTCAGTCCGCCGGCGCACCTCAGGGTGAGCCCGCCCGCCTGCCCGAGAGCGAGAGCAGCGCCGCCGGTGACGGCGGCTTCGAGGCTCCGCGCGAGGGGGGGCTGGTGATGCCCCCCGTCTTCTCCCACGGCGACCTGCGCCTGTACCTGCTGAACCTCCTCGACGAGGGACCGCGGCACGGCTACGACATCATGCAGGCGCTCTCCGACCGCACGGGCGGCACCTACACCCCGAGCGCCGGGACGATCTACCCGCGCCTCGCGAAGCTCGAGGAGGAGGGCCTGGTCACCAAGACCGTCGACGGTCGCAAGACGGTCTACCAGATCACTCCGGCGGGCCACGCCGAGGTCGAGGCGCGCGCGGGCGACCTGCAGGGCATCGAGGCCGGCCTCGCCGACTCGGTCCGGCTCATCGCCGACGAGGTGCGCGGGAGCGTGCGCGAGGCGATGAAGAGCCTCCGCGCCGACCTCGCGGCCGCCGCTCAGGATGAGCGCGCCGGCACGCGGACGATGACGGATGCCTCGTCCCCCGACGACGATCCGCGCGTCGCGAGCCGCGAGCAGCTCCACCGGGCCGAGGCCGCCGTCGCCGAGTTCCGGGCCCGCGTGCGCAGCGACCTGCGCACGCACATCGCACGCGGCGGCATGCTCGCCTCGTCGATCGTGGACGACCTCGAGTCGGCCCTCGACGACGCCGCCCGCACCGTCACCCGCGCGCTGCGCGGCTGACCCCTCGCCGAGATCGCACGAACGACGGGTGTCGTCCCCCCGCACCCGTCGTTCGTGCATTCTCGACGCTTGGGCGCGCGGCGGCGGGGACGCAGCGCGCGGGGAAAGCCGGGCCGCGGGCGCTGGCTACGCCGGCCAGATCTCCTCGTCGTCCGGCACGGGCTCGCCGAGCGGCACCACGAGGATCGGCCGGTGCTGGCGATGCGCGAGCCGCGCGGCGACCGACCCCGTGAAGAACTCGCGGATCGACTCGCCGATCCCCCGCTTGCGCGTGCCGACGACGATGAGTCGGGCATCCACGTCCTCGGCCAGGTGCTTGATGGCGAGGGCCGGATCGCCCACGAGCTGCCGGATCGACCATTGCACGCCGGATGCCGCGAGCACCGCGTCGGCCTCGGTCCGGACCCTCTCCAGGTCGGCTTCGCCCCCGCCGATGTTCATGTCGATCGGCGCCGAGTGCACGTAGCCGTCCGGGTCCTCGTAGGTCACGAATCGCGTGACATCGACGTGGACGACCAGGAGGTGGGCACCGAGCACCTTCGCGTAGCGCGCCGCCTCTTTGACCACACGCGATGGCTCACCGGGCACGAGACCGACGACGACGGCGCCTCGCACGGCATCCGCTGCTCCCGCTGTATTCGCGACCTCGGATGCCTCGTCCGCCATTGGTCCATCGCCCCTTCCGCATGCAGGTGTGGGGCCGCCGGTGCCCCGATCCTCCGTGTTATTCTGAATGCTACTCTTACCGGCTCCCCAGCCGGATCGTGATTGAGCGGGCGAGAGCGAGCGGACCACCCGCGCACTGCCCGCAACTCAGAAATGAGGGGGTCTCGCATGGGGCGTGGCCGTCAGAAGGCGAAGCACACCAAGATCGCTCGCGAACTGAAGTCGTACAGCCCGAGCGTCAACTACGCTGCGCTCGAGCGCGAACTCGGACATCCCGACGACGAGCAGTACGTCGACAAGTGGGCCGACGAGTACGCCGACGAATACGAGGACGAGAAGGCCTGACCACTTCGAGGTCGCCCGTCCTGCGCTGAGCCGCGGCCGCCGCCGCAGATCGCTCGGCGCGCATCCGGCGACCCCGCCGCCTACGACCAGGCGCCGTGCCGGCGGTCCCACTCGTCTTCGACGGTGTGCGGACGCGCGATGACGAACCCGGCCGGGATCGCCGCCGCAACGACGACGGCGAGCACCCAGAGGGGCGCCGTCCACCCGCCGGTGGCGTCGTGGAGCAGCCCGATGCTGACGGGGAACACCGCGACGATCGCATAGCCGATGCTCTGGACGAATCCGCTGAGTGCGACGGATGCCTCGTGCGTGCGCGATCGCAGGCCGAGCAGCACGAGGGTCAGCGGGAAGAAAAGGGGCGCGATGCCGAGAAGCGCGATCCACAGCCACGTCGCGGCCTCGGGTGCGAAGAGAAGGCCGGCGATGCCCGCGAGCCCGCTCGTGACGGCGACCGCGAAGAGCGGCGCGATCGCGTTGTAGCGCGCGACCAGCACGGGCACCGCGAGCGAGGCCGGCAGGCCCATGAAGGCGAAGAGCGAGAGCAGCGTGCCCGCCTCGGCGTTCGTGACGCCCGCAGTCTGCACGAGGAGCGTGGGCAGCCACGCGAAGCACGTGTAGGCGAGGGTTCCCGAGACCACGAAGATCACCGTCAGCGCCCACGCGAGCGGGATGCGCCACATGCGGCCGAACACCCGGGGATTCGCCGCCTCCAGGTCGCCGTCCCCCGCGCGGCCGCGCTCCCGCGCGAGGAGGGCGATCCACGGGATCGTCGCGAGGGCGGCGAAGACGGCCCAGAGTCCCAGCGAGACGCGCCAGCCCGCGGCATCCGCCACCGGAACGGCGACGAGGGGCGGAAGGAACGTCGACATGGCCATGGTCGTCGAGTAGATCGTCGTCACGAGGCCGATGCGGTCGGGGAAGTGCTTCTTCACCAAGGGCGGCAGCAGCACATTGCCCGTCCCCACGGCGGCGAAGATGATCGCCGTCGAGCCGAGGAGCGTGAGCGAGTCGACCGCGAGGCTGCGCGCGACGAGTCCGATGACCGCGACGGCCATCGCGGCGACGACGAGCCTCTCCAGACCGAACCGTCGCTCCAGGGCCGGCGTCAGCAGGCCGGTGATGGCGTAGCAGACCGGAGGCGCCGTGCCGATGAGACCGACGACGACGGCCGGAACGGGGAACTCCCGGTCGACGTGGTCGAGCAGCGGGGAGAGGGATGCCACGGCGGAGCGCAGCGAGAAGGCGAAGAGGACGATGCCGACGAGGGCGAGAGCCCTTCCGTGCCACAGCGGACGCGCGGGCGGGGAAGAACTCATCAGACGAGCCTAGGCGCCTGCGCCCGCCGGCCGGACCGACGGGGAGGGGGCGTCACGACTCCTGAGAGCCCTCGACCCAGGCGAGGTACTCCTCGGAGACCGTGCCCGTGACGTAGCGGCCGTCGAAGCAGCTCATGTCGAGATCCTCGATGTCGGAGCCCTCCAGGATCGCGGCCTTCAGGTCTTCGACCTCCTGGTACACGATGTAGTCGGCGCCGAGCTCCTCCGCGATCTCGGGGATCGTGCGGCCGTGTGCCACGAGCTCGTGGCGCGACGGCATGTTGATGCCGTAGACGTGCGGGTACCGGACGGGCGGAGCGGCTGAGGCGAACGTCACGCTCTTGGCCCCGGCATCCCGAGCCATCTGGATGATCTCCTTCGACGTCGTGCCTCGCACGATCGAGTCGTCGATGAGAAGGACGTTCTTGCCCTTGAACTCGGTCGACATCGCGTTGAGCTTCTGCCGCACGCTCTTCTTGCGCACCGCCTGCCCGGGCATGATGAACGTCCGACCGATGTAGCGGTTCTTGTAGAAGCCCTCGCGGTACTCGATGCCGAGCTTGCGCGCAACCTGCATCGCGGCCGGCCGCGACGAGTCGGGGATCGGCATGACGACGTCGATGGCGCCCTTGGGCGTGTACTTCGCGATCGTGTCGGCGAGGCGCTCGCCCATGCGCAGCCGCGCCTCGTAGACCGAGATGCCGTTCATGATCGAGTCGGGGCGGGCGAGGTAGACGTACTCGAACGAGCACGGCGCAAGCGTCGCGGCAGGTGCGCACTGCTTGGTGTGCAGGTGGCCCTCGAGGTCGATGAACACGGCCTCGCCGGGGTCGACGTCGCGCACGACCTCGAAGCCGCCGTTCTCGAGCACCAGGGACTCCGATGCCACGATCCACTCGTAGCCGCCCTGGTCCGCCGGGCGGGTGCCGATGATGAGAGGGCGTATGCCGAAGGGGTCGCGGAAGGCGAGCAGACCGTAGCCGGCGAGCAGCGCGATGGCGGCGTACGAGCCCTCGACGCGCTCGTGGACGCGCGAGACGGCGTCGAACACCTGCGCCGGGTCGAGCTGCAGGCCCGAGATCGACGACTGCAGCTCGTTGGCCAGGACGTTGACGAGCAGCTCGGTGTCGGAACTCGTGTTGAGGTGGCGGCGATCCTTGTGGAACAGCTCGTCGGTGAGCTCCCGCGTGTTGGTGAGGTTGCCGTTGTGCACGAGGACGATGCCGTACGGCGCGTTGACGTAGAAGGGCTGCGCCTCCTCCTCGCTCGAAGCGGTGCCCTTCGTCGCGTAGCGGACGTGACCGAGCCCGATGTCGCCGAGGAGCGACCGCATGTCGCGCGTGCGGAAGGCCTCGCGCACCTGGCCGCGCTGCTTGGTCATGTGGAAGACGCCGTTGCGCTCCGCCGTCGCGATGCCCGTCGAGTCCTGGCCGCGATGCTGCAGCAGTAGGAGGGCGTCGTAGATCTCCTGGTTGACGGACCCCTGGCCCACCATCCCGACGATTCCGCACATGGGTGTTACTTCGCTCCGTTGTAGGTGCCGACGAGGCGCACGGCCCCGCCGTCGACGCCCTTGGCGCCCTGCTCGAATGCGCCGTCGGGGCGCGGTCCGTCCTTGACGACACCCGCCTGCCACGTCGCGATGCCCGCCTGCGAGAGGACGGATGCCGCGGCCTCCGCCTTGTCGGGCGACACGACGGCGAGGAAGCCGATGCCGAGGTTCCACGTGCCCTCGGTCTGCTCGAGGGTGAGGTCTCCGAGGTCCGCGAGGACGCGGAACACCGGGTCCGGCGACCACGTCGAGCGGTCGAGCTCGACCCACGTCTGCTGCGGCAGCACGCGGGCGAGGTTCGCGGCGATCCCCCCGCCGGTGACGTGGCTGAGGGCGTGCACGCCGTCGCCCGTCGCCTCGATGAGCTGCAGGAGCGGGGTCGTGTAGAGGCGCGTCGGCTCGAGGAGCGTCTCGCCCCACGTGGCGCCGAAGTCGGCCGCGTTGTCGCCGTACTGGATGCCGGCCCCCGCGACGATGTGCCGCACGAGCGAGTAGCCGTTGGAGTGGAGGCCGCTCGACGCGAGCGCGAGCACCACATCGCCCGCGCGGACGCGGTCGGCGCCGAGGATGCCGTCGGCCTCGACGACGCCCGTCGCCGCTCCCGCGACGTCGTAGTCGTTGGGACCGAGGAGGCCCGGGTGCTCGGCCGTCTCGCCGCCGACGAGGGCCGTGCCCGTCTCGGAGCAGCCGTCGGCGATGCCCCGCACGATGTCGGCGATGCGCTCGGGGAAGACCTTGCCGGTCGCGATGTAGTCGGTCATGAAGAGGGGCTTCGCGCCCACGACGACGATGTCGTCGACGACCATGCCGACCAGGTCGCGGCCGATCGTGTCGTGCTTGTCGATCGCCTGCGCGATGGCGACCTTCGTCCCGACGCCGTCGGTGCTCGTCGCGAGGAGGGGCCGGCGGTAGTCGTGCAGGAACGACGCGTCGTAGAGACCGGCGAAGCCGCCCACGCCGCCGAGCACCTCGGGGCCCTGCGTGCGGCGCACGGCCGACTTCATGAGCTCGACCGCGAGATCACCCGCGGCGGTGTCGACCCCCGCGGCGGCGTAGGGGTTGGAGGAGGGGGATGCGGAGTCGGCGGGGGCGCCCGTCACGGGCGCATCGTCGGTGGGAGATGCCACGCTTCCAGCCTACCGGCGGCGCACACGCGCGGATGCCCGATGACGGGCCGGCGCCGCCCTGCGTCGGCCCATCGTCCCGCGCCGAAGTCGGGGGCCCGATTTAGAATGGGCGGCATGGGCAGCGCCGGAGCTCCGGAGTGGGTGATTCGCGAGGACGCGAGTCAGCCTGTGCTGCTCGCCCTCTACCTGCGCCAGGTGCTCGGCATCCGCTCGCCTGACGAGCTCCCGCACCTGCGAGGCATCCCGCCCCGCGCCCACTCCCGCGACGACGACGAGCAGGCCCGGCTCGAGCGTCAGTGGCGCGAGTACTGGGCGATGACCGTCGAGCCGCAGGCGCATCCGTCGCCCGTGCCGCTCGACCTCGTCGACGGCTTCGACACGCTCGTCGCCCTGCCGCTGGAGGGCTCCGACGACCTGCGCGCTGCCATGGCGCCCTGTGCGGCCGAGGCCGTCGCGTACTCGCAGTCCGCCAAGGAGCGCTATCGCAAAGAGGCCGCGGCGAAGCCCGGCGTTTCCTACCGCGCCTATGCGAGCGCGATCGCCGAGCACGAGCGCCAGGTCGGGCGGCGAGCGCACTCGTTCGAGCTCAACGTGCAGGTGCTGCCGCTCACTCAGCGCGGCGTGTGGTGGATCGGCTCGCTCACGATCGCCGTGACCGACGGGCTGCGGGGGGATGTCGCGGCCTTCGACGCCGCCATCCACCCGATCATCGCCGAGCTGGCCTGACGGGCATCAGCCGGCGTCGGACCCCTGGACGGTCTCGCGGTCGACCGTGACCTCGCGCGTGCGCTTGCGGCTCACGCGGTCGAGGATGAGCGCGATGATCGCGAACACCGCGACGCCGACCGTCACGCAGATGAGGGCGAGGAACCCGAAGACCTGCCCCGGCGAGTAGACGAGACCGGTGTTCTGGCTCTGGGTCAGGGTGCCGTTGAACGCGTAGGTGAGGATGAGCGCCGTCAGCAGGCCGAGGCCCGCGCCGAGCAGCAGGAAGACCGAGAACTTCGGGGCGCGCCGCACGCGGACCGTCTCCGAGCGCCGTGAAGCGCCGGGTGTCATCGGAGGGGTGGGCGAATCGGGCATACGTCCATCATCTCTCAGGCCGCCGGGGTACCGGTTCGTCGTCGCCCTCGTCGCCCGGCTCGCGCAGCCACCACGGCGCCTCGTCGGTCATGGGTGACCGCAGATCGTCGGTGATGATGGTCGAATGCTCCGTGATGACGGGGCGCGAGTGCCGGCCGACGGAGCGGTCGAGCGCGATGACGACGGTCGCCGCGACGAGCAGCCCGAACGCCACCCAGATGACGGCGAGCACGCAGTAGGTCCACATGATCCCGGATGCCTGGGACGCGAGCGGATCGCCCGGTCCGGCGCCGGCGCTCGACAGCGCGGTGTGGATCCCGGCGACCGCGAGGCCCGCGAAGACGCTGGAGAGCAGGATGCGGCCGTACCGCGGCGACCGGCGCAGCGCGCCGGCCTCCCACTCCTCGTCGACCACGTGCTCGTCGGCACGGTCGTCCTCGCCGGGACCGCCGGCGGGCTCACGTCCCATGCGTCCATTGTCCCACCGCGCCGACCCGTCGGCCCTGGCTTGCGTTCCCGGGTTTGGGGCGGATGCCATCACCGACACGCCGGCAGGCCTGGCGCGGCGCGCCCGAAACACGCCCCGAACCTCGGCTTCAACCGCCTCTCCGGGGGCTCGGGCTCAGGGACGGAGGGGCAGCAGGTCCGACAGGTTGGAGCGGGTGCCCGAAGCGTGGATGCGGCCGGCGGTCGCGGCATCCGTCCAGTGCTCAGCGCCCGTGGCGAGGGCGATCCACGTCTCGGCGTCGGTCTCGACGACGTTCGGAGGCGTGCCGCGGGTGTGGCGAGGGCCCTCGATCA
Organism: Microbacterium sp. 4R-513; assembly: GCF_011046485.1. Lineage (NCBI taxonomy): Bacteria > Bacillati > Actinomycetota > Actinomycetes > Micrococcales > Microbacteriaceae > Microbacterium > Microbacterium sp. 4R-513. The sequence continues at coordinate 1,082,127 of NZ_CP049256.1, forward strand.
CCTGCACCGCGCCGAAGGGCGGCACGCGCATCTCGACCGAGTTGCCCGGCGCCTTCTCGACGAGGAGCTGCAGGAGGTAGCGGACGGCGGTCGCCTGATCGGTGCGGGAAGGGCGAGTGGATGCCGCGGCCGCCGCGCGCACGGCGTCGAGGGCCGCGCGGCCCTCGTCGACGCAGATCTTCTTCGCCACGCCTCCACGCTACGCCCGGCGTACGACGGCCGCGGCTCAGTTGGTCGGCGGCGCTCCCGGTCCGAATCGTTCGGCGGACGCGACCTGTTCCGCGACCCTGCGCAGGGCGAGGAGGAGCGGCTCGATGAGCACCGAGCCGAGGACGACGTACCTCACCGCCGCTTCGGGTGAGTCGGTGGGAACGTTCGCGATCTCGGCCTGCGCGATGCGGCGTGAGGATTCCAGGTAGGCCGACATGACGGCATCCGGAATCTCGAAGTCCGCCTGACTGATGGTGTTGAGCGCGCGGGCGATCCCGGCCACCAGGGAGTCGTCGCACAACCCGGGCTGCCAGCCGAGCCGCTCCACGAGCGACTCGGCGGCGGTGGTGTCGATGTCGCCTTCGGCCGTCGGGGTCACCGCCGCGTGGGCCGCGCCCAGCAGATCGTGCGGGCTGGCCGGGGGATCGTCGAGAGCGTCGAGCACCTTCCGCACCTCTGCGATGCTCACGCCGGACGCGATGAGTGCGCGGATGACCTGGAGCCGCCGAACGTGGCGATCCTCATAGGTCGACTGCGTCGGCGCTGTGCGCTCGCCTCCGGGAAGGAGGCCTTCGCGCAAGTAGTACTTGATCGTCGCCACGGGGACGCCCGTGCGCGCGGAGAGCTCCGAGATTCGCATCATCACCCCTTGACATCGATAGTAGTGCTATCCACTATGGATAGCGGGACTATCCAGTGGAGGACGCCGTGAGCAGAGTGATCCAGGGCCGCATGACCCACCGCTACGACGGCGAGCTCGTCGTCTTCCATATCGGCATGCAGATCAACCGGTGGTGGCGCCCCGACCTGTGGTGGCCGGCATTCGTCGCGATGCCCCGAATGCTGAAGGAGCTCAGTGTCGACCCCGACTCAGGGCTGCTCGGCTATCAGCTGCTGCTCGGTTCGGGCGGTCCGTATCTCGTCCAGTACTGGTCGTCGATCGAGAAGCTGTACGCGTACGCCTCTGACCCCGCGCAGCAGCATCGGCCCGCGTGGGCCGCGTTCAACCAGGCCGCCCGGCGGGCGCCTGGCGCCGTCGGCGTCTGGCACGAGACCTTCCTCGTCGAGCGCGCCGAGAGCGTGTTCGTCTCGACGAAGCCCATGGGTCTGCCGAAGGCGACCGCGCTCGTGCCCATCGCCCGCAAGCACGACCGGGCGCGCGCTCGATTCGCCGACGGAGAGACCCGGGTCGAGGAGAGCCCCGCAACCGTGTGAGACCACCGGGTGGACGACCCGCAGGTTTGAGGCATCCTGACTTTCCTCGGGCCTAGTGTCTTATCCGAGCGTCGCCGTTCGTGGATGAGGTGTGCGACTCCTTCCGGGTCGCCGCGACCGAGGAGCCACGAGATGGCCCTGTCCCGAGAAGAGGAGACGAAAGTGCCCAAGTATCTGATCGCATTCAACGACGAGTGGGTCCCCCTGCACACCGCGGACGAACTGCGCAGCAAGAGCGAAGCGTCGCGCGCCGTGATCGAAGACATGGAAGCGGCTGGCGTCTACCTCTTCGGAGACGGCGGACTGGATGCCTCCACCGCCGTGTTCAGCGTCGTCAGCCAGGACGGGAAACCCGTCTTCACCGACGGGCCGTTCGTCGAGACCAAGGAGCACCTCGGCGGCTTCGCCGTCATCGAGGTGGCCGATGACGAGGCTGCGCGGCACTGGGCCGGGCGACTGGCCGTGGCCCTGGACTGGCCCCAGGAGGTTCACCGGTTCCCCTCCGGGCTCTCCGAGATCATCGAGCACCACGCGGCTGAAGCGAGTGAAATGGGGTCGTGACCCAAGGCGTCGAGGAGGCGATCGCCCGCGCTCACCAAGACGAGTGGGCGCGGCTGGTCGCCGTTCTCACCCGCCGGTTCGGTGATCTCGACCTCGCCGAGGACGCGGCATCCGAAGCCTTCGTCGCCGCGGTGGAGCGGTGGCCGCGCGACGGAGTCCCGCCCAATCCTGGAGCGTGGCTGACCACGACGGCGACCCGCAAGGCGATCGATCGACTTCGTCGCGAGTCCCATCGCGACGTCAAGCACCAGGCGGCACAGATGCTGCGCGACGACTCTCCCCCGGACCCAACGGGGCCCATCGAGGACGACCGGCTCCGGCTGGTCTTCACCTGCTGCCATCCGGCGCTGGCGGTGGAGGCACGGGTCGCCCTGACCTTGCGCCTCCTCGGCGGGCTGACCGTCGCAGAGATCGCCCACGCGTTCTTCGTGCCGGAGACGACGATGGCAAAGCGCATCACCCGCGCCAAGGCGAAGATCAAGGCATCCCGTATCCCGTACCGGGTGCCGTCGCCGACGGACATCCGGGAACGGCTCGCCGGGGTGCTCGCCGTCATCTACCTGATCTTCAACGAGGGCTATCTGGCCACCGCCGGCGATGATCCCCTGCGCGTGGACCTGACCGACGAGGCGATCCGCCTCGGCCGCCTCCTGCATGAGCTCCTTCCCGAGGAGGGCGAGGTGACCGGTCTCCTTGCGCTGATGCTGCTCGCCGACGCGCGCCGCGCGGCACGTGTCTCCCGCTCAGGAGAGCTCGTCACCCTCGATGAGCAGGACCGCGGCGCGTGGAACCGGGCCATGATCCGCGAGGGGCAGGCTCTCGTCCGCGAGCGCATCGCCGCCGTCGCCTCCGTCGCCGAGCCCCCGGGGCGGTACCAGCTGCTCGCCGCGATCAATGCGGTGCACACGGATGCCTCGTCCCCGCGCGACACCGATTGGTCGCAGATCGTCGCGCTCTACGACCGCCTGGTCAGGCTCGATCCCTCGCCGATCGTGCGGCTCAATCGCGCGATCGCCGTGGCCGAGGTGGACGGTCCCGACCTAGCGCTGGCCGAGATCGACCGGATCGCCGCGGCCCTCGAGGGCTATCACGCGTACCACGCGGCGCGTGCCGACCTCCTGCGTCGGCTCGGGCGGAGCGATGACTCACGGGATGCGTACGACCGCGCCATCCAGCTCGCGGGAAACCCCGCCGAGCGGACCTATCTCATCCGCCGCCGCGACCAGCTCGCGGTGTGACGCGGCGCCCGCATGAGGGGCAAGCCCGGCTGGTCGCCCGCTAGCGCTCCATCGCACCGAGCGCCGCGAAGCGGATCATGTGCGCCTCTCCGGCGTGAAGCGTGTACTCGTGCACCATCTTGAGGAGCGACCAGCGCAGCGACCGGCCGTGTCCGAGCCCGCGGGTGTCGAGCGACGGGACGGCCGCGATCGCGGCGTCCGAACGCTCCACCTCCGCCATCCATCCGCGGAGGTCGTCGTCGACGGTGTCCGGCGAGCCTCCCGCGAAGTCGTCGTCGCCGTAGGTGTCGCGGTCGCCCTCACCGCTCAGGCCCGTGCCGAGGTAGCTCGCCTCCATCTGGCGCATGTGGCGCACGAGGCCGATCACCGAGAGCTCCACGGGAGGAACCGACCATTCCACCGCCTGCTCCGTCGAGAGGTCGCGCAGCTTGCGGATGAACTCGTGGCGTTGATAGTTCAGCCATGCGACGAGGTCCGCGCGTTCGTCACCGGTGTCGTCCGGCTCACTCCACCGCGTCAGGTCCAGATCGTCGAGAAGGGGAATGGATGCCTCGACCTCGCCGCCGACGACATCGTCGGCTGAGTCGGCCGGCCAGTCGCGCTGCAGACCGATCGCGTCGGTGAGGGCTTCGACCGCATCGGCCAACTCGTCCAGTTCGTCCTTCGACAGAGTCGGCAGCATGGCCGCGAGGCGGGAGACCAGCACGAGCGGTCCAGGGCGTTCGTGTGGAGGAGACGTCATGGGCGCCATTCTCGAACGCGCGGCGCGTCTCCACCAGACCAGGCGTTATGGGGTCAGGCTGCCGGAAGACGGGTCTGCACTCTTGGGAATGCGCAACGTGGCGGTCAGTCCACGACGGCGTAGAGCCGAAAGATGCGGTCGTCTTTCACCAGGGCGATGTCGGCTCCGGTCAGCGCGGGCGCCTCGCCGGGAGTCCCGAGCTGCCAGTGGAACAGCACCGCGTCATCGGCCTGCTGCACCGGCTTTGTGAGGGAGAACCGGGATGTCGGCCCCATCATCGCCGCGAGCGCATCGATCCTCCGGATGAAGTCCTCGCGGCCCTCGACGACGCCGTCCTGATCCACATACCGGATGTCCTCGGTGAACAGCCGCTCGATAGCTTCTCCTCTGGCCTCGGCATCCGGTTCATTCGACACGCTCGCGAGGTACTGCTCGACAAGCTCCGAGGGCTCCATTCACCCAGTCTGGGCGTGAAGCCGCCGCCAGGTACAGATTTCGGCGGAACCCGCGTCATGAATGTGGCCAGTTCGCGTCTCTTTGAGGGGCTTCATTCCTCTGCCCCCGCGTGCAGCGACGTTTCTTACCGCGACACGCAGCGCCCTCGGTCGCGACCAAGCGCGACCGAGGGCGGTTCTCTTGTCGGCAGCGGGCACTCCTCCTACCTCAACCTGTGGGAGGTCCACTTCGCGCCGGACGGCCGTGCGCGTCGGTTCGTCGAGTGGTTCATGACCCCGGCGGGTGACGCGCCGTCAGCCGAGCCGGCTCACGCCGACTAGCTCTCCGCCCGTCGCTTGCGCGCGGACGCTCGCAAACCAGGAGGGGACAGTGACGCGCATGACCGTCATCGCGGCGAAGGCGTGACCTCCGCAGCGGATCGCACTGCCCGTTCTGCTCCGTGGGCGGCCATCGAGCCGTCTGCCACGTCGACGCCTGAATCCGTTCCCACGCGCGTTGCACTCACGAAGCGCGCCGCATCCGACACGGCGGCGTGGAGCAGAGCGACGAGTCCTTCATCCGGGTCGCCGCCGCATGCTCCCGCGATGCCATCCACGGCACCGGTCACGATATCCCGGCTCTGCCGCGCGGTCATCCTCGCCCGGCCCGGACCGACCCTCTCGATGAACTGAATCGCCCAGGCATCCGCGCCGGGCGCTGCCCGCAGGGCGGCCTCCGCCGATTCCCGCAGGTCCGCGGCCAGCTCGTCGTCGCGTTCCGCCAGGGCTCGGAGGGCGACGTGCACCGCCACGGCCTGAGACCGCTGGCGTCCCTCAGCGGCGATCGGCAGAGCGGCGCTGGCAGCTCGCAGCGCGAGCATGACGTCGAGCATCGGATCGTCGCTGGTCAGGCCGACCACTGTCGGGATGAGCGGCGTGAGCCGGGCGCGGCCGGCTGCGCTCGTGCGATCGTTGACCATCCGCGCGAGGTGCGCGAGGGTGCCGTTCGTACACGCGGGATGGTCGCTCCACCGCTCCCCAGCTAGATACGACGCGAACTCCATGAAGCAGGCCCCGCGCCGTGGGGAACGGTGCCGTCCTGGCGAGAGGATCGGCACGACGTCCGGATAGGCGATTGAGTTGCGCATGGGACCTCCTCGGGTCTCACTGTGCGCCTGTCGTGGCCCTGTTTCAAGACCGTTTGTGGATGTCGACAAGGGGGTGTCTGCGGCGGTGCACGTTCGCTCCGCGCCCAGGGTCTCGCTTACCCCAGCGATAGCGGCCGATGGGAGCAACTACGCCGAGGCGGGCTCCGCTGGGGTGTCCTGACTGAAGGTGTTCCACCAGCGACCCTCGCGCTCGACCCACAGCGAACTGATGAACATCACCTCCACGTTGGCGTTGCCCGGTCGACGGTACTCGGCGCGATAGCAGAGCAATGCGGCATCCGCGGAGATGTCGATCAATCTCGCGTCCGCGATCGCGTACGAGGCGATGCTGGGGCCATCCGCCAGCTCGTCGGTGTGGTCCGTCCGGTTCGCGAAGCCGGTCGGGAAGACACCGACGAAGTCATCCGAGAGCAGCGCGCGATCGGCCTCCGCGTCACCGCCCACCAGCGCGTCCCAGACCCGCGACTCCAGATCGACGAAGAACTGTGTGCCCCGACCGCGCATCTGGCCACTATCGCAGGTTCTTCATCGGAGCAGACTGCGTGGGTATCGGCGCTCGCAATGGAGCGGTGCGCCAGTGAGTAGATTTGTTGGCTGTTCCGACAACGGTTGCGGTGCACGGATGGAGAGGTGTCCGATGAAGGCGATCGTGGCGGCTGATCGAAGCTCCGATGTAGGTGGACTGACGCTGTCGGAGTTGCCCGAGCCGTCCCCGGCGATCAACGACGTGGTCGTCGAGGTCCACGCGTCCGGGTTCGTTCCTGCGGAATGGGAATGGCCGTCGACGTGGAGCGATCGTGCGGGTCGTCACCGGTCGGAGCCGGTGATCGGGCACGAATTCGCCGGAGTGGTCAGCGCGCTCGGCTACGGGACGACGGGCCTGACATTGGGCCAGCGGGTGTTCGGCATCACCGACTGGCACCGCGATGGAACCCTCGCCGAGTACACGGCAGTGGAAGCCCGGAACCTCGCACCGCTGCCCGGGGATGTCGACTTCACCGTTGGTGCGAGCTTGCCCATCTCCGGCTTGACGGCGTGGCAAGGTCTGCTGCAGCACGGTCGCCTTCGGTCCGGCCAGACCGTGCTCGCCCACGGCGCGGCGGGCGCGGTCGGATCCGTCGTCACGCAGCTCGCCCGCGAGTTCGGCGGGTATGTGATCGGCACGGGCCGGGCGGGCGCGCGGCAAGCCGCACTCGACTTCGGTGCAAATGAATTCCTCGATCTCGAGAGCGACAGCATCGAGGACGTCGGCGGCGTCGACCTCGTCTTCGACGTCCTCGGCGGCGATGTGCAACGGCGATCCGCTCGCATCATCCGGCCGGGCGGCACTCTGGTGTCGGTCGTCGGACCCGTGGAAGCTCGGCCCGTCGACGGTCTCGCCGTCGACTTCGTGGTCGAGTCCGTACCGGCGCAGCTCTCCGAGATCGTTCAGCGGGTGCGCGATGGACGTCTTCGCCCCCACATCGGCACGGTCGCTTCTCTTGATGACGCCGTCGCCGCCCTCCACCCGACCGCGCGGCGCACAGGCAAGACCGTCATACAGGTACGCAACTGACGACGAGGTTCTCACCGGAGCCTGCTCCTCAAGCGCGGCTACGCCTGACAGACGGTGGATCGCAAGGGTGTGAGCTTCCTGACCTTCGTACAGGATTCAACCCACTCGCAGGATCGCGTTTCGGCACTCAAGAGGCGGGCACCCACACGCGGTGGGTCCCTACGACGTCGAAGCCGGCGACGAGCGCACGCTCCAGGTCGGGGCCCCGCTCGTATCCCACGACTGGGCGCCTCGGGTGGAGTCGGCCGACCGCGGCGAGCAATCCGAGCCAGTCCGAGTCGGTGCCAGGAGACTCCCACACGTTCGAGAGCCCCACGACGTCGCCACTTCCGAGCTCATGCGTCACGGCGCCGCCGATGAGACCCCCGCCCGCGCGCCTCGCGAGGACTCGGAAGCGGGGATGCCGCAGCACGGTGTCGGGCAGAACCCCGACGTAGTCGTGCCGTTCGCTCCAGCCGTGCAGGTCGCGTGGATCGGAGAGTTCGCTCCACCCGTCGGCGAGACCCGGTTCCGGGGCTGCGCGGTGGATCCACCGCGCCTCGAAGAGCTGGTCGAACCCGTGTCCCGCGAGGTCGAGGTCGGCGAAGCAGTCCGCGATGCCACCGCCCGGGAGTCCGGCTCGCTGACGGGTTCTGACTGCCTCTGCCGCGGCATCCGCATCGATGTCGGGCCGGAGTGCGAGCACGGTCGAGTGAAACGGCGGCACCGGGCCATCGGCCACCCAGAGCGCGTCGGTCACGGTGACCGGCACGCCGTGCAGCGCCATCACGTCGTCGTACCAACTCCGACTCGCGGCGACCGCGGCGGCAAGCCGGGAATCGACAGGCGTCATGTGCCCAGTCTCGTCCGCGGAAAGGCGAGGACGCGGCCGTCGTCCACGATGTCGGCAACGGGTTCGCTTCCCGGAAACGTGCGGGGCTTCTTCGAGTCAGGACAAGATGCGTCCTAGATGCCGTCTAGCGTTCCCAACAGCACGGCAACACCGCTCGAAAGGATGCAGAGAAGCATGGACAGCGAGACCTACAAGCCGGCGGGCTACACGAGCGTCGCGCCCTGGATCGTCACCGATGACACCGGCGCGCTGCTCGACTTCATCACGGACGTGCTCGGCGGTGAGGAACTCGCCCGCGTCAGCACCGAAGACGGCGCGATCGGCCACGGCGAGATCCGGGTCGGCGACACGGTGCTGCTTGCCTTCGACCGGCGACCCGACTGGCCCGTCATGCCGAGCGTCCTGAGGGTGTGGGTCGACGACCCCGACACCACCTTCGCGAAGGCCACCGCCGCGGGCGCCACAGTCGTGACTGAGCTCGCAGACAGCGCCTTCGGTCAGCGCGGCGGGCGGATCAAAGACCCGTTCGGCAACATCTGGTGGGTGGTCAGCCAGAGCGAGCAGGTTGTGGAGGATGTGATGTGGCAGCGACTGCAGCAACCCGAGTACGCCCAGCAGATGCGGATCGCGCAAGAGACCCTCGACGCCGAGTTGAGCGGCCGGGCCGAGGGGCGCAGCAGCACCCCCATGCGCTGACAGAAGACCAGGCGGGCCCACTTCGAGCGGGCCTTTCCGACGAGCAGCGACAGGGGCAAGGAATGGTCGCGGAGCCCGCAGGACAGAGGCCGTATGCTTCATCGCATGACGGACCCGACGCCCGTATGACCGCCGAGCACCCGCCGCGCATCCTCTATCAGGTGAAGCAGGTTGAAATGGCAGTCCGGGGGCGGCTGGATGCGGTCGTCCGTCCGCACGGGATAACGGTCGCCCAGTACACCGCTCTGACGGTGCTCGAGCAGCATCCGGGCATGAGTAGTGCCCAGCTCGCGCGGCATTCATTCGTCTCGGCGCAGGCGATGGAGGGGATCGTGCGCGCCCTTCATGAGGCGGGGCTCATCGACCGCGTTCGCGACGACGACAACCGTCGCCGCATGACGATCTCCCTGACACCGGCCGGGGTCGCGCTCCTGGCAGCGTGCCGCGCCGACGTCGACCGAATCGAGGCCGAGGCGTTCGCCGGCCTCACCGCAGTCGAGCGCGTCACACTCGGCCGCTGGCTGCAAGACGCCCGGCACGCGCTGGAGGCCCCGGCATCCATTGACTAACTATCAGGAAAGTTGATAATTGGTCCCAGTGCTGTCGAGGCAGACGGCGCCATCTGTCGACGATGACAATGGAAGGACCATCCCCATGTCTCCACGCGTTCGCATCCGTTCGCTGGCGGTCGCCGCTGTTGCGGGCACCGCCCTCTCGGTCGCCCTGGTGGCTCCGCCGGCGATGGCCGACGCCGGCGCCGACTACTCCGGCTCCCTCCCCAACGGCACGACCTGGCTTGCCTCAGTGCCTTCGGACTGGAACGGCACCGTGATGCTCTACAGCCACGGCTACCGCCCGTCATTCGTACCGGGCAACCCGGCGTCGGTCGCGCCGAACGATGCCACGAAGGCGCTGCTGCTCGAACGCGGCTACGCCCTCGTGGGCTCGTCGTACGCGGCGAGCGGCTGGGCGGTTCCGACGGCGGTCGACGACCAGCTGCAGTCGCTCGACGCGATGCTCGATCAGACCGGGCTCGAGCCCGACCACGTCCTGGCCTACGGCACGTCGATGGGCGGTCTGGTCACCGGGCGCATCGCCGAGTCGGCCAGTGATGTCATCGAGGGTGCCATGCCCACCTGCGGGCTGATGGAAGGTGCCGTCGACCTGAACAACTACCAGCTCGACGGGTCGCACGCGATCGAGCAACTGCTCGCCGGCCAGGATCTGAAGATCGAGGGCTACGCGTCGCTGAACGAGGCGTTCGCAACGTCGGCTGCTCTGAGCGCTGCGGTGCAGGAGGGGCAGAAGACGCCCGAAGGCCGCGCCCGCGTAGCGCTCGCCGCGGCGCTGTTCCACCTCTCCGACGGCGTGCCCATCGCGGAGGCGACGAAGGACACCGCTGTGCAGCAGGAATCGCTGTACAACCAGCTGCTCGGAACCATCGGATTCGTCACCCCCGGTCGCTTCGACATCGAAGCGACGGCCGGCGGAAACGCGACATGGAACGTCGGGGTGGACTACGGCAAGCTGTTCGCGCATTCAGAGGATCGCGCCCTCGTCGCCGAGCTCTACCGTGAGGCCGGGCTCGACCTCAAGGCCGACCTGGCGACACTGACGCAGACCGCCGACATCGCGGCCGACCCGGGATCCGTCGAGACCCTCCGCGCGTCGTCCACTCTCACCGGCGACCTGCAGATGCCCGTGGTCAGCATGCACACCCTCGACGATGTGCTGGCACCCGTGCAGGTCGAGCAGGAGTACGCCGAGGACGTTCGGGCGGCGCACGACACCAACCTGCTGCGGCAGTTCTTCGTCGATCACGTCGGACACTGCAACTTCACGCCGGCCGAGATCGCGGCAGGGATCGAGGTGCTCCAGCAGCGGGTGGAATCCGGGCACTGGTCGGCCAGCTCGGCGACGGTCATGAACCGGCTCGCCGCGTCGCTCGACGACAGTGGTTCGGCATTCGTATCGACCCAGCCCGGCGAGTTCCTCGGCGACCGCGAGGGGCGCCACTGACGGCATCCGCTTCACCCGGGGCGCGGCATCCATTCGAGGTGGATGCCGCGCCCCCGCGCTGTTGACCCTCGCCCGGCGAGAATCAATCGCAGGTGTGGCCTATCAGCCTCGAGCCGGCAACTGCTGAAGCGTCCACCTGTTGCCGTCTGGATCGTTGAAGGTCACGAAGCGCCCCCAATCCTGCTCGTCGACACCGCTTGCCTCGACGCCCGCGTCGCGCAGCTGAGCGAGAGCGGCGTCCGCGTCTGAGACGACAACCTGGATATTGTCCAGGCCGCCAGGCTCCATCCTGCTGCCCAGTCCCGTGCCGATCGCGATAGAGCACGCGGAGCCGGGAGGCGTCAGTTGCACGAATCGCAGGCCTTCGTACGGTTCCGCGTCGTGATCCGCATGGAAACCGATGCCGGTATAGAAGTCCTTGGCGCGGTCCACATCCGACACGGGCACGAAGATCAGCTCGATCTTCCAATCCATGGTCATCCTCTCCGTCGGGGTTGCCGCCCCAGAGTACGGCCGGCCTCAGACAGAACGCATCGACCGCGCACATGCATGGCTCGCCGAGCGCTCCCATCTGAGCGGGTCATCATGCATCGACATCGAAGACGACCACCTGTTCTGCCAAGTGAGAGATCAGGTGTGCAACGGGTGCATGCGCCGGATGCGGCAAATAGTCGTCTCGAGCTGAACTGCTCGAGAAGTAAGCGAAATGTCTGAGGTCCGCGAGCCTCCGCAGCTCTCCGTGCCCGGGCAAGGAGCCGAACGCCCGGACGCTATCTGCTCTCACGCGATCCGCAAGCGGACTCCGCCCGCATGCCATCCGTCCGGGCGCTCGACGGGATTTGGAGTGGCTGCGCGCACCCGCGGCCGACCCTCAGTTCTGGGGTAGATGTAGAACGATCGCGGCAGGCATGCGCTTGACGATGAAGCGGACGAACGGTCTTGCCAGGGCCGCAGCCTCCGTCGGACCGATGATGCGTGGGGAGACCGTCGAATGAGTGGCGCCCTTCCAGGTGACGTCGGCCGAGGTCGCCGCCACGACGTTGCGCGCCCAATTGGTGTCCCGTCCCCACGGCAGACCGATCAGCACATCAGTCGGCGACATCGTGGGCACGATGGCCACCGGAGTGGCGTAGTCCGTGCCGCTCTTGCGTCCGCGATGGTGCACGACGGCCCACAGCGGAAAGCCGCGGCGACCTGCGAGCGCCGTCGCGATCGGCTGTGTCGCCTTCACCAGGGCGAGCGGCGGGCGTCCCGAACGGCCGCCCCGTGCTCCCCGCAGACCCCGGCCGCCAGACAGCACGCTACCGAAGTGAACCGCAAGCACCGTGGCCATCGCTATCGCACCGATCGCGGCTCCGACCGCTTCTCCGCGCGTCCGGATGCCGCGGCGCAGAAGCAGCGCGCCTGTTGTCGCGTTCGCCGCACTCCACGCGACATTCACCACGGGGGACGACATACCCACGCCGGGCGGATCGGAGAACGGACTGGGGAACGGTCTCCCCCTGCACACCGTTTACTCCGTGCGGAACGGCGTTGACCACGAGCGCAGCCCCCACGATGGTCCTCGCGACCGTCCTTGCCGACACGGCCTCACTCTACGACGCGCTGCCCGCCTGCGGATCCCGCGGTGGCGCATCGGGATGCCTAGCCTGAAGGGTGTGAAGGATCGTGAGCCAGAGCCGTGGGTGTGCCCGACCTGCGGCGACCCTCTGAAATTCGAGATCCTCGACGACGAGAAGTTCCTGGTCGCTTGGTCTTGCGTCAACTGCGGATTGATCCGCACGACCGAGCCGGCATAGCTCTCATCGCGGTCAGCAGCGTCCGCTGCCCGAGCCCTTCCAGCTCGGAAACAGCCACGGCAAGTTTCGTGGCGTCGCGCAAAGAAGACACCTTGAACAGGGTCGGTGGGCTCATAGCGGCTTCCGCCGAGACTGAGCGCGACGCCCTTCGGTGACTTCGTCAGCGATGTCGCAGGCATCCCGCACCGACCGGGCGAGCCGGTCGAGCTTGGTGACGACGAGTGTGTCGCCTTTCCGCACGGCGGCCAGCGCCTCCCGCAGCCCGGGGCGGGAGCGGTTGGTTCCGGTCAGTCCGTGATCGACGTAGATGTTCGCATCGAGAACTCCGAACCGCAGCAGTGCATCGCGTCGCGCGGTCCCACCCGTGCTCACGAGCCGCACCCGGTTCGGATCGACTTGCGGGCATTTGCGAGCATGAGGGTCGATGCGAGCGGCTGAGGTCGAATGTCGCATCGGCTCGCTAGCGTCTGTCGCGTTACGACCGTTCAGGGAAGAGGAGACCTCAATGGCCGAACCGATCAGCGCCAAACAGTTCCATGAGGAGGAGGGAACAGGTGGGTGGCACGTGCTGTACGGGGGCGCGCAAACCGTGTTTCGGACGCCCTCATTCGCCGCGGGCGTGGAGTTCATCCGGCGCATCGCACTCGTGACGCAAGCGGTGGGTCGAGAACCAGACATCGACCTCAGGCCGGAGGCCGTGGTAGTTCGTACCGCCTCAACGCTGCGCGGGAGACTGGACACTGCCGACGTCGAACTGGTGCGGCATGTCTCCGCCATCGCCGCCGAACTCGGGCTCGTGCCCGACCCATCTCAGTTGCACACGATTCAGATCGCCATCGCGGAGGCAGAGGGAGTGAGCACACGGGACTTCTGGGTCGCGGCGCTCGGTTACCAGTCGCTCGGCGGACTGGTCGTTGACCCGCTACGCCGGGGACCGCGGATGTGGTTCGACGAGATCGCCGCCCCGGGACGTGGCCGCACCCATATCGACATCGCACTGCCGAACGATCGTGCCGAGGAGCGTGTCGCGGCAGTGATCGAAGCCGGAGGACGACTGGCGGATGACTCGCACGCACCCGACTGGTGGACGCTCGCATCGCCCGACAATCACGGTGTCGACATCGCCGCATGGGGGGACGTCGACCACGGGACCTGATCGCTCACCGATTGAAGCGGCGCCTCCCACCGCAAGGTTCGTGACGATCCTCTTGCGGGCTGTGCCCATAAGCGGGCCGATCGGATGCCTCGGTCGCTCGCAACGGGATGAGTCAGTGCCCCTCGCGATCCGTGCGGGTCAGGAGGGGCAGTGAGCGTATCTCGCTTGTTATGAGTCGGTCAGGCTAGAGTCGCGCTGAATCGGCGTGCGGCCGGGTCGAACTCGACGACACCTACACGCACGACATCGCCGATATCAGCGCCCGATCCGCGGACGAGGCCCGGGACTCCAGCGGCCGTCTCGACGAACATGCCGAACGGCTTCACGGCCGTGATGGTGACGGCGATCTCGTCGCCGGAACTCAAGAGGGTTTCTGTCACGTGGCTCACCCCCTCTCTTCAATTGGGGTGACTCCGTACAGGCCGGCCCGCAACCGTCCTGCCGTTCCTTTCGTCGCGACCGGGTACGAGCCGGATCAAGCCCGGACGTCACCGCGACATCGTAAATCCCGCGTAGCGTGACACGCGCGATGAAGACCACACTCGCGGCGCCATCCGCGATCCATATCCGGCCGGCGAACGCTGAATGGACGTTTGCGGGCTCATCCCGATCGAGGGTGTGGGTGCGGTCTGAAGCCGCCTGTCTCGGGCACGTCGTCGTAGGCCGCGCGCCGGCCCCGCAGCCGGGCCGCCGGCACCCCCGGGGGGCGGCTGAGCAGCTGGTGGTGGATCCGACGTACGTCGGCGGCGATCCGCTCGATCGGAGGGCCGGCTGGTCACCCCACCCTTGGCGGCCCTCGCGGCGAGTCGCCTCCGCCCGGGGGCGTGTGGCGGCTGGCCACCGACTGGGCCGATTACGCCGAGCAGGTGGTGCGAGTGCTCGATGCCGAGCCCGGCCTTCGAGGTGGCGTGGTCGATCGCTGGGCCGAGCGGCCGGTGACGAGGTTCGAGCGCAAGGGGACTGCCGCCGGCCGCGGCATCGCCCACCGGGTGCAGCGCGGATCGGGTAGGTCAGCCGCCCCCGGCGATGTTGACCAGCCACGAGGTCCCGAACCGGTCGACGCACATCCCGAACTCGTCGCCCCACGGCTGGGTGGCCAGCTCGACCATCACGGTCCCTCCGTCCGACAGTGCCTGCCAGTAGCCGCGCAGTTCCTCGGCGTCGTCCCCGCCGAGGCTGACCGCGAGGTTGTTCCCGGGCCGCAACGTCTCGCCCGGCAGCATGTCGGCGGCCATCAGCGTGAGGCCAGACGCTGTTTCCAGCTGGCCGTGCATGACCTGGTCGCCGATGCCGTGGTCGTCGGTGCCGAAGTCGCCGAAGTGATTGATCGTGAGATCGCCGCCGAAAACGTCCCGGTAGAACGCGAGGGCGGCCGAGGCATCACCCGCGAAACTGAGGTAGGGGTTCAGTCGAGTGGTCATGGGCCGATGCTAGAGGGCTCATCCCGCTCGAGGGAGCCAACCGGCATCGATCGTGTGTATCGCTTGGGATCCGATTGCGCGCAGGCGGGATCCTCGCGTGCTCTTCCCTTGTCTGGCGCATCGCGGGGCACGACACTAGGAGCGCCCGCTGACCGCGGCTCTGATGGGACACGGAGGGACGATGACAGGAAGCGGCACTGAGAGCGACCCGTGGGTCCTCACAACGGCTCCGGGCACCTCGCAGTACACGATGTATCGCGACGGCGACCTGCTGGTCTGCCAGGTCGGGTCCACAAGGCTCAGTTATCAGGCGCGGGCGATCGAGGACCTGCATGCCTGGCTGCTGGAGCGAGGCGACTGGGTCCCGCTGGGGGCGGCAGACGAACAGAAGCAGGCGGCCGGAGGCACCGTCGAGGCCTGGGGTCGCTCCGAGTCGAACCCGGTCGGCGGATGGTACGGCACGCGGAAGGGCTACCGTGGTCGGTTTGGGATATACATGCCCCCGCTGCTCGAGACGCTCGGGCTCGCTGAGCTCGAGCACAACCCGCGCAACAATCGCATGCGAGGCATCTCCACCAGTTGACTGCTGCTGAGGGCGAGCCGGCCGGCGATTTCACCAACGCCAGTGGCGCGGCGATCGCTGTGCTATCCGGACACGATCCCCGAGGGCACGGCGCGGAGAAGAGGCCACAGCGTGGCGGCCGTAATCTCTCCGTGGGCACGGTACATCGGCCGGTGGTCCGCGACCCGTGCGACGATGTCGGTCGCCCGGGGTAGACAGGGCACATGGCTGACGTATTGATGTTCCACCACGTCCTCGGATTGACGGCCGGCATGCGTGATTTCGCCGACCGGTTACGCGCCGGCGGTCATACGGTGCACGCACCCGACCTGTACGACGGGCGCATCTTCGACTCTATGGAAGATGCGTTCGCCTTCGTGCAGAGTGGAGCGGTTGACGTGGATGGGCGGGCGGATGCCGCAGCCGCTGACCTCCCGGAGCGGCTGGTATACCTCGGTGTCTCGTCGGGGGTGATGCGCGCGCAGCGGCTCGCTCAGCAGCGCCCGGGCGCCGCGGGGGCGGTGCTGCTCGAGTCGGCGATCCCGGTGTCCGGCGAGTGGGCGTTCGGGCGGTGGCCCGATAACGTGCCCGTGCAGATCCACGGTAAGGACGCCGACGAGTTCTTCGCGGGCGAAGGCGATATCGACGCAGCGCGCGAGATCGTCGCGGCAGTCGACGACGGCGAGTTGTTCACCTACCCAGGCGAACAGCACCTGTTCGAGGACAGTTCGCTACCGAGCTACGACGCCGAGGCGACGGACCTGCTGGTGAGCCGCGTGCTCGCGTTCCTCGACCGGGTGGATCACTGACGCAGGCTCACGGCGTCGGCAGGGGTCGCGTTGAGGAATTGTTGGCGCCAATGGGTGGCGAGCCACGCGGCGTGACGTTCGTCTGTCCATCCCTGTTCGAGGATGAGACGTTGCCAGAGGTGGCCGTCGAGCGTGGCGTACATCGAACTCGTGAAGCGGCACCTCGACGGTCCGGACGAACTCGCTGGCGCCGTATTCACGCCCTGCGCGCAGGCCCCCGGCTGAACACCGCACCCGCACGGCAGACCTCCTCACGGCGCGACCCGTTGCCATCTGTCGAAAACTTGGGCCGGCCGAGAGGCTCGAGCTACGCGTGAGAATGGCGCGCGGTGATTCCCCGCCCCTCGTCATCCGGCAGGGCGGTCCCCGCACCCCTCGGTAGGCTTGCCGGGTGCGAATCCTGGTCCTCGGCTCCGGTGCTCGCGAGCACGCCATCATCCTCGCCCTGCGGTCGGAGGAGGTCGCACACGAGGTCTTCGCGGCGCCCGGCAACGCCGGCATCGCGCGCGACGCGACGATCCTCGCCCTCGACCCGAACGACCCAGCCGCCGTCACGGACTTCGCGAACACGCACTCGATCGACCTCGTCGTCATCGGTCCCGAGGCGCCGCTCGTCGCGGGCGTCGCCGATGCGCTGCGCGAGCGCGGCATCCCCGTCTTCGGACCCGGCAAGGCCGCGGCGCAACTCGAGGGCTCGAAGGCCTTCGCGAAGCGGGTCATGGAGGCTGCGGGAGTCCCGACCGGTCGCGCGGTCCGGGCGCACACGCGCGCCGAGGTCGAGGCGGCGCTCGATGAACTCGGCGCCCCGCACGTCGTGAAGGCCGACGGGCTCGCCGCCGGGAAAGGCGTCATCGTCACCGACGACCGCGACGCCGCCCTCGCCCACGCCGACTCGTACCTGCCGAGCGGACCCGTGCTCGTCGAGGAGTTCCTCGCCGGACCCGAGGTTTCGCTCTTCTTCCTGAGCGACGGCGACCACGTCCTCCCCCCTCAGCCCCGCCCAGGACTTCAAGCGCCTGCGCGACGGCGACGAGGGCCCGAACACCGGCGGCATGGGCGCCTACTCCCCGCTGCCGTGGCTGGGCGAGCGCTTCGGCGGCTGGGCCATCGAGGGCGAGGCATCCGATCCCGAACAGGCCTTCGTCGACCTCGTCACGCGCGAGATCGCCGAGCCGGTCATCCACCAGCTGGATGCCGAGGGCACACCCTTCATCGGACTCCTCTACGCGGGCCTCATCCTCACCGAGCAGGGCGTGAAGGTCATCGAGTTCAACGCGCGCTTCGGCGACCCCGAGACCCAGGTCGTGCTGCCGCGCCTCGTCGATCCGCTGTCGCAGCTGCTGCTCTCGGCTGCGTCGGGCCACCTCGAGGATCACCGTCGGCCTGCGTTCGCGGACGCCGTGGCGGTCACGGTCGTGCTCGCGTCGGAGGGCTACCCCGAGGCGCCGATCACAGGGCGTCCGCTTTCGGGACTGGATGCCGCGGCCGCCGTCGAGGGCGTCCACCTCGCCCATGCGGCGACGGCCGCGTCGCCCGAGGGTCTCGTCGCGACGGGTGGCCGCGTGCTCAACGTCGTCGGCCTCGGCACGACCTTCACCGAAGCGCGGGACCGTGCCTACCGCGGCATCGCCGAGATCGGCCTGGAGGGCGGCCAGTACCGCACCGACATCGCCGCCCGCGTCGTCGAGAACTAACTCCACCACACCCGCCCGGCGGGTCAGGGCGCCAGCCAGCCGCCACTCACTCGAGCGCCACAGAAACCTGCGAGGGAGGCGTCGGCAGACGTAGCGGTCGCAGGTTTCTGTAGCGGTCGCAGCCAGCGCGCGGCGCGGCGGTGCCACCGCCGGTCACCGAACCGCAAGAAACCCAGGTCACGCGTCGCGCGCGCAGCGGAAGCCGATGTGCGTCGTCGAGGAGTCGTCGGCCTGCGGCGAGCGCGCGGCGGGGCGGAAGCGCAGGCAGTAGTCCGGCGAGCAGAGGTACGACCCTCCCTTGAGCACCCGGCGCGGGACGCTCGAGCCGACCTCGGCACTCGCCGACGCCATCAGGTCCGAGCGGGCGCCGCGGTCGACCGGCACCGACCCGGGCACGACATGGCGCGGCGAGTAGTAGTCGCTCGTCCACTCCCAGACGTTCCCGATCGTGTCGAAGAGGCCGTAGCCGTTGGCGGGGTACGACCCGACCGGAGCCGTCGACGCGCCGAACCGGCCGCGATTGTCGTAGGGGAAGCGGCCGATCCACGTGTTGGCCTGCGCCACGTCGTCGGGGAACGCGGCATCTCCCCACGCGAACGGGGTCCCTTCACGGCCGCCGCGTGCCGCGTACTCCGCCTCGGCCTCCGTCGGCAGTCGCTTGCCCGCCCAGCGGGCGTAGGCCTCGGCATCCTCGAACGCGACCTGCACGACGGGGTGCGACATCCGCTCGTCGATCGATGATCCGAGTCCTTCGGGGTGCCGCCACTGGGCACCGGGCTCCCAGCGCCACCACTGCCGCCAGTCACGCAGGTCGACGGCGACAGTCGTCGGCGTGAAGACGAGCGAGCCGGGCACCAGGTCTTCAGCGGGCAGGTCGGGATAGTCGGATGCCTCGAGCGGCCGCTCCGCGACGGTGACGTACCCCGTCTCGGCCACGAACCGCGCGAACTCGGCGTTCGTCACCTGGTGGCGGTCGATCCAGAACGCCTCGACCGTGCGCTCGTGCACGGGCCGCTCGTCGGGGTAGAAGTCGTCACTCCCCATCGTGAAGACCCCGGCCGGGAGGAGCACCATGTCGTCGCGGGCGGAGGTCACCCTCTTACCCTCTCAGCCGCGCTACGCATGAGCGACCTCTTCTCGCGCGTCGGCGTACGCGCGGCGCACGGCCGCGCCGATCCACTCGCTCCCCTCGTAGAGGTTGCGCGGGCCGATCGTCCCGGCGAGGCCGCTCGACCGGATCTGCGTCAGGACGTCCTTGTCGCTCACCACGAGCTTGAGCGTCGACCCCGCGGCATCCAGCGCGGCCGCATACCGCCGCAGCACGTCGATCGTCGTGAGCCCGATCTGGTCGACTCCGCGCAGGCGCAGGATGACCACGGCATCCGTCGACGTCCGCGACACCGCCGGAAGCTGGCGCTCGAGAGTCGGCGCGCTCGCGAAGAAGAGGCTGCCGTACGGCTGGAGCACGGTGACCGAGCCGGGCGCGATCACGGCCACGGGGTCGACCTCGCGCATGCCGCCGTCATCCGTCAGGCGCAGCTCCCGCACGCGCACCCGGTTGGACTGCTGCACGACGAACAGCACCATGCCGAGCCCCACGCCGACGAGCACCGCGAACTGCAGCGGAATGAGGAGGGTGAGCACGAAGGTCACCGCCATGATCACCGTCTGCAGCGGACCGGTGTTGAGCACCGACACGACCCGCGCGGGCTTGACGGCGCCCGCGCCGATCACGATGAGGAGGCCCGCGAGCGCGGGCATCGCGACGAACGCGACGGTGTCGGCGGCGAAGAGGATGACGACGACCATGCACGCGCCCGCGACGAAGATCGCCGCGCGGGTCTTGGCCCCCGCCGCCACGACGATCGACGACGAGCCCATCGAGCCGCCGACGGGCATTCCCTGGAACACGCCGGCGAGAAGATTGCCCGCGCCCTGCGCCACGATGTCGCGCGAGATGTTCGGGCGCCGCCCGTCGGGCGTCGCGAGGCCGGTCGACACGCCGGCGCCCTGCACGATGCAGATGAGGGCGATCGAGCTCGCCGGGATGGTCACGAAGGCAAGGTCGTCCCACGTCGGCAGCACCGGCAGCGGCAGGCCGTCGGGCACCGTCACGAGATCGCCGATGAAGGCGACGGATGCCCCGGCCCACGCGTCGAGGGCTGCGGCGAGCGCGCTGCCGGCGACGATCGCGATGACGAGGCCGATGCCGCCGATGCGCGTCTGCTGCAACGCGACGATGATGGCGATCGTCACGACGCCGACGAAGATAGAGCCGATGCTCCACTCGCCGGGGTGCAGCGCCGTGTCGATGAGCTTCGCGATGCGGTTGTCGTACGGCGACGCGTACCCCGTGAGGTTGGCGAGCTGGCCGAGCACGATGTTGATGCCGACGGCCGTGAGGAACCCCGTCATGACCGCCGTGGGCACGAACCGCACGAGGCGGCCGGCCTGTGCGAGACCCGCAACGACGAGGATGGCGCCCGTCAGCATCGACAGGGTGAAGAGCGCCCGGTCGGGGTCGGGCCGTGTCGCGAGGCCCGCGTCCGAGACGACGAGCGCGATGGCCCCCGTCGCCTGCACGACCATGAACGAGCTGCTCGTGAACAGCGCCGCGCCGACCATGCCGAAGAGGTAGGCGTAGAGCCCGGCGAGCGGGTTGACGCCCGCGAGGAGCCCCATGGCGAGCCCGTCGGGCACGCTCTCCACCCCGAGCACGACCCCCGCGCCGACGTCCCGGGCGAGGGTTCGGCGCTTCGGTGCGGGGGTCGTCCGGGTCACCGGATCATGCGGGCACGGCGTAGGCGATGTGCACGCGGTCGATCCGGCCGTCGAAGGCGAACGGCATCCGCTCGGCGTACGCGCGCGAGACGGCACCGCCGTACGCGCGACCGATGTCGAGACAGTCGTTCGCTGAGAAGAGGAGCGGGGCGCTCACCGGCACGACGCCCTGCGCGACCTCGTCGCCGTTCACGCGCAGGGTCACGCTGAGCGGTCCCCCAGGCTTCTGCTCGACGTAGGTCGTCTCGATCTCGATCGTGACATCCCCTGCCGGGAGGGGATCGGATGCCGCGATCGTCGTCCGCTGCACGAGGAACAGGTTGTACTCATAGGTCAGGATGCCGTCGACGACGAAGGCCGTGAGGCCGCCGCCCGCGCCGCCGAGCTTGTAGAGCACGCCGTTCGCCTTCTCGCCGAGGTCCGCCGTGATGGTCACGGTGTTCGGCTTGTTACCGAGGGCGGGAGCGCAGAACTCCGGAACACGCGTCGTGTCGCCCGCCATGTCCCACTCGGTGTACGGCGGAGTGAGGCGCAACTCGGGGTGGAACGGCACGATCCACAGCCCGCCGCCGACGGGGAGCACTTTGTTCTTGGCGGCCTCGATCGCGAAGAGCTCCTTGAGAGCCGCGAGCTTCTCCGGATGCTGGTCGGCGACATCGCGCGCCTGGCTCCAGTCCTCGTCGAGGTTGTAGAGCTCCCACTTGTCCTCGTCGGGGGTCCACGTCCTGATCCCGGGAGGCGCACCCGGCACCCACGGCAGGCGCGGACCCGTCGTCGACGCCATCCAGCCGTCCTCGTAGATGGATCGGCTCGCCATGATCTCGAAGTACTGCACGCGGTGCCGGCCCTCGGCATCCTTGTCGTCGATCGAGTACGCGAAGCTCGTGCCGTCGATCGGGTCCTGGTGGACGCCGTTGACGGTCTCGGGGTGCGAGATGCCGAGGATCTCGTAGATCGTCGGCGCGACGTCGATGACATGGTGGAACTGCGTGCGCGGCACCCGGTCGGGTTCGATGCGCCCGGGCCACTGGATGAACAGCGGGTTGCGCGTGCCGCCGAGGTGCGACGCCATGAGCTTCATGCCCTGGTACGGCGTCGAGCCGGCCCACGCCCATGCGGCGTGGTACTGGTTGTCGGTCGCCGGAGTGCCGAGCGCGTCGAGCCCGCCGAGCTCTTCGAGCGCTGCGATGTGCTGGTCGACCGTCGTGGGGATCATGTTCTGCGCGAGCAGCTCGCTGATCGTGCCGTTCTGGCCTTCGCCCGACGAGCCGTTGTCGCCCCAGATGTATATGACGATCGTGTTGTCGAGGTAGCCGAGGCGCTCGAGCTCGTCGACGAGACGGCCCGCCTGCACGTCGGCGTGCTCGCCGAAGCCCGCGCACACCTCCATGAGCCGCGCCTGGAACGCCTTCTGGTGGTCGGGGATCTCGTCCCACCCCTGCAGCGACTCCGGGCGGGGCGTCAGCTCGGCATCCTCCGGGATCCAGCCGGCCGCCTTCGCCCCGGCGTGGGCGTCCTCCCGGTAGGCGTCCCAGCCGTCGTCGAAGACGCCGGCGTACTTGTCGGCCCACTCCTTCATGATGTGGTGGGGCCCGTGGATCGCTCCGGTCGCCCAGTACATGAAGAAGGGCTTGTCGGGAGCGAGGGCCTTGTGGTCGCGCAGCCACGCGATCGCGTCGTCGGCGATGTCCTCGCTCAGGTGGTACCCCTCCTCCGGGGACTTCGGCGGGAGGACGCTCGTCGTGTTGCGCACGAGGTTCGGCTCGTACTGCGACGCCTCGCCGGCGAGGAAGCCGTAGAAGTACTCGAAGCCGTTGCCGGTGGGCCAGTTGTCGTACGGACCGGCCTTCGTCGTCTCCTCGGCCGGGGTGTTGTGCCACTTGCCCCAGGCGGCCGTCGAGTAGCCGTAGTTGCGCAGCACCTCGGCCATGGTCGCGCTGCTCTTGGGGATGTGCCCGGAGTAGCCGTCCCAGTCGGCGGCGAGCTCGGCGATCTGCCCGGCGCCCACGCGGTGGTGGTTGCGGCCCGTGAGGAGCGACGCGCGCGTCGGCGAGCACATCGCCGTCGTGTGGAAGCGGTTGTACCCGATGCCGCCCTCACGGATCCGCTCGAGCGTCGGCGTCGCGACCTTGCCGCCCAGGGGAGCGGGAAGGGCCGGGCCCGCGTCGTCGATGAGCACGACCAGCACGTTCGGCGCATCCTCGGCGAGGTGACGCTCCGGCGGCAGCGGCGAGTACGTCGACTCGGCAAGGGTTCGCCCCGCGTAGCTGCCCGAAGGCTTGGGCGGGAAGGGAAGCGTCCTCGCCGGCGGAAGGGGCGCGCCGATCACTGATTCGTCCGTCATCATCTCTCCTCGGATCGCGGAGGCAGAGCGTGACGCCACGCCCCCCCGGGTGCTCAAGCTGTCTCTCTGTCTACCGACATCGCCGCCTCTGCGGGCCGGGCGATCCGGCGGTCTCACCCGTTGCGAGTGAGAGGGCGGTCACGACCCCTTCGGGTTCCGGGATGCCTCGTTCCGCGCCTGCGCGCGCAGGGTTTCGGCCCGTTCGTACGCCGTTTCCAGCGACTCGGCGAGCCGCGGTGTCTCGACGACGACGTTCTCCGGTCCGAGGTGCGTCAGCCGGCCCGTGCGTGTCAGGAGCTCGGCGAACTTCGGCGGCACACCGCACAGGACGAGCGAGATGCCCTCCTTGCGCAGGTCGACGACGATCTGGTCGAGCGCCTTGAGGAAGGTGGCCGACGGGACCATGGGTGACCCGCGCATCGACAGGACGATCGCGGCATCCGTCGTCCCGTCCACCCGCGGCCAGTCCTCCTGCAGCCGGTTGACCTCGGCGAAGATGCTGCCGCCGGTGTAGTGCAGCACCGTCGTCCGATGGCTCGGCAGGTGCTCCGGCGGGTTCTCGACGACCCAGCCGTCGCCGTCCCGGACGACCTCGAGCATGCGGCCGGTCCGCGAGAGCGCGACGACGCTGAGGATGATCGAGAGCCCGGCGCCGATGAAGATCGCCTGCTGGAGGGGCAGGGCGGTCGTGGCGACGAAGGTCACCAGGAGTGCCGCGGCCGACAGCGCCGACGTGCGGAACACGAGGACGATGTCGGGCCACCGCCCGACGACGAGCTCGCCGCCGATCACGATCATGAGCCCGCCGATGACCGGCATGGGGATGTAGCCGGCGAACGGTCCGACGAGGAGCACGATGAGCGCGAGCCACAGACCCGCGAAGATCCCCGACCAGCGCGTCTGCGCGCCCGCGCTCATCGCGACCCCCGTGCGCGACATGGATCCTCCCGTGGGGAGCGCCGAGAAGAACCCGCCCGCGATGTTGGCGAGCCCCTGCGCCGTGAAGTCCTTCGAGGCATCCGACCGCGAGCCGTCGGGGTTGCTCACCGCGGCGCTGATGCCGGCCGCCTGCGCGAGCGCCACGAGCGCGACCGCGACGGCTCCCGTCGCGAGGCCGGGGATCGCCGCCAGATCGGGGAGGCTGAGTGGCGGCAGCGAGCGCGGGATCGTCGCGATGTCGGACACGTATTCGACGTCGAGACCGAGCAGGGCGACGGGCACCGTCACGACGATGAGCGCGACGAGGGTGGCAAGCGACCTGAGCGGCTTGATGAAGCGGACCACGACCCAGACGGCGACCGTGGCGGTCGAGACGAGCACCGACGCGAGCTGCCACTGGTCGATGTTGGCGAGGGCGTTGAGGATCTTGCCGACGGTGTTCGAGCTCACCGGCGAGTAGCCCGTCGCATCGTGGATGACGCCCGCGACGATCTGCAGCGCGATGCCCGTCGTGAACCCCGTCATGACGGCGGTCGAGACGTACGACATGACCGATCCGAGCTTGAGGACACCCATGACGAGCATGACGACGCCGACCATGACGGTGAGCGTTGCGATCGCCCCGAGGTCGCCCGGGTCGAGACCCGCGGCCGTCAGCACGCTCTGCGACGTGAGGGCGATCGCGCT
Organism: Microbacterium sp. 4R-513; assembly: GCF_011046485.1. Lineage (NCBI taxonomy): Bacteria > Bacillati > Actinomycetota > Actinomycetes > Micrococcales > Microbacteriaceae > Microbacterium > Microbacterium sp. 4R-513. The sequence continues at coordinate 1,106,990 of NZ_CP049256.1, forward strand.
CGTGAGCGTCGTCACCATGAGCACGGTGCGGGTGAACATCGAGCCGATGATCGTCGGCACGATGCCCGACCAGAGGCCGAGAGGGGCGGCGAAGTTGCCGATGCTCGCGTAGGCCATCCCCTCGGGGATCGAGAAGAGGCCCGTGACGAATCCGGAGACGACGTCGCGACCGGTGGGCCGTCCGAGCCCTCCCGTCCGACGTCGGCGGCGAGGCGGTGTCGTGTCGGTCACGGTGTCACGGTAGGGCCGCCGTCGGGCAGGACGGCAACGCGCGTTCACAAATGAGGCGCCGATCACCCTTCATGGGCGAGACTCGGTTCTCGGCCCTTGTGCCCCAGAACGTCACTCTGGGGGGTGTGATTCGGCCGATGAACGGCGCGACGCTTTCGCTCGCCCTCGGCATCGCGGTGAGTCCCGTGCCGGTCATCGCCGTGCTGGCGACCCTTCTGCGGCCTCGCGAGCCTCTGATCGCGCCCGACGCCCGGTCCCGCGTGCTTTGCTGGAGCAGGTCGCCTTCGCACGCGACCGGAGGAGGAATGCCATGACGGATGCCGCGACCCCGCCGCCGACGACCGGTGCGACCGGTTCCCCCCGCCCGGTCGAAGACCCTTCGGCACCCTTCTTCCGTGCGAACAGTCGCCACCGCTTCACGGCCCGCGAGGCTGTCGTGACCGCCGTCGCCCGGCCGGTGGACCAGTTCGTCCGGGTCACGCTGTCGGGACCCGACTTCGACGACTTCGTGAGCACGGGCCCCACCGACCACGTGCGCGTCTTCTTCCCCCACCCGATCACGGGCGAGCTCGTCGCCCCGCGCGCCGTCGGCCCCGGCGAGGAGGGGATCGTCCGGCCCGAGGCGCCGATGTTCGCCCGCGACTTCACTCCGCTCGCTGTGCGGTTCGACGAGGCGACGGGGCAGCGGACGCTGGCCCTCGACATCCTGCGCCACGTCGATCCCGGACCCGCCGCGGCCTGGGGCGAGCAGGCGAAGGTCGGCGATCGGCTCGTGATCGTGGGACCGCGCGGCTCGAAGAACGCGCCGCAGAACGCCGCGAGGGTCGTGCTCGTCGTCGACCCGACGGCGCTGCCCTCGGCGACGCGCTGGCTCGCCGAGCTCCCCTCGACCACCGTCGTCGAGGTCATCGCCGACGTGCCGGGCGACATCGAATGGGTCGAGACGTACCTGCGCGAGGAGTCGGGTCGCGACGACGTAGACGTGATGCAGGCGAGCGGCAGCCTGGCCGACTCGCTCGAGATGGTCGGGACGGATGCCGAGACCTTCGTGTTCGGCGCGGGCGAGGCATCCCGGCTCATCCCCCTGCGGAGGCACCTGCGCTACGAGCTCGCGCTGCCGCGTGAGCAGTACGCGCTCAGCGGCTACTGGCGGCGCGGGGTCGTGGGATTCGACCACCACGAGCCGATCGACCCGTCCGACCCGGACTGACCGGCGGCTCGCTGCCGGCCCGGCGCGCGCCAAGTTCGGAGAAATGCGCGAAGTCCGGAGGAATCCCGCGGATTCCTCCGAACTTCGTGCAATCCTCCGAACCTCAGGAGGCCAGACTCAGCCGTCGGCGCGGTGCGCCGCCTGCCACTCGTCGGTCACGGTGAGCACGGGCCGGCGCATGAAGCACACGGCGACGAGGCCGATGAGCATGACGGCCGCGGGCAGCAGGATCGACTGAGCCATGGCGGTCGAGAAGCCGTCGACGACGAACGGGGGCAGCTGACCTCCGCTGAACCCGCCCTGGGCGTCGCTCGCGCCGGGGAGGTTCGCCTCCAGCCTCGCCTGCATGAAGGCCGCGATCGAGGCCGAGCCGATGACGGAGCCGATCGTGCGGGTCGTGTTGTAGATGCCCGCGCCGGCGCCGGCCTGACGCGGCGGCAGGTTGCGCGTGGCGGTCGTGGCGAGCGGACCCCACATGCCCGCGTTGCCGATGCCCATGAGGGCCGAGGGCAGCAGGAACATCCAGATCGGCGTGTCGACGTTCATCAGCGACGAGTACCAGAGCAGCGAGATCCCGACGAGGGCGAGGCCCGGAACCAGCAGGAACCGCGGGTCGGTGCGGTCGAGGAGCCGCCCGGCGAACGGTGCGAGCACGCCCGAGAGCACGGCCATCGGGATCAGCAGGAGCGCCGACTGGGTCGGGGTGAGCCCGCGCGCGAGCTGGATGAAGAACATCAGCGGGAGCGACATGCTCGTGACCGTGAAGCCGACAGCGGCGATCGAGATGTTGGCGACCGAGAAGTTGCGGTCGCGGAACAGCTCGAGGGGCACGAGGGGCTCGCTCTTGGTGCGGGCCTGCGTCCAGACGAAGAACGCCATGACGAGCACGCCGGCGACGATCATGCCCCACACCCACGGCGCCCAGTCGAACTTCTCGCCCTCCTGCAGCCCGAAGACGATGAGGAAGAGGCCGAGGGCGCTGAGGAACACGCCCGCGATGTCGAACCGGTGCGGGTGCGTCTCGAGCTTGGGCACGAGCACCCACGCGAGGACGAAGCCGACGATGCCGACGGGGATGTTGATGAAGAAGATCCACTCCCACCCGAAGCCGTCGACGAGGAGGCCGCCGACGAGCGGACCGACGAGGGTCGCGACACCAGCGGTGGCGCCCCAGAGGCCCATCGCCGCGCCGCGGCGGTTCGGCGGGAAGGTGCGCGTGATGACGGCCATCGTCTGCGGCGTCATGAGCGCGGCGCCGAGGCCCTGCACGGCGCGGAACGCGATGAGCGCGCCGAGCGTCGGCGAGAGACCGCAGCCGAGCGATGCGAGGGTGAAGACCGCGAGGCCGATGAGGTAGATGTTCTTCGGCCCGAACCGGTCGCCGAGGCGGCCCGTGATGAGGAGGGGCACGGCGTAGGTCAGCAGGTAGGCCGAGGTGACCCACACGACGTTGTCGAGGTTGTTCGTGTCGGGGTCGAGCGCCGCCTTGATGGCGGGGTTCGCCACCGAGACGATGGTCGTGTCGACCAGGATCATGAAGAACCCGATGACGAGCGCCCACAGGGCGGGCCACGGGCTGCGTTCGGGAGTTCTGGGACGGAGGGATGCCGCGGCATCCGTCCCCGCGGTCCCCTGTGTTGTCGAGGGCTGAGTCATCGGCGTGCGGCCTTTCGGTCTTCGAGATAGCGTGCGGAGGGCGTTTCGGGACTGCCCCAGGTGAGGTCGTGGAGCTCGAGGCGCGTGATGAGCCCGTCGAGCCAGTCGATGTCGTGACCGAGAAGGACGATCTCGCGCTCGAGCTCGAGGAGGTACTGCTCGGGCACTTCGCGTTCGCGGGCCTTGGCGAGTCCGCCGGACAGCTCGTCCCGCACGGCGGCGAGCGCCGATCGACGGATGCCGAGCAGTTCGGTCACCTCGTCGCGATCGAGGTTGTGCGCCTCGGCGAGCGCGATGCGGAACTCGGCGGGGCGGTCGATGCGCGAGAGCTCTCGCCGCACCCATTCGCCGACCGCCTGCCGGCCGGCCTCGGTCTGTGCGTAGGTCGTGCGCTCGGGCCGGTTGCCCTCGCGGTCGATCCCGACCTCGGCGACGAGTCCCGTCCGTTGGAGGCGGCCGACCGTGTGGTACAGCGTGCCGTTCGTGATCGTCACCAGTCGGTCGTCGCGCCGCTGGCGCATGAGCCGGATCATCTCGTACGGGTGCATGTCCCCCTCGCCCAGCAGGGCGAGGATCATGAGGCCCAGAGGCGTGAGGCGGTCTACGGCGTCTTTCATGGCGGCTCAGGTTGGTCGGGATCGATTGATCCGTGTTGATTAGTCCACCTGGACTATACCGGATGTCCCAGCCCGCGACTACCGTGTGGCTCATGAAGGACGATGCCGAGCGCGAGCGCGCGCACGCGATCTTCGACCCCATCGCCGAGGAGTACCTCACGCGCGACGGTGTCGACATCGGCGCGATGTTCGGGAGCGAGGGGCTGCGCATCCGCGGCAAGGTGTTCGCGTTCGTCGGCTTCGCGGGCGGGCTCGTCGTCAAGATCCCGGCCACCCGCGCCGACGAGGTCGAAGCCGCCGGCACCGGCCACCGCATGGAGATGCGGGGGCGCCCCGCGAAGGAGTGGGTCGTCGTGCCGACCTCATCGCCCGAGGCCTGGGCGCCGCTCATGGCCGAGGCGTTCGCCTTCGTCGACGAGATCACCCCCTAGCTGCGGCCGAGCCCCCGGTCGTTGAGCGGAGGCGCGCAGCGCTGCAGACGAAACGCGCCGACCCTCCGGGCACGGCCGACCCCGCAGGTCCGGGGGCGTTTCGTCTCGCTCCGCTCGCTCAACGACCGGAGGGAACTGCCTTCTCCATAGGTCCGGGGGCGTTTCGTCTCGCTCCGCTCGCTCAACGACCGAGGGGCACGGCCGGCCGAAGCGGCCGCGATAATGGGCGGGTGACATCCCCCCTCGAGCTCCCCGGCTGGCGGCACGTCTACTCGGGCAAGGTCCGTGACCTCTATGTCCCTGACGAGTCCGTGCCCCACGGCGCCGCTGACCGAATGCTCGTGGTCGCGAGTGACCGCGTCAGCGCCTTCGACCACGTGCTCGAGCCCGGCATCCCCGACAAGGGCGTACTCCTCACGACGCTCAGCCTCTGGTGGTTCGACCGCCTCGCGGGCGGTGACGGGGGCCGCGGCATCCCGAACCATCTCGCGGCGAGCGCGGTGCTGACCGACGGCCCGGACGGCGAGCCGAACACCGCCGACGATCTGCACTCGCTGATCCCGGCCGAGGTCGCCGGGCGCGCGATGGTCGTGCGCAACCTCGAGATGCTCCCGATCGAGTGCGTCGTCCGCGGCTACCTCACCGGCTCGGGCTGGGCGGAGTACCAGGCGCAGGGCACCGTGTGCGGCATCCCGCTCCCCGACGGACTGAACGATGGCGACCGGCTGCCGGAACCGCTCTTCACCCCGGCTTACAAGGCACCGATGGGCGAGCACGACGAGAACATCTCGTTCGAGCAGACCGTCGAGCTCGTCGGAGCCGAGCGCGCCGCGCAGCTGCGCGACCTCTCGCTCGAGATCTACACGCGCGCGGCCGCCACGGCCGAGGCGCGCCACCTCATCCTCGCGGATACGAAGTTCGAGTTCGGCGTCGACCCCGCGGGCGTGCTGACGCTCGCCGACGAGGTGCTCACGAGCGACTCATCGCGCTACTGGGATGCCGCGGCCTGGCACGGCGGCACCACCCCCGCCGAGCGCATGGCCAGCTTCGACAAGCAGATCGTCCGCAACTGGCTTGCCGCGAACTGGGACAAGACCGGGACTCCCCCCGAGCTCCCGGACGACATCGTGGCGCAGACGGCCGCGCGCTACCGCGAACTGCTCGAACGCCTCACCACGGCCTGAATCGGCGTCTGACGGCGCGGCGGGCGTTGACGTGTCCGCTCCCAGCGAACTCCCAGGTATCGTGACCTCAGCACTACCCCGCTGAACTCCTGAGGAGCCCCCATGCCCGTCTGGTCACTGCACGGAAACGGCCGCACCGTCGAACCCGGCAGGGTGGTGAAGCCCGACGAGCGACTCAACTGGGGCGCCACCGTCGCCATCGGCGTGCAGCACGTCATCGCGATGTTCGGCGCCACGTTCCTGGTGCCTGTCCTCACCGGATTCCCGGTGTCGACGACGCTGCTCTTCTCGGGCGTCGGCACGCTCCTCTTCCTCCTCATCACGCGCAACCGGCTCCCCAGCTACCTGGGCTCGTCGTTCGCCTTCATCGCTCCCGTCACGGCGGCGACGGCGTCGCAGGGCATGGGGTCGGCGCTCGCGGGGATCGTCGCGGTGGGCATCCTGCTCGCGGCGATCGGGTTCATCGTGCAGTTCGCCGGCATCGGCTGGATCGACAAGCTCATGCCGCCGGTCGTCGCCGGCGCGATCGTGGCGCTCATCGGATTCAACCTGGCGCCCGTCGCGTGGACGAACTTCCAGCAGCAGCCGCTCATCGGCACGATCACGCTGGTCGCGGTCGTGCTCTTCAGCGTGCTGTTCCGGGGCTTCCTCGGCCGCATCTCGATCGTGCTCGGCGTCGTCGTCGGCTACATCGTCGCCGCGATCGCGGGGCAGATCGACTACAGCGCCGTCGAGAAGGCGGCATGGGTGGGTCTTCCCGAGTTCCACGTCGCCGACTTCGCCTCGCCCGGCACGTGGTCGGTCATCGCGATGTTCCTCCCCGTCGTGCTCGTGCTGATCGCCGAGAACGTCGGTCACGTGCGCGGCGTCGCGACGATGACGGATGCCTCGGTCAACAAGTACACCGGCCGCGCGCTCATCGCCGACGGCGCGGCCACGACCCTCGCGGGTCTCTTCGGCGGCTCGGGCACGACGACGTACGGCGAGAACATCGGCGTCATGGCCGCGACGCGCGTCTACTCGACCGCGGCGTACTGGGTCGCCGGCGCCGTCGCGATCCTCCTGAGCCTCTCGCCCAAGATCGGCGCGCTCTTCAACTCGGTGCCCCCGGGCGTGCTGGGCGGGGTGACGACGGCCCTCTACGGCCTCATCGGCATCATCGGCATCAAGATCTGGGTCGACAACCGCGTCGACTTCTCGCGTCCCGTGAACCAGTACACGGCCGCCGTCGCGCTCGTCATCGCGATCGCCGGGTTCACGATGCAGTGGGGCGACTTCCAGCTCGGCGCCATCGTCCTCGGCGCCGCTGCGGCGCTCCTCATCTACCATCTCGGCAACGCGATCGCGCGCTGGCGCAAGACCGGCGCCGACGACGGCGGCCCCATTCCGGCGGTCGGCCCCATCGGCGGCGACCCGCAGGGCATCGAGGTGCGCTGAGACGCTTCCCGCGCCTGGCGGGAAGAACGGCGGATGCCGCGGCGTTTCAATTCATATGAATGAAATGTCCGCGGCATCCGGCGATCGGCTCGCAGCCGACACGGCCATGGGCGCCGTGACCCTGCTCGTGGCCGACCTCGACCTCATGACGCGGTACTACCGCGACGCCGTCACCCTCGAGATCCTGTCGGCGGAGGGCGACTCCGTGACGCTCGGCCGCGCCGGCCGGGCCATCGTCGTGCTGCGGCACGAACCGGCGCTGCGGCACGCGGCCCCGCGCTCGGCCGGCCTTTTCCATACGGCGATCCTGTTCGAGACGCAGGAGGCCCTCGCCGCCGCGCTGTACTCCGTCGCGACCCACGCGCCGGGGACCTTCACGGGCAGCGCCGACCACCTCGTGAGCCAGGCCTTCTACTTCACCGATCCCGAGGGCAACGGCGTCGAGCTCTATTGGGACCGCGCCCGCACCGAGTGGTCGTGGACGCACGGGCAGGTCGAGATGGCGACGCTGTACCTCGATCCCAACGCCTACCTCCAGGAGCACCTGACCGAACAGGCGCTGAGCGGCTCGACGGCGCGGGACGCGGCATCCGTCGGTCACGTGCATCTCTCGGTGGGGGATGTCGCGACAGCCCGCGCCTTCTACGTCGACGCCCTCGGCTTCGACACGACGGCGTCGCTGGGGAGCACGGCCCTGTTCGTCAGCGCCGGCGGCTATCACCACCACATGGCGATGAACGTGTGGAACTCGCGCGGAGCAGGACCGCGGATGCCGGCGCTCGGCCTCGGCCGCGTCGACCTGGCGCTGCCGGACGCCGACTCGCTCGGCGCGCTCGAGGAGCGCCTGCGGCACCACGGCTTCGCCGTGCGCGACGACGGCCGGACCCTGGCGTTCGACGACCCGTGGGACAACGCGATCCTCGCGACGGCGGGCTGAGGTCGTTCGTCGGCTCGGCGCGTTTCGTCTCGCTCCGCTCGCTCAACGACCGGGGGCGAGGCGGAGCGGGGAGGCCCGGTCGTTGAGCGGAGGCGCGAAGCGCCGGAGACGAAACGCGCCGCGCCGGCGTTCGACCCTTCGACAAGCTCAGGGACCGGGCCGGGGGCGGGGCGAGGCGGAGCGGGGAGCCCCGGTCGTTGAGCGGAGGCGCGAAGCGCCGGAGACGAAACGCGCCGCGCCGGCGTTCGACCCTTCGACAAGCTCAGGGACCGGGCCGGGGGCGGGGCGCGGCTACACCGAGTCGCGGACGACGAGCTCCGTGTCGAGGATCGTCACGTGCCGGGGGTCCTTGCCGGCCAGCAGGTCGAGGAGGATGCTCGCCATGTGCTCGCCCTGGTCGAACGAAGGCTGACGCATCGTCGTGAGCTGCGGGGAGACCGAGGTCGCGACGGGCGAATCGTCGAAGCCGATGATCGCGATGTCGTCGGGCACCCGAAGCCCTGCCGCCGCGATGACCGACAGCGCGCCGCGCGCCATCAGGTCGCTCGCGACGAACAGCGCGTCGGGCGCATCGCCGCGGTCGAGGATGCGGCGCATCGCGTCGGCTCCGCCGTCCGCGGTGAAGCCGCCGTCCTCGACCGGTCCGGCCTCGAGCCCCGCGGCGGCGAGCGCTTCACGGAAGCCCTGCAGGCGGTCGACGCCCGCGGGCATCGTCAGCGGCCCGGTGATCGTGCCGATCCGGCGACGACCGCGCTCGATCAGGTGGGCCGTGGCATCCCGTCCCCCGCGCACGTTGTCGACGTCGACGTAGTAGTCGCGCTCGCGCTCCCGCACGGGGCGGCCGCCGTAGACGACCGGCACCGCGGCGGCTATGCGATCGATGAACGTGTCGCTGGTGTGGTGCGAGACGATGATCGCCCCGTCCACGGCCCCGCTGCGGACATAGCTCGTCGTCTTGTCGCCGGGGTCGTCGCTGGCGATGAAGAGGTTGAGGACGTAGTCGGAGCGATTGAGCCGCGCGTTGATGCCCGAGACGATCGAGGCGAAGAACGGGTCGCCGAAGAAGCGCGTCGTGTCTTCGGGCACGATCAGCCCGATGGCCTGCGTCTGGCGGCTCGCGAGCGAGCGGGCTGCGCGGTTCGGCACGTAGTTGAGGTCGGCGATCGCTCGCTGCACGGCTTCGAGGGCCGTCGGACTCACGGCCGTGGAGCCGTTGACGACCCGCGAGACTGTCGATCGGGAGACCCCCGCCGCGGCGGCGACCTCTTCGATCGTCACGGCGAGACGTGACGTGTCGGTGCTCATGGAGACAGCTCCCCCCGGGGCTAGGCGCCGGCGCCGGACTCCGGGTCGAGCGCTCGCTCGGCGATGATCCGAGCGTATTCCCGTCCGCTGTCCTTGACCGAACGCTCCTGGGTGTCGTAGTCCACGCGCACGATGCCGAACCGCTTCTCGTACCCCCCAGGCCCACTCGAAGTTGTCGAGCATCGACCAGTAGAAGTAGCCGCGCACGTCGACGCCGCTCTCGATCGCGTCGAGGATCGCACCCAGATGCCCGCGCAGGAAATCGCTGCGCTCGGCGTCGTGGACGCGCACCTCGCCGTCGACGACCACCGGCTCGTCGTCGTAGGCGGCACCGTTCTCGGTGACGTAGAGGACGGTTCCGGCGGGGGCGGCGTACTCCTCCGAGACCCGCTGCAGCAGCCGGGTCAGGCCCTCGGGCTGCACCTCCCAGTGCATCGAGGTGCGCGGAAGCCCGCGATCGTACCAGTGCACGTCGGCGGATGCCGGGAACGGCGAGTGCCCGAGGCGATCGGTCGGGGCATCCCCACCCTCGGGCGGGTTCGGCGACGGCGTGCCGCCGACGAGCTCGCCGTGGTAGTAGTTCACCCCGAGCGCGTCGATCGGCGTCGCGATCGTCTCGAGGTCTCCCGGACGCACGGCGGCTTCCAGCGCGTCGATGGCCTCGGCATCCACTTCCCGGATGTCCTCGACGATGTCGGCGGGGTACGAGCCGAGGAACACCGGGTCGAGGAACCAGCGGTTGAACTGACCGTCGATGAGCCGCGCGGCGTTGACATCCTCGGGCTTGGACGGGTCGGCGGGATCCGCGACGGTCAGGTTCAGGGTGATGCCGAGCTCGAGCGACTCGTCGCGCTCGCGCAGCGCCCGCACCGTCTGGCCGTGACCGAGGAGCAGGTGGTGCGCGGCGAGGAGCCCCTCGGTCACGCTGTAGCGGCCGGGCGCATGGAGGCCGGCCGTGTAGCTGAGGAACGACGAGCACCAGGGCTCGTTGAGGGTCGTCCAGACCTTCACGCGATCTCCGAGGGCGTCGTGCATGTCGAGCGCGTACTCGGTGAAGCGGTCGGCGGTGTCGCGGTCGGCCCAGCCGCCCTTCTCCTGCAGCGCCTGGGGCAGATCCCAGTGATACAGGGTGAGCCAGGGCAGGATGCCGGCGCCGAGCAGCTCGTCGACGAGGCGGCTGTAGAAGTCGACGCCTTGCGGGTTGAGCGGCCCGCCGTCCGGACGCACGCGCGACCACGACGTCGAGAACCGGTACGTCTGCAGGCCCATGCTCTTCATGAGCGCGACGTCGTCACCGTAGCGGTGGTAGTGGTCGCAGGCGACATCGCCGTTGTCGCCGTTGATGACGGCGCCTGGCACGCGGCAGAAGGCGTCCCAGATCGAGGCCTTGCGTCCGTCCTCGAACGCGGCGCCCTCGATTTGGAAGGCGGCCGTGGCCGCACCGAAGAGGAAGTCGGTCGGGAACGGGCGCGCCCCGGTCGCGGTCATGTGCGAGGTGTCCTCTCTCAGAAACGTCATGATCAGCCCTTCACTGCCCCAGCCATGATCCCACTGACGAGCTGCCGGCCGGCGAAGACGAACAGCAGGAGCAGCGGGATGGTCGCGAGGATGACGCCCGCGAGCACGACGGAATAGTCGATGAAGTAGTTCGACTGCAGGAGCGACAGCGCGACGGGGAGCGTCGGGTTCTGCCGGTCCAGCACGATGAACGGCCAGAAGAAGTTGTTCCACGCCGTCACGAAGGTGAAGAGGCCCAGCATCGCCGCCGCGGGCCGCGCGGCGGGCATGCCGACGGTCCAGAAGGTGCGGAACGAGCTCGCGCCGTCGACGCGCGCGGCCTCGAGGAGCTCGTCGGGCACCGCCTGCTGCAGGTACTGGGTCATCCAGAACACGCCGAACGCCGTCACGAGGGCGGGCACGATGATCGCACCGATCTGGCCCGTCCAGCCGAGGTCGGCGAAGAGGATGTAGAGCGGCACGACGCCGAGCTGCGTCGGCACCGCCATCGTCGCGATGACGAAGACGAGGAGCCACCGGCTGCCCGGGAACCGCAGCTTCGCGAAGGCCCAGCCCGCGAGCGTCGAGAAGAAGACGACCGAGAGGGCGATCACCGCCGAGCTCCAGATGGAGTTCCAGAGCGCGAGCCAGAAGTTGACGGCCGGGTCGTTGACGACCGAGGCGGCGTTGGCGAGGAAGTTGCCTCCCGGAAGCCACGACATGTTGGGGTCGCGGATCGTCGACGAGTCGCCCGACCCGATGAGGAACGACCAGTAGTACGGGAAGACCGACCCGAGCAGGAACACCCCGAGAACGCCGTAGACGATCCAGCCGGGGCGCGAGCCGCGGATGACCCGCCGGCGGCGGCGGCGCGGGCGGCCGACCTCCTCCTCCGGTGTCTGCTTCTCGTGCGGGGCGAGGGGGATGGGGCTGACGGCGGTCATCGCGCGTCCTCCTTGCTGGATGCCGAGGGGCCGGTGGGAGCGGGGACGGATGCCGCGGCATCCGTCGCCCGTGACTGAGCCGCGACGCGCTCGCGCGCCCTTCGGGCGGCCGCTCGTCGATCGCTCCGTGACAGCGGGTTTCGGGTGCCCTCGTCGCGCACGACGCTGCGGGTCACGAGGAGGTTCACGATGCCGATCACGAGGATGATGAGGAAGAGGATCCACGCGAGGGCCGCTGCGCGGCCGAAGTTCCACTCGCCCCAGCCGATGTTGTAGAGCCAGAGCGTGATCGTGAGCCACTGCGAGTTGGCGCCGCCGGTGCCGTACTGGTCGTACATGCGCGGCTCGTCGAAGATCTGCAGGCCGCCGATCGTGGCCGTGATGATGACGAAGATGAGCGTCGGACGCAGGCTCGGAACGGTGATCGAGAAGAACTGGCGGGCCTTGCCCGCGCCGTCGACCGTCGCCGCCTCGTAGTAGTCCCGCGGGATGGCCTGCATCGCGGCGAGGAGGATGAGGGTGTTGTAGCCCGTCCAGCGGAAGTTGACCATGGTCGCGATCGCGATGTGGCTCGCGAAGGCGTTCGAGTGCCACGGCACACCGGGCAGCCCGAGGGCGTGCAGGACGTTGTTCACGAGGCCGTACTGGTCGGCGAACATCGCGTTGAAGATGAGCGCGACCGCGACGGGGGCCATGACGTAGGGGATGAGGACCCCCATGCGCCAGAAGGTCTTGGCACGGATGTTCTGGTCGAGCATCGCGGCGATGAAAATCGCGGCGATCAGCTGGGGGATGCTCGACAGCAGGAAGATGCTGAAGGTGTTGCGCAGGGCGATCCAGAACTTGGGGTTGGAGAGAACCCAGACGTACTGGTCGAGGCCGATGAACTCGCCGCTGTTGCGCACGAGATCCCAGTCCATGAACGAGATCACGGCGGTGTACGCGATCGGGAAGAGCCCGACCACGAAGAACAGCAGGAAGAACGGCGAGATGTAGAGGTACGGCGAGAGCTTGAGGTCCCAGCGGCTCAGGCGCTGCCCGAAGCCGATGCGGCGCGCGGAGCGCTCGGGCTTCTCTTCGGGAGTCGTCGCCGCGGGCGGCGTCAGGGTGCTGGTCACGACAGATCCTTCGCTAGGCAGAGCGGTTGCGGGCCCGGGGCAGGGCCCCGGGCCCGCAACCTTCGTTCCGATTACTTCAGGGCGTCGACTTCAGACACCCACTGGTCCCACGACTCGGCGGCCGACTGCGACTTGTCGACGTCGACGCGGGTGAGCGCCTGCTGCATGGCGTCATTGATCTGGAAGTACTTCTCGCCCTTGAACGGCGCGACCGTCACGGCGTTGGCGCGGTCGGTGAAGATCTGGCCGACCGGGGCGTTGTTGAAGTACTCGTTCGTGTTCGTGAGCAGCGTCTGGTCCTCGAGGGCCTTGACCTGGCTCGGGAAGGTGCCGGCGTTCTCGAACGCCTTGATCTGCGTCTCGGGCGAGGTCAGCCAGTCGGCGAGCGCCTGCGCCTCCTTGACGTGCGGGCCGTTGGCGGGGACGGTCAGGTACGAGCCGCCCCAGTTGCCGCCGCCGTTCGGGAAGACGTTGGCGACGTTCCACGTCGTGACGTCCTGCGCGTTGCCCGAGATGACGCCGAGCATCCAGCCCGGGCAGAGCATCGTGGCGAAGGCGCCGTTGGACAGGCCGGCGAACCAGTCGTCCGACCACTGGCCGAGGTGCGCCGACTGCGCTGCGCTGGCCGCGGTGACCTGGTCGTAGATGTCCTTGACCTCGGGGTTCTCGGTCGCGATGATGTCGCCCGTCTTGGGGTCCTCGTACGCGGCCTTGACCTGGTTGATCATGCCCTGGTACGTACCGCCGGCCGAGTCGAAGAACGCCTTGCCGGTCGCCGTGGAGTACTGGGCGCCGACCTCGAAGTACTTGGCCCAGTCGCCCTCGAGGAGGGTCGCGACCTCGGCCGGGTCGGTGGGCAGGCCAGCCGCCTCGAACAGGTCGGAGCGGTAGCAGATGGCCTCGGGCCCGATGTCGGTGCCGTAGCCGATGAGGTTGCCGTCGGCGTCGGTCGCGGCCTCGGTCTTCCAGTCGAGCCAGCGGTCCTTCAGGTCGTTCGGGACCGGCGCGAGGAGGTCGGAGTACTTCATGACCTCGGGCAGCCAGTCGACCTCGATGGCCTCGATGTCGGCGAGGCCCTTCTTGCCGAGCTTCTGGAAGTAGTTTGCGCGGGCGTCGTTCGACGTGGCCGCCTTGTTGTGAACGATCTTCACCTCGGGGTGCTCGTCCTGGTAGGCGGCGAGCAGCTCATCGGTGTAGCCGAAGTCGTTGAAGGTCGCGACCGTCAGCGTGACGGGGCCATCGGACTCCGAGGGGGAACCGCTGCTGCCCGCGCAACCCGCGAGGACGATGGCGGAGGTGGATACGGCGACCGTCGCGATCGCGACGTGACGCAGTGCGCGTGATTTCACGTGTCACTCCTTTGTGGTGGACAAGTTCGAGGGACGCTCCCCGACACGGGACTTCTGCTGTGGGAGCGCTCTCACCGGACGGAGGAGACGCTATGGGATCGCTCCCACGGATGTCAAGGGAGCGCTCCCACGGAACGGTCACAGTTCGGTCACGGCCGGCGGGAGGGCCGGCTTTCCGCGGGCCGTAGACTGGACGCGATCATCCTCCCGACATCCGGAGCTTTCGTATGCCCACCATCGTCGTCGACGTCATGCCCAAGGCCGAGCTGCTGGACCCGCAGGGGAAGGCGGTCGCCGGCGCCCTCGACCGGATCGGCGTTGCCGGCTTCACCGGTGTCCGGATCGGCAAGCGCTTCGAGCTCGCCGTTGAAGGCGAGGTCGACGAGGCGCTCCTCGAGACGGTGCGCAAGGTCGCCGACGACGTCCTGTCGAACTCGGTGATCGAAGACGTCGTCGGCATCGAGGTGGTCGAATGACCGCCCGCGTCGGCGTCATCACCTTCCCCGGCTCGCTCGACGACCGCGACGCGCAGCGCGCTGTCCGGATCGCCGGCGGTGAGCCGGTCGCCCTCTGGCACGGCGACCACGACCTCAAGGGCGTCGACGCGCTCGTGCTGCCGGGCGGCTTCAGCTACGGCGACTACCTGCGCGCAGGGGCCATCGCGGCGCTCGCGCCGATCATGGCCGAGGTGAAGGATGCCGCGGCCAAGGGCATGCCGATCCTGGGCATCTGCAACGGCTTCCAGATGCTGGTCGAGGCCCATCTCCTGCCGGGCGGCCTCATCCGCAACGCGCACCAGCAGTTCATCTGCCGCGACCAGCGCCTGCGCGTCGAGAACACCTCGACCGCCTGGACGAGCGACTTCACCGAGGGCCAGGAGATCGTCATCCCCCTCAAGAACGGTGACGGCGGCTACATCGCGGATGCCGAGACCCGCGCCCGCATCGAGGGCGAAGGCCTCGTCGCCTTCCGGTACGTCGGGGTGAACCCCAACGGCTCCGTCGACGACATCGCCGGCCTCACCAACGAGCGCGGCAACGTCGTGGGACTCATGCCCCACCCCGAGCACGCCGTCGAGCCGGGCTTCGGTCCCGACACCTCCGCCGCCATGCGCTCGGGCGTCGACGGCCTGTCCTTCTTCACGTCGGCCCTCGCGGCGGTCGTCGGCGCCGCGGCGTAGCACCTGCATCGCTGCGGCGCGGCGGCATCCTTCCCCATCTTTGAAGTTCGGAGATTCGCGTCAACCTCGGACCGATACCGCGGTTTCGTCCTAATCCGGCGCGGATCTCCGAATTCGGTGCGGGTCGGCCGGGTCCGACGGCGGGCGGGTCAGACGGTGCCGGCGGGCGGCCAGACGCCGAGGATGATCGCCATCACGAGCACGGTCACGAGCTCGTGCGCGATGTTGAGCACCGTGAGCGAGGTCGGACGACCCTCGAACGCGTCGTGCGTGATGAACCGCGCCGCCGTGAAGCCGGCCCACAGGGCGACCGCCGTGACGATTGCGCCCCACAGCCAGCTGCCGCCGTAGAAGTGCCAGGCGATCGCGATCGAACCGGCGAGAACCCACGCCGTCACGAAGCTGACCAGCACCGTCACGAGGATCGGCACGACGGCCGTGGCGCCGGGGCGGTTCATGTCGACCTTGGCGAGCCGCGCCCATCGCGTGCCGAACACCTTCGGGGTGTACCAGATCGTGCCGACCACCATGCTCGAGGCCGTCGCGAGCAGCACCGCCCAGTAGTTGATCTCGGGGACCATCGTCGCCTCCTCGTCTCGCCGCGCACGGCATCCGCTGGCGCGAGGTTATCGCCGCCCTGCGGCGCCGCCCGCGCACCGCGCCGGTAGCGTGGAGCGGGTGAGCACCAGCATCCGGTCGATCGTCGTCTCCGTGCCCACCGAAGAGCTCGCGCAGGATCTCGGCCCCCTCCCCGAGGGCGTCGAGGTCGTCGTGTGGTCGATGGACGGTCCCGCCCCGCGCGAGGCGTTCGACATCGTCGTGCCGCCGTACATGAAGATGGCGAAGGTCCTCGACCGCCTGGAGGGCGTGGACGTCGGTCTCGTGCAGGGCCAGTCGATCGGCTACGAGGGCGTCGCTGACGTCCTCCCGCCGCACCTCCGCTTCGCGAATGCGACGACCGTCCACGAGACATCGACCGCTGAACTGGCCGTCGCCCTGACCCTCGCGTCGCAGCGGCAGCTCGACCTCTTCGCCGTCAACACCGCGAAGGGCGTGTGGGCCCCCGTCTTCGCCGAAAGCCTCGCGGACCGACGCGTGCTCCTGCTCGGCTTCGGCGGCATCGGCAAGGCCGTCGCCGCGCGCCTCCTTCCTTTCGAGGTCGAGCTGACGGCGGTCGCGAGCCGGGCGAGGGACGAGGACGGGATGCCGGTGCACGGCGTCGACGAGCTCCCCGACTTGCTGCCCCAGGCCGAGATCGTCATCGCGTCGCTCCCCGGCGGCGACGCGACGCGGCACCTCATCGACGACGCGTTCCTCGCGGCCCTGCCGGACGGAGCCCTCGTCGTCAACGTCGGTCGAGGACCCCTCATCGCCACCGACGCGCTCGTGGAGCACGTGAAGCGCGGGCGGATCCGGGCGGCGCTGGACGTGACCGACCCCGAGCCGCTCCCGGCGGACCACCCGCTGTGGGGGCTCCCCGGCGTGCTGATCTCGCCGCACGTCGGCGGCGCGTCGACCGCCATGCGGCCCCGCATCGCCCGTCTCGTGAAGCGGCAGGTCGAGCACCTGCTGCGCGGCGAGGAGCCGGAGAACGTCGTCATCGGCTGAGAGCGCGGGCGCTCCGTCGCGTGGAGGGTCGGCGCGTTTCGTCTGCGGCGCTGCGCGCCTCCGCTCAACGATCGGATGCTGAGCGGGCCGGCGGCCTGTGTCAGGCGTGGAAGAGGGAGTGGACGTCGCCGACGACCTCGCGTCCGCCGAGTGCGTCGAGCTCCATGAGCACGCTCGTGCCGACCACCGTGCCGCCGAGGGCCGCGACCAGCGAGTGTGCGGCCTCGATCGTGCCGCCGGTGGCGAGCACGTCGTCGACGAGCAGCACACGCATCCCGTCGGTGATGTCGTCGTGCGCCTCGATGGTCGCCTCGCCGTATTCGAGCGCGTATGAGACGGATGCCGCGGGCCGGGGCAGCTTGCCCGCCTTGCGGATGGGAACGAGGCCCACGTCGGCCGCGATCGCGACGGCGCCCGCGAGGATGAACCCACGGGCCTCGATGCCGGCGACGACCTCGAACTCGCCGGCGAAGGGCTCGATCATGGCGTCGATGCACGCGCGGAGGGCCGCGGCATCCGCCAGCAGAGGCGTGATGTCGCGGAACAGGACGCCCGGCTCGGGATAGTCGGGAATCGTCCGGATGAGCGATTCGGCGTGGGCGAGCCGAAGGGAAGTGGTCACCGCGCCACCCTACTCGGCGCACTCATAGAGGCCGCCGAGGAAACAATGTAAGCGCTTGCAGTACCCTTGTCTGCATGACTTCGCCCGAACTCGACCTCGCCGACGAGCGCACGGATGTCCCCGGCGCCGAATGGTGGCGCACCGCGGTCATCTACCAGATCTATCCGCGCTCGTTCTCCGACAGCTCCGGCGACGGCGTCGGCGACCTCCCCGGCATCACTTCGCGCCTCGATGACCTGAAGTCGCTCGGCGTCGACGCCCTCTGGCTCAGCCCCTTCCAGCGTTCGCCGCAGAAGGATGCCGGCTACGACGTCGCCGACTACTGCGATGTCGACCCGCTCTTCGGCACGCTGGGCGACTTCGACGACATGCTCGCCGCAGCGCACGCCCGCGGCATCCGCATCATCGTCGACCTGGTGCCGAACCACTCGTCTGACCAGCACGCCTGGTTCCAGGAAGCACTGGCCGCGGCGCCCGGCAGCCCTGAGCGCGCGCGCTACCTCTTCCGGGACGGGAAGGGCCTCGACGGAGACGTGCCGCCGAACAACTGGGAGTCGGTGTTCGGCGGTCCGGCGTGGACCCGCATCATCGAGCCCGACGGCACGCTCGGCCAGTGGTACCTGCACCTCTTCGACTCGTCGCAGCCCGACTTCGACTGGTCGAACGAGGAGGTCCGCGCCGAGTTCCGCCGCATCCTGCGGTTCTGGCTCGACCGCGGGGTCGACGGCTTCCGGGTCGACGTCGCGCACGGCCTCATCAAGGCCCCCGGCCTGCCCGACTACACGCCCGACCCCGAGGGTGGCTCGATGGGCGGCGACGAGGCGGACGTCCCGTACTGGGGTCAGGACGGCGTCCACGAGATCTACCGCGACTGGCACGAGGTGCTCGCCGACTACGACGGCGACCGCGCCCTCTGCGCCGAAGCCTGGCTGCCCACGCCCGAGCAGACGGCTCTGTGGGTGCGCCCCGACGAGATGCACCAGGCGTTCAACTTCGCGTACCTCGAGACGGGATGGGATGCCTCGGCCCTCCGCGAGGTCATCACCGACTCGCTCCGTGCCTACGGCGGGGTCGGCGCCCCGAGCACCTGGGTGCTCTCGAACCACGACGTCGTGCGCCACGCGTCGCGCCTCGCGCTTACTGCCGAGAACCCGCAGGGCCACGGCATCGGACCGAAGTCCGTCGGCAAGCCCATCGCCGATGTGGGACTCCCGCCGCGCCCGCGCCGCCACGACGGTGATGCTCAGCCTCCCCGGCTCCGCCTACCTGTTCCAGGGCGAGGAGCTCGGCCTGCCCGAGGTCATCGACCTCGACGACGACTCCCGCCAGGACCCGACGTGGTTCCGCACCGGCGGCGAGCGCTACGGACGGGACGGATGCCGCGTGCCCATCCCGTGGTCGTCGCATGCCCCCGCCTACGGCTTCAGCCCGACGGGAGAGTCGTGGCTGCCGCAGCCGGCCGAGTGGGCGACGCTCGCGCGCGACGCGCAGCTCGAGGACGAGGCATCCACACTCTCGCTCTACCGTTCGCTGCTCGCGGCCCGTCGGGCACGTCACCTCGGCTCGGGTGCGCTCGAATGGCTCGACGGATTCGACCCGCAGGTCCTGGCATTCCGCAACGGGAATGTGACGGTCGTCGCGAACACGGGCGACACGCCGGTCGCGCTGCCGGACGGTATCGTGATCGCGTCGAGCGGCCCGCTCGGAAAGGCCACGATCCCGGCCGACACGGCGGTGTGGCTCGCCGACGACTGATGGCGGGAGCGTGAGGCGGTCCGCCGCCTCACGCCGACAGCCGGGGTGAAGACGCATCCGGCGTGGGCCGGCGGAAGATCGCACGGCGAGAGGAGGTGACGACGTGGTCAGCATCGATGAGGTGGCTCGCGCAGCGGGCGTCTCGACGGCGACGGTGTCACGCGCGCTCAGCGGGCGCGGCCACGTGTCGGACCCGACTCGCGCCCGGGTGGAAGCCGCCGCGAAGAGCCTCGGCTACGTCGTCTCGGCGTCGGCATCGAGCCTCGCCTCGGGGCGCACGCGCAACATCGGCGTGCTCGTCCCGTTCCTCGACCGGTGGTTCTTCAGCACGGTCCTGAGCGGCATCGCAACAGCGCTCCAGCGCCGCGGCTACGACATCACGCTCTACACGCTCACCGCCGACCGGTCCCAGCGACGCGAGATCTTCGACACGTTCCTGCGTCGGCAGCGCATCGACGGCGTGATCGCGATCTCGATCGAGCTCGGCGAGGAGGAGACCGATCTGCTCCTCGAGCTGAATCTCCCGGTCATCGCGATCGGCGGTCCGAACGCCAAGCTCACGACCCTCACGGTCGAGGATGCGACGGTCGCGCGCCTGGCGACCGAGCACCTCATCGCGCTCGGGCACCACGCGATCGCGCACATCGGCGCGAGCCCCGAGTTCGACATCGACTTCCACATCCCGACGCAGCGCCGGCAGGGCTTCGAGCAGGCGCTGGCGGATGCCGGTCTCCCGGCGCGTCCGGAACTCTACGAGCCCGCCGACTTCACGATCGAGGGCGGATTCCGCGCCGCGAAGCAGATACTCGGGCGGCCCGGCGCCAATCCGACGGCGATCTTCGCGGCATCCGACGAGATGGCGATCGGCGCGCTGCTGGCGGCCCGCGAGCTGGGCTACCGCGTGCCGGAGGACCTCTCGGTGATCGGTATCGACGGTCACGAGCTGGGCGAGTTCTTCCGCCTGACGACGGTCGACCAGTTCCCCCTCGGTCAGGGCGAGCGCGCCGCCGATGCGATCCTCGCCGAGCTCGAGATGCCCCAGGGCGAGCGCGGCGCCCGCTCGGACCTCCCGTTCGAGCTCATCGTGCGCGGTTCGACGAGCCGGCTCCCCGCCTGACGACCCGGTCGGGGCCGGGGGGTCCTCGTGGGCCCCGCGCCCCGGCCTCGGAAGGGTGCCCCCGGCCCGGGATAGGCTCGTCCGCATGACGATCGACCTCGAGGCCCTGTACATCGACCTGCACCGGCATCCCGAGCTCTCGTTCCAAGAGACCCGCACGGCGGGGATCGTCACGCAGCGCCTCACCGAGCTCGGCCTCGAGTTCGAGGAGGGCCTCGGCAAGACCGGTGTCGCGACGAGCATCGAGAACGGCGAGGGGCCCGTCGTGTGGCTCCGCGCCGACATGGACGGCCTCCCCGTCGAGGAGCGCACGGGCCTCGCATATGCCTCGACGGCCCGCGGCGTCGACCCGGCCGGCACGGACGTGCCTGTGATGCACGCGTGCGGCCACGACATGCACGTGACCTGCCTGCTGGGAGCCCTCGAGCGCCTCCTCGAGACGAAGGACGAGTGGTCGGGAACCGTCGTCGCCGTCTTCCAGCCCGCCGAGGAGTACGGCGCGGGCGCCCAGGCGATGATCGCCGACGGTGTGCTCGACCGCTTCCCCAAGCCCGACATCGTGCTCGGCCAGCACCTCACGCCGCTCCCGGCCGGCACGATCGGCGTGCGCTCGGGCACGCAGATGGCGGCCTCGGACGGCCTCACGGTCGTGCTGCACGGGCGGGGCGGCCACGGCTCGCGGCCGCACTCGACGATCGACCCCGTCGTCATGGCCGCCGCGACCGTCATGCGGCTGCAGACGATCGTGTCGCGCGAGGTCGACCCGCGCGACGTCGCCGTCGTGACGGTCGGATCGATCCACGCGGGCCTCAAGAACAACATCATCCCGGCCGAGGCGAAGCTCGAGCTCAGCCTGCGCTACCCCGACGACGAGGCGCGCGAGCGCGTGCTCGAGAAGGTCGAGCGCATCGTGCGCGCCGAGGCCGCGGCATCCGGAGCCGAAGAGGAGCCCGTCATCACGACGGACCACACGCTCCCGCCCACGATCAACGACGTCGCCGCGACCGACCGGCTCACCCAAGCGTTCGACGCAGCCTTCGGCCAGGGCACCGTCGTCGACCCGGGCATGTTCACGGGCTCGGAGGACGTCTCGTGGTTCGCGCGCGAGTCCGGCGTGCCCCTCGTGTACTGGTTCTGGGGCGGAGTGGACCCGCAGGCATACGCCGAGGCATCCGCTGCCGGCACGCTCGAGCGCGACATCCCGACCAACCACTCGCCCTTCTTCGCGCCGGTTCTGCACCCCACCATCGAGCGCGGCGTCGACGCGCTCGTCGTGGCGGCGCAGGAGTTCCTCGAGGCCCCCGGAAGCGACTGATCCGGGCGTGAGGAAAGCGTAAGGATGCCCCTCCCGATGCGTCCTCACGGTTTCCTTACGAGTAACATCGCCCGCCGTGACGAACGATAGTCGCGAGCCCGGCTCGGCAGAGTCGCCCATCGCGAAACGCATCCTGATCGGCGACCCGCTGTCGACCGAGGCGGCCGACGAGCACCTCCTGCCGAAGAAGATGGCCCTGCCGATCTTCGCGTCGGACGCGCTGTCTTCGGTGGCCTATGCGCCGCAGGAGCTGCTGATGATCCTGCTGACCGGAGGACTCGCGTTCCTCGCGTTCAGCCCGTGGATCGCGCTGGCCGTCGTCGTGCTCCTGGTCGTCGTCGTCGTGAGCTACCGCCAGCTCATCAAGGCATACCCGTCCGGCGGCGGCGACTACGAGGTCGCGCGCAAGAACCTCGGCGAAGTGCCCGGCGTGGTCGTGGCGTCGGCCCTGCTCGTCGACTACGTCCTGACGGTCGCGGTGTCGGTCTCGTCGGGCGTCGACAACATCATCTCGGCGCTGCCGGTCCTCGCGAATCTCCGCGTCGAGCTGGCCGTCGCTTTCGTCATCCTCATCGTCATCGTGAATCTCCGCGGCGTCCGCGAGGCGTCGCTCGTCTTCGCGATCCCGACCTACGTGTTCATCGGGTCGGTAGGGGTCATGATCGCCGTCGGCCTGTTCGAGACCGTCACCGGGAATCCGCCCGTCGCCTCGAGCGCCGATTACGCCGTGCAGGCCGAAGACCTCACGCAGGCCGCCGTCATCCTGCTCGTGCTCCGCGCGTTCTCGAGCGGCTGTTCCGCCCTGACCGGTGTCGAGGCCGTCGCGAACGGCGTGCCGGCCTTCCGCAAGCCCAAGGTCCGCAACGCTCAGACGACGCTCGCCCTCATGGGGACGATCGCGATCCTCCTCTTCTCGGGCCTCACGGCGCTCGCGCTCATCTCGGGCGTCCACTACGCCGAGAACCCCTGCAGCCTCATCGGCTTCGACTGCGAGACCGCCGTCCAGCCGAGCCTCATGGCGCAGGTCGCGGCGGCGACGTTCGGAATGGGGTCGATCCCCTTCTACGTCATCCAGGCGGCGACGGCGCTCGTCCTGCTCCTCGCGGCCAATACCGCGTTCAACGGCTTCCCGCTGCTCGGCTCGGTGCTCGCCCGCGACGGCTACGCGCCCAAGGCGCTCAACACGCGCGGTGATCGGCTCGTCTTCTCGAACGGCATGATCATCCTGGGCATCGCGGCGATCGGCGTCATCGTGGTGTACCAGGCGAACCTCACGACGCTGATCCAGCTCTACATCATCGGCGTCTTCGTCTCGTTCTCGCTCGGCCAGATCGGCATGGTGAGGCACTGGAGACGGATGCTGCGCGAGACGACCCGCATCGAGGCGAGACGCGATCCGCGCGCCGCCGCCGAGCGCGCGAGTGCCACCAAGGGCCTCATCATCAACTCGTTCGGGGCCACGCTGACCGTCTTCGTTCTCGTCATCGTGACGATCACGAAGTTCACGCACGGCGCATACCTCGTCTTCCTCGCCATCCCGATCCTCGCGACGCTCATGATCGGCGTGAACCGCTACTACCGCGATGTCGAGCATGAGATCGAGATGACCGATGACGTCCACTTCGGCTCGTCCGGCGATGTGGCCCTCATCCTCGTCAACCGCCTGCAGAAGCCCGTCGCGAAGGCGATCGACTACGCGCTCGCGGCGCGGCACGACAAGACGCTCGCGATCCACGTCGCCGTGACGAAGGAGGAGGCGAAGTCGCTCCAGGAGGAATGGGAGCGGCATCGGATGCCCATCCCGCTCGTCATCATCGAGTCGCCGTTCCGCACCTACGCCGGGCCGATCGCGGAGTTCATCAAGCAGTACCGGGCGAAGAACGGCCCGACCGTCATGACGGTCTACCTCCCGCAGTACATCGTGGGGCACTGGTGGGAGTCGCTCCTGCACAACCGCCGCGCGAGCCGCATCGGGCAGCAGCTCATGCTCGTGCACGGCGTGACGATCACCCTCGTGCCGTGGCTGCTCGACTCCTCTGAGCTCATCTACGGCCGCCGCTCGCGGCCCGTCCCGGGTCAGGAGCGCGCCGGCCGGCCGTTCGAGCCGGAGCCCGAGAACGTGCCGATCGTCGAGCGGTCGAGCCTGGAGCGGCCCGACGGGTTGTGACCGATGCCGCGGCCCGGGACCCCGCCCGCGCGAGCGGCACCCCGCGTAGCCTGGAAGGGTGACAACGGCACCCCCTCGCCCCACGACGCTCGATCCCGAGGCGCTCCGCGGAGACTTCGCGATCCTCGAGACGCGCATCGGCGACAGCCCGCTCGTCTACCTCGACTCCGCCGCGACGAGCCAGAAACCCCGAGCCGTCATCGACGCCGAGGTCTCGTTCCTCACGAGTGCAAACTCCGCCGTCCACCGCGGTGCGCACACCCTCGCCGCCGAGGCGACCGAGCTCTTCGAAGACGCCCGGGCAGCCGTCGCAGGCTTCGTGCACGCGGCACCCGAGCAGCTCGTGTGGACGAGCGGTGCGACGGCCGGCATCAACCTCATCGCCTACGCGATCGGCAACGCGACCCTCGGCCGGGGCGGTGAGCCCGCGCGCCGTTTCGCGCTCGCACCGGGCGACGGACTGGTCGTGACCGAGGCCGAGCACCACGCCAACCTCATCCCCTGGCAGGAGCTCGCCGCCCGCACGGGCGCTGTCCTGCGCCACATCCCGGTCCGCGACGACGGGACGATCGACCTGGAGGCCGCAGCATCCGTCATCGGCGCACGCACTCGCGTCGTCGCGTTCCCGCACGTGTCGAACGTCCTCGGCATCGTGAACCCTGTCGCCGAGCTCGTGGCGCTGGCCCGAGCGGCCGGGGCGATCACGGTGCTCGACGCGTGCCAGTCGGCGCCGCACCTTCCCCTCGACCTCCCGGCGCTCGACGTCGACCTCGCGGTGTTCTCGGGCCACAAGATGCTCGGTCCGAACGCGATCGGCGGACTCTACGGCCGGGCCGACGTGCTCGAGGCGCTGCCGCCCTTCCTCACGGGCGGCTCGATGATCACGACGGTGACCCTCGACGGGGCGGAGTACCTTCCGCCTCCGCAGCGGTTCGAAGCGGGCACACAGCCCGTGTCGCAGGCCATCGGCCTCGCGGCCGCCGTGCGCTACCTCGACGCGGTCGGGATGGACGCCGTGCACGCGCACGAGACCGCGCTCGAGAGGCGCCTGCGAGACGGGCTCCGCTCGATCCCCGGCATCCGTCTGCTCGGCGATGCCGACGCCGAGCGCGTCGCCCTCGCCGCCTTCGACGTCGACGGCGTGCACGCTCACGACGTCGGGCAGTTCCTCGACGCACGCGGCATCGCCGTGCGCGTCGGGCACCACTGCGCCCAGCCGCTGCATCGCCGCTTCGGCCTGACCGCCTCGGTGCGGGCCTCGGCGGCGCTCTATACGACCGATGCCGAGATCGACGAGTTCCTCGACGCCGTCTCGGGCGTCCGCGGCTACTTCGGAGTCGGCCGATGAGCGGCCTCGACGCCCTGTACCAGGAGCTCATCCTCGACCACTCCAAGCGTCGCGTCGGATTCGGCCTGGCGGAGGAGGAGGGGTCGACAGCGACCTCCCACCAGCACAATCCGATCTGCGGTGACGACATCACGCTTCGCGTCCGCGTCGACGGCGACACCGTCCGGGACGTCACGTGGGAGGGCGCCGGCTGCGCGATCTCGCAGTCGTCGGCGTCGATGCTCGCCTCGCTCGTCGCGGAGGACGGAGGGATGCCCCGGGCCGAGGCATCCGCCCTCGTCGACGGATTCCGCGAAGCGCTGCGCTCGCGGGGCACCGTCGACCTCGACGAGGAGGTGTACTCGGATGCCGCGGCACTGAGCGGCGTCTCGAAGTACACCGCCCGCGTCAAGTGCGCGATGCTCGCGTGGGTCGCCTTCGAGGACGCCCTCGCCCGCGCCTGACCCGTTTCGCCTCGCTCCGCTCGCCCGACGACCGGAGGCCGGACTCGGCGCGGCGAAAACCGTGAGGGTCGGCCCCAGCGCCGTATGCGAACCGTGAGGACCGGCACCGCGGCATCCGTCGTCCGGTTGCATCGGATCCCGTGCTCGATGTTCTCTACGTCCTAGCGGTCGTCGCTCTCTTCGCGGTCGTCGCTCTTCTCGCGCGCGGGGTCGAGAAGTTGTGATCGTCTTCTCGCTTCTCGCCGCCGCGCTCGGTGTCGCCGCTGTCGTCTATCTCGTCTTCGCCCTCGTGAAGCCGGAGGACTTCTGATGGATGCCGCAACCCTGTGGAGCGGCATCCTCCAGATCGCGACGGTCGTCCTGATCCTCGTCCTGCTCTACCGACCTCTCGGAGACTGGATCGCCCGCGTCTACACAAGCGCGAAGGACTGGCGCGTCGAGCGCGGCGTCTATCGTCTCGTCGGCGTCGACCCTGCTTCGGAGCAGACCTGGCAGGCCTATGTGCGCGGTGTCCTCGCCTTTTCGCTGGTCGGCGTGCTGCTTGTCTACGGGCTCCAGCGCCTTCAGGCGGTACTGCCGTACTCGCTCGGGCTCCCCCCTGTGCCCGAGGGCCTCTCGTTCAACACGGCGATCTCGTTCGTCACCAACACGAACTGGCAGTCCTACTCGCCCGAGCTGACGATGGGGTACACCGTTCAGCTCGCGGGCCTCGCCGTGCAGAACTTCGTCTCGGCGGCCGTCGGCATCGCCGTCGCGATCGCCCTCGTACGCGGCTTCGCGCGCCGCGGATCCACGACGATCGGCAACTTCTGGGTCGACCTGGTGCGCGGGATCACGAGGCTTCTGCTCCCCCTCGCGATCATCGCGGCGATCGCGCTGCTCGCCGCCGGCGTCGTCCAGAACTTCCACGGCTTCACCGATGTCGGGACCCTCTCGGGCGGCACGCAGGTGCTGCCCGGCGGCCCCGTCGCGAGCCAGGAGGCCATCAAGGAGCTCGGGACGAACGGCGGCGGGTTCTTCAACGCGAACTCGGCGCACCCGTTCGAGAATCCGACGCCGTGGACCAGCCTCCTGCAGATCCTGCTCATCCTCGCGATCCCGTTCGCGATGCCTCGCGCATTCGGCCGGATGGTCGGCGATGACCGCCAGGGCTACGCCATCGTCGCCGTCATGGCCTCGCTCGCGGTCGTGTCGATCGCCGCCGTCAGCTGGCTCGAGTCCCTCGGGCTCGGGACGGCGCCGCAGCTCGCGGGAGCCGCCATGGAGGGCAAGGAGCAGCGGTTCGGCATCCTCGGTTCGGCGTTCTTCGCCGGCGCGACGACCCTCACATCGACGGGCGCCGTCAACTCGATGCACGACTCGTACACCGCCCTCGGAGGCATGGTGCCGATGGTCGACATGATGCTCGGCGAAGTCGCGCCCGGCGGTGTCGGCTCCGGCCTCTACGGAATGCTCGTCCTCGCCGTCATCGCGGTCTTCGTCGGAGGGCTGCTCGTCGGCCGCACCCCGGAGTACCTCGGCAAGAAGATCGGCCCGCGTGAGATCAAGCTCGCAAGCCTCTACATCCTCGTGACGCCGATCCTCGTGCTCACAGGCAGCGCGCTGAGCTTCGCCATCCCGCTCGTGCGGCAAGAGGTTGAGAACGTCTCGATCTCGAACCCGGGCGTGCACGGTCTGAGCGAAGTGCTCTACGCATTCACCTCAGCGGCCAACAACAACGGCTCGGCATTCGCGGGGCTGACAGCCGACACGCCATGGCTCAACACAGCGCTCGGCGTCGCGATGCTCTTTGGACGTTTCGTACCCATCGTGCTCGTGCTCGCGCTCGCCGGCTCCCTCGCCGCCCAGGAGCGCATCCCGTCGACGACCGGAACGCTGCCCACCTACCGTCCGCAGTTCGTCGGCCTCCTCGCCGTCGTCGCGGTCGTCATCACGGCACTCACCTACTTCCCTGTTCTCACGCTGGGTCCGCTGGCGGAAGGGCTCGTCTGAAATGGCCTCGATTCTCACCACCTCGTCGGCTCCTGAACCCTCTGAAGGGCCGATCGGCGGTTCGATCACCCCGAAGCCGCCGCGCGGTCGCGCCTTCACCTGGGCGCAGCTCGTCAACGCGCTTCCGGCCGCACTTCGCAAGCTCCACCCCGCCGCGCTGTGGCGCAACCCGGTCATGTTCCTCGTCTGGGTCGGAGCCGCCTTCACGACAGTGCTCGCGATCGCCGAGCCCCTCCTCGGCTCGGAGGTGTCCGGCGGCACCCCGGTTCCGTTCGGCTTCACGTGGAGCATCGCGATCTGGCTCTGGCTCACCGTCCTCTTCGCGAACCTCGCCGAGGCCGTCGCGGAGGGTCGCGGCAAGGCTCAGGCGGCGACGCTCCGAAAGACCCGCACCTCGACGATGGCCCATCGCGTCACCGCCTACGACGAGACGACGGATGCCACGGCCCGCGGCGCCGAGCTCGTGCAGGTGGCCTCGTCCGAACTCACCCTCGGGGACGTCGTCGTCGTGACGGCCGGCGAGCTCATCCCGGGCGACGGCGACATCGTCTCCGGCATCGCGACCGTGGACGAGTCGGCGATCACGGGCGAGTCCGCGCCCGTGATCCGGGAGTCGGGCGGCGACCGGAGCGCCGTGACCGGCGGAACACGCGTGCTGTCGGACCGGATCGTCGTGCGCATCACGTCGAAGCCCGGCGAGACGTTCGTCGACCGCATGATCGCGCTCGTCGAGGGTGCGAGCCGGCAGAAGACGCCGAACGAGATCGCGCTCGGGATCCTTCTCGCGAGCCTGTCGATCGTCTTCGTCGTCGTCGTGCTGACGCTCAACCCCATCGCGTCCTATGCGGCGTCGCCGGTGAGCATCGCGGTGCTCGTCGCACTCCTCGTGTGCCTCATCCCCACGACGATCGGGGCGCTCCTCTCGGCGATCGGCATCGCCGGGATGGACCGGCTCGTGCAGCGGAACGTGCTCGCGATGTCGGGCCGTGCCGTGGAGGCAGCGGGCGACGTCACGACGCTGCTCCTCGACAAGACCGGAACGATCACGTACGGCAATCGTCGTGCGACGGACTTCATCCTGCTCGCCGCGCTCCCTGAGCCCGTCGAAGGGTCGAACGCCGGCGAACTCGCCCACGCCGCCGCTCTCTCATCCCTCGCCGACCCCACACCCGAGGGCACGTCGGTCGTCGAGCTGGCCGCGGTGCGCGGCATCCATGTCTCCCTCCCGACGGATGCCGTCATCGTTCCCTTCACGGCGCAGACGCGGATGAGCGGGGTCGACCTCGCCGACGGCACGCAGGTGCGCAAGGGCGCCGGGTCTGCCGTCACCGCGTGGCTCGAGGTATCCGGATCGCCTCTCTCGTCAGAGGTGCGCGACCGGCTCAGGAGCGTGACCGACGATATCGCCGCATCGGGCGGGACGCCGCTCGTCGTAGCGGTTCTCGACCCCTCGACGAGCTCGGGGACCGCGGGGGGCTTCGGGACCGCTGGGCGCTTCGGGACCGCTGGGGGCTCAGGGACCGCGGGGGCCTCCGGGACGGGAGCAGGGCGTGTCCTCGGCGTGATCCACCTCAAGGACGTCGTGAAGGACGGCTTGCGCGATCGCTTCGCGGAGCTCCGCTCGATGGGCATCCGCACCGTCATGATCACGGGCGACAACCCGCTCACGGCCCGCGCGATCGCCAAGGAGGCGGGCGTCGACGACTATCTCGCCGAGGCGACGCCCGAGGACAAGCTGGCCCTCATCAAGCGCGAGCAGCAGGGAGGCAACCTCGTCGCGATGACGGGCGACGGCACCAACGACGCGCCCGCGCTCGCACAGGCCGACGTCGGCGTTGCCATGAACACCGGCACGGCGGCGGCCAAGGAGGCCGGCAACATGGTCGACCTCGACAGCGACCCGACGAAGCTGATCGACATCGTGCGGATCGGCAAGCAGCTGCTCATCACGCGCGGCGCGCTGACGACGTTCTCGCTCGCGAACGACATCGCGAAGTACTTCGCCATCATCCCGGCGATGTTCATGGGGGTGTTCCCCGGCCTCGCGGCGCTCAACGTCATGCAGCTCAGCTCGCCGGCGTCCGCGGTGACCAGCGCGATCATCTTCAACGCGATCATCATCGTGCTGCTCATCCCGCTCGCCCTCCGGGGCGTCGCCTATCGTCCGGCGAGCGCGTCGTCGATCCTCAGCCGCAACCTCCTCGTCTACGGACTCGGCGGGATCATCGCGCCGTTCATCGGCATCAAGCTCATCGACATCGTCGTGAGCCTCGTCCCCGGATTCTGACCCGGCTCTCGTAAGGAAACCCATGTCCACGCGAACCACCCTCCGCACGACGGGCGTCGCTGTCCGCGCCATGCTCGTTTTCACGGTCGTGCTCGGCCTCGGCTACACGCTGCTCATCACCGGCGTCGGACAGCTGGTCCTGCCGTGGCAGGCGAACGGCTCCCTGGTCGACAACGCCCGGGGTGAGACCGTCGGCAGCGCGCTCATCGGGCAGTCATGGACCGATGCCGATGGCTCACCGCTGCGGCAGTATTTCCAGTCCCGTCCCTCCGCCGCGGGTGACGGGTACGACGGCGCGGCGTCGAGCGGTTCGAACTACGGCTCCGAGAACGACCACCTCGTGAACGCGATCGAGGAGCGGCAGGCCTCCATCTCAGCCCTGGACGGCGTCGACGTCGCCGATATCCCGGCCGACGCCGTCACGGCCTCCGCGTCCGGCCTCGACCCGCACATCAGCCCGGCATACGCGCTGCTCCAAGTGTCGCGGGTCGCCTCCGCCCGCGGGCTCGCGGAGGACGAGGTGCGCGCCCTCGTCGAGGCGCACATCCAGCAGCGCGACCTCGGATACCTGGGCGAGCCCCGCGTCAACGTCCTCGAGCTCAACCTGGCACTCGATGCGCACCGCTGAGCCGACGGCGCCGCTCCGTCCACCCTCGCTCACCCGCGGCATCCGGCGGGTCCCGTGCCCACCCAGCCGCCAACCTCCGCGGGCGAGCAGCCCACCGCCCCGCTCGGCCGCGGCATCCGGCGGGTCGCCCCACAGCGCACCGACACAATGCCGCGGGTGAGTGACACCATCGATACGAGCAGGTCGGGAAGGAGGCTCCGCCGATGAAACGAGGACGGCTGCGGGTGCTCCTGGGCGCCGCGCCCGGCGTGGGCAAGACGTACGAGATGCTCGAAGAGGGACGGCGGCTGCGTGCCGACGGACGGGATGTCGTGATCGGCCTCGTCGAGACGCACGGGCGCTCCGCGACGGCCTCGCTGACGGAGGGGTTGCCGATCGTTCCCCGTCGCACCGTGCGCCACCGCGACGTCGAGCTGAGCGAGCTCGATGTCGAGGCGGTCAAGGAGCGGCATCCGGATATCGCCCTCGTCGACGAGCTCGCGCACACCAACGCGCCCGGCTCGCGCCACGAGAAGCGCTGGCAGGACGTCCAAGAGCTGCTCGACGACGGAATCGACGTCATCACGACCGTCAACGTGCAGCACATCGAGTCGCTGGGCGACGTCGTCGAGCAGATCACGGGCGTCGCACAGCGCGAGACGGTTCCGGATGCCGTGGTCCGAGGTGCCGATCAGGTCGAGGTCGTCGACCTCGCCCCCCAGTCGCTGCGCGACCGACTCTCGGCCGGGCTCGTCTACCCCGCGGAGCGGATCGACGCCGCCCTGTCGAACTACTTCCGCCTGGGCAACCTCACGGCTCTCCGCGAACTCGCGCTCCTGTGGCTCGCCGATGAGGTCGACAGCGCGCTCAAGCTCTACCGCGCCGAGCACGGCATCGAGGGCACGTGGCAGGCGCGCGAGCGCGTCGTCGTCGCACTGACGGGCGGGTCGGAGGGCGAGACGCTGATCCGCCGCGGCGCCCGCATCGCCGCGCGATCGGCGGGGGGAGAGCTGCTCGCCGTTCACGTGTCCAGCCAGGACGGTCTGCGCGCCGCGACACCCGGCGCGCTCGCGCAGCAGCGGGCTCTGGTCGAGTCTCTCGGCGGCACCTATCACCAGGTGGTCGGCGACGACGTCCCGCGCGCGCTCGTCGACTTCGCCCGCTCGGTCAACGCGACACAGCTCGTCATCGGCGCGAGCCGACGCGGGCGCCTCGCGACGCTCCTCACCGGCGCCGGCATCGGCGCGACCGTCGTTCGGGAATCCGGCGACATCGACGTGCACATCGTGACGCATGCCGCTGCCGCGCGCGGCGTGCACCTCCCGCGCGTGACCGGCGGCGCGCTGAGCGTCAAGCGCCGCAGCCTCGGCTTCGCCCTCGCGCTCGTCGGCGGACCGCTGCTGTCGTGGCTGCTCTACGCCACCTCGAGCAACGACTCCATCACGGCCGATGTGCTGGCCTACCAGCTGCTCGTCGTGGTCGTGGCGCTCGTCGGCGGCATCTGGCCGGCCCTGTTCGCCGCGGTCCTGTCGGGATTGACGCTCGACTTCCTCTTCATCGCACCGCTCTTCACCGTCACGATCGCCGACCCGGACCATGCGCTGTCGCTCGTGCTCTACGTCGTCATCGCGATCCTCGTCAGCTGGGTCGTCGACCAGGCCGCACGCCGCACGCGGGTGGCGCAGCGAGCGGCCGCCGAGTCGGAGCTCCTCGCCACCGTCGCCGGCAGCGTCCTGCGCGGCGAGAGCGCGATCCCCGCCCTGGTGAGCCGTACGCGGGAGGCGTTCGGCATGACCGGCGTGCGGCTCGTAGCGGCAGACGGCCGAGTGCTCGCCACCGACGGCGAACCCGTACCCGACGAGCGCATGACGCGGCTCCCCGTGGGCGACCCCGCGGAGCCGAGTGCGTTCCTCGAACTGCACGGAGGGGGAGATGGATGCCTCGGCCCGCCGGCTCCTCGACGTCACCATCGCGCAGCTCGGCGCGGCGCTCGAGCACTCCGCGCTGACCGAGACGGCCCGCGAGGTCGGCCTCCTCGCCGAGACCGACCAGGTGCGCTCGGCGCTCCTGTCGGCCGTGAGCCACGATCTCCGTCGGCCCCTCGCCGCCGCCGTCGCGGCGATCGGCGGCCTGCGCGCCGCGGGACCGAGCCTCAGTGCAGAAGACCGGCAAGAGCTCCTGGCGACGGCTGACGAGAGCCTCGCGACCCTCTCGGCGCTCGTCACCGATCTGCTCGATGTGAGCCGCGTGCAGGCCGGGGTGCTCGCCGTGTCGGTCTCGGCCGTCGACTCGGCGGGCACGATCCTCGCCGCCGTCGACGAGCTCGGCCTCGGGCCGGACGCCGTCGAGCTCTCACTCGACCCGGACCTGCCCGCGCTGCGCGCCGATCCTGTGCTGCTGCAGCGCGTCGTCGTCAACGTCCTCGCCAACGCCGTGCGGTACACCGCGCCGGGTACGCGGGTGCGGGTCGCGACGAGCCGCCTGGGCTCGCGCGCCCAGATCCGCGTCGTCGACCACGGCGCGGGGGTCGCACCAGAACGGCAGGACGACATCTTCTCTCCCTTCCAACGCCTCGGCGACACCGACAACACGACCGGCCTGGGGCTCGGCCTCGCTCTCTCGCGCGGGTTCGCCGAGGGGATGGGCGGCACGCTGACGCCGGAGGACACCCCGGGCGGCGGACTGACGATGGTCGTCGAGCTGCCCGTTGCCGAGGCATCCGTCCCCGTTCGAGAGGCCGCGCAGTGAAGATCCTCATCGCCGACGACGACCCGCAGCTCGTCCGGGCTCTGCGCATCACGCTCGGTGCGCACGGCTACGAGGTCGTCGCGGCGCCCGACGGGGCCGCCGCGATCGCCCTCGCGGCCCAGGCGCATCCAGACATCGTGCTGCTGGACCTCGGGATGCCGCGCCTCGACGGGGTCGCCGTCATCCAGGGCCTGCGCGGCTGGACGAGCGTGCCGATCATCGTGGTCTCGGGCCGCACGGGCTCCGCCGACAAGGTCGAGGCGCTGGATGCCGGAGCCGACGACTACGTCACGAAGCCGTTCCAGATCGACGAGCTCCTCGCGCGCCTGCGTGCCCTGTCCCGTCGTGCCGGTGCGGCGGGCGGCGAGCCCGTCGTGTCGTTCGCCGACGTCACGATCGACCTCGCGGCCAAGACCGTCACCCGCGCCGGCTCGCGCGTGCACCTCACGCCGACCGAGTGGCGGATGCTCGAGTTCCTCGCCCGCAACGCCGGCTCGCTCGTGACCCGGCAGACGCTGCTCAAGGACATCTGGGGCACCGACCAGGTCGCCGACACCGGGTACCTTCGGCTCTACATGTCGCAGCTGCGCAAGAAGCTCGAGCCCGACCCCGCGCGCCCGGCCCACCTGCTGACCGAGTCCGGCATGGGCTACCGCCTCGTCCTCACCCACGCTCCGGCCCCGGCCTGACCTCCGGGCGGCCCCGGCGCCGGGCATCCGTTCCCGCACCCGGTCGACAGGTGGTCGACCTGTCGATGAGAGCGGCGACTCGTGGCGCCGAGCGCGCCGGGACGGGTCGGTCGAAGGCGACGCGTCAGCCCAGGCCGCCGCGCTCGAGGGTCGAGCCGTCGCCCTGGACGGGCTTGCGCGAGAGGCCGACCGCGCCCGCGCCCGGCTCGGCGGACAGGGCCGCGGTGACCGCGACGGACTCGTCGACGTCGGGGTACTGCGGGCGCAGCTGCACGGGCGTGCGCGTGCGCTGCTCGCGCTTGGCCTTGCGCGCGGAGTAGGTGAGGTTGAGGGCCTCGACGAAGATTGCAAACACCATCGGCCCGTAGATGAAGGCCTTGTCGATCTTTAAGTGGAAGCCCTCGGCGATCAGGAAGACGCCGATCAGCAGCAGGAACGACAGTGCGAGCATCTTGACCGTCGGATGCTTGTTCACGAACGCGAAGATGAAGCGCGACGCGAAGAGCATGATGCCGAACGAGAGCACGACGACCGTGATGATCACGATCATGTTCGACGTCATGCCCACCGCCGTGATGACGGAGTCGAGCGAGAACACGATGTCGAGGAGGAGGATCTGCGCGATCACCGCGCCGAAGGTGACGCTTCTGCCGCCTGAGGCTCCGTGCTCCTCCGCGGCCCCCTCGAGCTTGTGGTGGATCTCGGTGACGGCCTTGTAGACGAGGAAGAGACCGCCCGCGATGAGGATGAAGTCCTTCCACGAGAAGTCGATGCCCCACAGAGTGACGACGGGCTCGGTCAGGGTGATGATCCACCCCGCCGCGAACACGAGCAGCACCCGGATGAGCATCGCGAGCGTGAGGCCGAGGTTGCGCGCCCGGGCCTGCTGCTCCTTGGGCAGCTTCGAGGCGAGGATCGAGATGAAGATGACGTTGTCGACGCCCAGGACGATCTCGAGGACGAAGAGAGTGAAGAAGACGGCGATCAGGTCGGGCGTGAGCTCGAGCGAGAAGTCCATGCGGTCAGCCTAAGGGGAGGGGATGCCTCGACCCCGAGGCATCCCCTCCCCTCCGCGGTGCGTCAGCCGACGCGCTCGAGAACCCCCTCGAGGCGGCCGTAGCTCGCCTCCATGCCCTCGGTCATGCCGGTCGCGAGCACCATGTCGCGCGTCTGGCGGTCGGGATACTCGATGACGAGCGTGATGAGCGTCGCGCCGTCCTCCTCCTCGAGGCTCAGGTCGTTGAGCGTCGAGGGGTAGTCGGTGCCGGTCATGTGCTCCGTCGTGACGGCGCGGCGCGGCGCCTCGGACAGGAGCGTCTCGCCGTCGAACCCGAACGCCTCGCCGGGCCCACCGTCGACCGGCTCCCACGCGTAGCGGTACCGGCCGCCGACCGAGGGGTCGATCTCGCACACCGACATGCGCCAGCCGTCCGGGCCGAGCAGCCATTGCTTCATGAGCTCCGGCTCCTGGTGCGCGCGCCACACCAGGTCGCGCGGACCTTCGACGAGCCGCGTGATCCGCACGTGCGTGTCGTCGAGGATCTCGGTCTGCGTCCCCTTGCCGGCGGCGTAGGCGCGCAGGCCCTCGAGCACGCGGTCGAGCTGGTTCATCGCCAGCGTCGAGCCTTCGACGGCGCCCATCTCGACGACCTTCTCCAGGGCCTCTGCCGAGTCGAAGTGCGTCGTGTTGACCAGCCGCGATCCGGTGGCGGTCGGCGCGAACGTGAACACCATGCGCGAGGTGGGCATGTCGGCCACGACCTCGCCGTCCTCATTCGCGAACGAGTCGAGTGCGGTGAACGTGCGAGGCCCGTCGATCTCGAGGAACTCCCACACCCCGTCGAACTGCTCGCCCTTCGGGCCCGTCATGTGATACCTCGCGCGGCCTCCGGCGGAGAGGTCGAACTCGGTGAAGGTGGCGGGGTAGCCGGGAGGGCCCCAGAACCGCTCGAGCTGACGCGGCTCGGTGAAGGCCTCCCAGAGCCGCTCGACCGGAGCGGCGAACTCGGCCGTGAGCGTCATGGTGAGGGCTTCGGCATCGGTGGTGACGTCGGTGACGGGCATGTCACTCTCCTTCATTCGAGGTGTTGTTCGAGGTGTTCTCTGGGGATTCGTCTTCGGCCAGCAGGGCGTCGAGGCGATCGACGCGGGCGCGCCACATGGTCTCGAAGCGGTCGAGCAGCTGGCGGGCGCGGGCGATCACGGCCGGGTCCGCCCGCACGAGCCGCTCGCGACCCTCGGCGCGCTTGACGATGAGACCGGCCGCTTCGAGCACCGCGACGTGCTTCTGCACCGCGGCGAACGACATGTCGTAGTCGCGCGCGAGCATCGACACCGACTGCTCGCGCTCGATCGTGCGGCGAAGGATGTCGCGGCGCGTCGCCGCGGCGAGCGCGTGGAAGATCCGGTCGATCTCATCGTCTTCGAGCTCCATATGTACAACCATTTGGTTGTACGTTAGCGCCGCCGATCGGCGGGGTCAAGACCCCAAGTAGGATGGATGCCGTCCGGCACCCTCGATCCAGGAGTTCAGCCGCGTGACCACCCCCGCTTCTTCGGCATCGGCCGAGGCATCCGTCCGTCCTGTCGCCGACACCGTCTCGAACGCCGAGGCGACGCCCGAGAAGGAGCAGCCGTACGGCGCTCTGGGGCTGAAGGACGACGAGTACCAGCAGATCAAGAGCATCCTCGGCCGCCGTCCCACGTCGGGCGAGCTGGCGATGTACTCGGTCATGTGGTCGGAGCACTGCTCCTACAAGTCGTCGAAGATCTACCTCCGCAAGTTCGGCGAGAAGGTCTCGGACGAGATGAAGACCCGGCTCATGGTCGGCATGGGCCAGAACGCCGGCGTCGTCGACATCGGCGAGGGCTGGGCCGTCACCTTCAAGGTCGAGAGCCACAACCACCCGAGCTACATCGAGCCGTTCCAGGGCGCCGCGACCGGCGTCGGCGGAATCGTGCGCGACATCATCTCGATGGGTGCCCGCCCCGTCGCCGTCATGGACCAGCTGCGCTTCGGCGCGATCGACGACCCCGACACTGCGCGCGTCGTCCACGGCGTCGTCAGCGGCATCTCGTTCTACGGCAACTGTCTCGGCCTGCCCAACATCGGCGGCGAGACCGTCTTCGACTCGGTCTACCAGGGCAACCCTCTCGTCAACGCGCTCGCCGTCGGCGTCCTTCGCCACGAAGACCTCAAGCTCGCCAACGCGTCGGGCGCTGGCAACCAGGTCGTGCTCTTCGGAGCCCGCACCGGCGGCGACGGCATCGGCGGGGCATCCATCCTCGCGTCCGACACGTTCTCGGAGGGCGGTCCGACCAAGCGGCCGGCCGTGCAGGTCGGCGACCCCTTCGCCGAGAAGGTGCTCATCGAGTGCTGCCTCGAGCTCTACAAGGGCGAGCTCGTCGAGGCGATCCAGGATCTCGGCGCCGCCGGCATCTCGTGCGCGACGAGCGAGCTCGCGGCCAACGGCGGCTCGGGCATGCGCGTCGACCTCGAGAAGGTGCTGCTGCGCGACCCGTCGCTCACGCCCGAGGAGATCCTCATGAGCGAGAGCCAGGAGCGCATGATGGCGATCGTGGCGCCCGAGAAGCTCGACGCCTTCCTCGCCGTGACGAAGAAGTGGGATGTCGAGACCTCCGTGCTCGGCGAGGTCACGGGCGACGGACGCCTGCAGATCTTCTGGCACGGCGAGCAGATCGTCGACGTCGACCCCTCGACGGTCGCTGTGGACGGCCCCGTGTACGAGCGGCCCGTCGCCTATCCGGCGTGGATCGACGCCCTCCGCGACGACTCCGCATCCGCCCTGCCCCGGTCGAACGACCCCGAGACACTCCGCTCGCAGTTCGCGCAGCTCGTGGCGAGCCCGAACCTCGCCGACACCGACTGGGTCACGAACCAGTACGACCGCTACGTCATGGGCAACACCGCCCTGTCGTTCCCGGACGACGCCGGCATGGTGCGCGTCGACGAGCACTCCGGCCTCGGCTTCGCGATCGCCACCGACTGCAACGGCCGCTTCTGCCAGCTCGACCCCTACCAGGGGGCCAAGCTCGCCCTCGCCGAGGCGTACCGCAACGTCGCCGTCACCGGCGCCATCCCGACCGCCGTCACCGACTGCCTCAACTTCGGCTCGCCCGAGAACCCCGAGGTCATGTGGCAGTTCTCGCAGGCGGTCGACGGCCTCGCCGACGGATGCCTCGAGCTCGGCATCCCCGTCACGGGCGGCAACGTCAGCTTCTACAACCAGACCGGCGACGTGCCGATCTTCCCGACTCCGGTCGTGGGCGTGCTCGGCATCATCGACGACGTCGCCCGTCGCATCCCCTCGGGGTGGCAGGACGAAGGGGAGAACATCTACCTCCTCGGCGTCACCGCCACCGAGCTCAGCGGATCGGCGTGGGCCGGCACGGTGCACGGCCACCTCGGCGGACGGCCGCCCGCGGTCGACCTCGGTCACGAGAAGCGGCTCGCAGAGCTGCTGCACGCGGCATCCCTGCAGTCCCTCGTCTCGAGCGCGCACGACCTCTCCTCCGGCGGTCTGGCGCAGGCCCTCGCCGAGGGCGTCATGCGCTTCGGTGTCGGCGCACGCGTGTGGCTCACCGAGATCATGGAGCGCGACGGGGTGGATGCCGCGACCGCCCTCTTCTCGGAGTCGACCGGCCGTGTCATCGTCAGCGTGCCGCGCGAGGACGACGTGAAGTTCCGCGGGCTCTGCGAAGGACGCGGCTACCCGGTGCTCCGCATCGGCGTGACCGACGCGCCCGCCGCCGAGGGCGCGGTCCTCGAGGTGCAGGGCCTCTTCACGCTGCCGCTCGCCGAGCTGCGCGACCTGTCGAGTGCGACGCTTCCGGCGTTCTTCGGGCCGACGGTCGCCGAGCCTGCCGGCACGCGCGGGTCCCACGCCTAAACTGAACGCATGTCCCACGACGACGAGTACGCCGACTTCAACGGCGCGCGACAGCGCCGCGTCAAGGTGACGGCGTGGATCGTCATCGTGAGTCTCATCATCGTCGGCGGCGGCGCGACGGTCCTCGCTCTGCTCTTCGGCTGAGCGCGAACCCCCCGCGGAGGCGATGCCTCCCGCCCAAGGGATTCGGCTGATCCCCAGCCGTCGGGGCCGTGCCCGGGCTAGCATGGCGGCGTGGATCCGCTGTGGGCGATGATCGCCGAGCTGTGGTGGATCGTGCCGGTCACGACCGGGGCGGGGGTGATTGCGATGCTCGGAATGCGCCATCAGCGCACCATCGACGCGCGTCGGCTGGAGTACGACGCCGCGCGACTCGAACTGCACGACGCTCGCGCGCACGCGTGGTCGACACGCGGCGCGCTGAAGCTCGCCCGCGCAGAACTCGAGCACGTGCAGGCGGAGCGGGCCGCGGCGCGAGCCTCAGGCTCGGACGTCGCAGCCGCGCGTCGGCGCCTCGCCGTCGCGCAGCGAGAAGTGCGGGCGGCCGCGACCGAAGTTCGGATGCGGCGGGTGCGCGTCAGCGCCGCCCGCGCGGGGCTCGCCGCGACGACCGACCCCGAGCACCGGCCTCTCGCCCGCGTGATGGCGGCGCACGACGACATCACGCAGCGCTGGCTCGCGTACGAGACCGACCCCGCCCGCCGGATCGTGTTCCCTGGCATGAGCGACGGCCGTGTGCCTGCGACCGCCGCCTACCTGACGGCCCGCGCTGAGGCGCAGCGCCTCCGGCCGCCGTCATCGCAGACGCGGATGACCCCGGTGCAGTACGTCGCCTACCGCAATGCCGTCGACGAGCTCGCGCGCACCTTCGAGGCCGCCGAGCGCCTGGCGTGGCAGGAGGCGCGAGCCGCCGGGATGGTCGCGCCCGAGCCTCGGCCGGAACCGGCCGTCGTCTGGGCGGCGGCCGCCCAGCAGTTCATCGACCGCTCGAGCGCAGCGATCGCGTGGGCGAGCGACAACGCCCCGTCGATCGTGGCGATGGCGCAGCGCCTCAACGACATGACTGCCCCGCGAACGGCCAAGGCGCCTTCGGCTGCCTCCTCGCAGAGGACGGATGCCCCGCCCCCGCCGCAGCGCACCCCACCGCCACCGGCGCGAGACTCCCGTCAGCCGGTCTGGCCGGTGCCCGCTCGGGGTTCCCAGCGCTCCGCTTCCTGACCGTCGTCTGACTCTCCGGACGCGGACGCCGCTGCGCCGTTAGCATGACAGGGTGGAGCCGATCTTCCAGTTCATCGGCGGCTTCTGGTGGCTGATCTTCCCGCTTTTCGGCGTGTTGGCCTCTCTCGGAAGCGCCTGGGAACGTGGTGCGCGCCGCCGGCATCGGCGGCGGCTCGAAGTGCTGCACGCGAAGGCCGAGCTGAAGGCCGCGCAGGCGGCGGCTCGCGGCCGCATCGCCTACCCCGTCACCGGCTCGGTGGCGCAGCAGCTGCCCGACGCGCAACCGGCGCCCACCGCGCACGGCCACGCGTCGGCGGCGGCGAGCCAGCTCGAGCGCCTGTTCGCCGCTCATGACGCCGTGACCGCCCGTTGGCTCGAGTACGAGCTGGACGTCTCGAAGCTCATCGCCTTCCCGGCGATGAGCGACGGACGGCAGCCCCTCACGGCGGCGTTCCT
Source organism: Microbacterium sp. 4R-513 (assembly GCF_011046485.1). NCBI lineage: Bacteria > Bacillati > Actinomycetota > Actinomycetes > Micrococcales > Microbacteriaceae > Microbacterium > Microbacterium sp. 4R-513. The sequence continues at coordinate 1,147,368 of NZ_CP049256.1, forward strand.
CCGCGCCAAGAAGGTCGCCGACGGGCTACGCCCCCCGACCGCGAAGACGCGGCTGACCAAGGCCCAGTTCACGGAGTACCGGGACGCCGTCACCGACTACGAGGTGGCGTTCGACGTCGCTGAGCGCGACGCGCGGCGCATCAAGGACTCCGGTTTCACCGACGTCGAGCGCAAGCGGCTCGACACCGCGAAGCAGCTCCTCACCGTCGCGATCGACCAGGCGGCGACGCCGGCAGAGCGGCAACTCGCCTACAAGCGCGTCCGCGAAGAGCTCGACGGGCTCATCTCGCTCTCAGACGAGGCCATCGTCGTGCTCGAGAAGCAGGTCGGCCACGAGCTGACGGCCGGCCCCTCGGCCGCATCGTCCTCCGCTCGGACGACGGATGCCGCGTCCCCGCCCGCCGAGCCGGTCCCGGTTCGCTCGCCCGCCGTGGGGTCGGCCGGCGCAGGCTCCGCCGCCGGCGCGGCTCCCGCCACACCTCCGGCTCCCCAGCCCACCGCGGCTCCCGGGGCTGGCGGAGCCGAGGCATCCGGAGCTCCTCAGCCCATGCGCGCTCCGGCACCCGGCGCATCGCGCCCCGGTCAGACATGGCCCGTGCCGTCGCGCACGACCGACACCGCGCCGGGGCGGATCGTCCGCCCCAAGCCCCGTCCCTGACGGGTCACGCGAGAGGCGGGGGTCCGGCCTTCTCGTCGATAGGTGTCTGCGCGGCGATCCAGCCGTCGATGCGCTCGAACCACGCGAAGAGCCACTCGGCCTGGGCGTCGCGCTCCGCCGGGATCTCGGCCCGGGGCACGCGCCAGGCGCGCATCGTGATGCGCTTGTCCATCGGCAGATCGCGCCAGATGTCCGCCATCGTCACGAGGCGGTCAAGACCCGTGTGTGCGATGAACACGACGTCGGCGTCGACGGATGCCTCGAGCGCCGCGTACATGCCGCCCGGCTGGGGAGGCATGACGTGGGTCATGGCCTCGGCGCGGTCGGCGAGAGCTGTGCGCCCGGCGTCGCGGAGCCGGTCGATGCGGCTGCGCCGGCGGGTCGACGTCATGTTGCCACCCTCCGGGAAGATCACGAAGGCGTCGTCCGGCCCGAGGTCCGTCGCGAGGTCGCGGAGACTCTCTTCTACACTGTGCCCGCCGCCGTGCGTCTTCCCTCCGAAGCCTGACGGGACGATGAACCGGGTGGGGATGCGGTTGAGGAGCACGTCGATCGCGGGGTCCCACTGCATCGTGTACTTGAGCACGATGCGCGGACGCCGGTCGACCTCGTTGAGCAGCGTGTGGATGAGGATGAACGAGTCGCCCGGCCCCGCATGCCTGCTCGCCACGACGAGCGGAGTGCCGGGGGCGAAGAGCGCATCGAAGGCGGCGGTCGCGGCATCCGTCTCTTCCGCATCGCTGCCGGACGTGACGATCGCGAGCCGCAGCACCGACCCGAACACGTCGAAGAGGATCTCGAGCCCGCGGGCGCCGATGCGGTAGTGCGCTGCGCGAAAGGCGGGGGTGTCGAGCTTCCAGCCGAACCCGGACGCGATCCAGAGGGCGAACATCACAACGAGGAGCGCCGAGTCCCACAGCAGGTACACCGTCACGAGCCAGAGCACGCGCGGCAGCCGGAAGCGGCCGGGGACGAGCGACGTCAGGCCGATCGCGCCGAGCAGCCAGAGCGGGATCGTGACGACGAGCAGCAGCGCCACGACGATGACGAGAGGGGCGAGGATCACGCGGCGCACCCACTTGGGAGGCAGCCTCATTCGGGCGCCCTTCCGTCGACGGATGCCTCGGCTCCGCCGCCCTGCGCTTCCCCCGCCTCGTCGGCTCCGCGTGGCTGGGCGCTGCCGTCCGCGCCGAGCGGAGGCATCCCGCGTGCGAAGAGAAAGTCCCTCGTCGCCTCGTACGCGCGCTCGATCCGCTGCTCGAGGGTGTCGAGACGGCGGTACGCACGCAGCGAGTCGTCGCCCTCGATGGGTCCGCCACTCGGCAGCACGAAGAGGTCGACGCCCTCGGGAAGCGTTGCGAGGTCTCGCGCGAAGCGGTGACGGCGCGCGATCTCGAAGGCGACCCGCGCCGTGTCGACCGCCGAACGCGGCACGACGAGCGGCGTCTCGACGCGGCCGACCTGCAGCACGAAGATCGTCCGCGCACCGGCCGCTACGGCCTGCTCGATCGGGATCGAGTTGACGATCCCGCCGTCCATGTAGTGCTCGCCGTCGATCGCCGTGGGTGGGAGCAGGCCCGGGACGGATGCCGAGGCGAGGATCGCGTCGATGAGCGGGCCCGAGTCGAAGACGTGCTCGGCGGCCCGCTCGATGCTCGCCGCGACCACCTGCAGCGGGACCGCGAGGTCTTCGAACCGCGTCGAGGCGCCGAGGCTGTGCTCGAGGAGCACGCGGAGCGGAAGCGGGGAGTTGAGGTGCGTCTTGGTCTTCACGAGCCGGCCCAGCTGGCTCATGAGCGAGTCGCCGTAGACGGCGCTCGCCTCGGGCGACGTCCACGCGTGCAGGAGCGTGTCGATGACGCCCAGCGTCGGATCCTTCGCCACGAGTGCGCCGTTGATCGCGCCGATCGACGTCCCGACAACGAGGTCCGGGTGCACGCCCGACTCGAAGAGCCCGCGGATCATCCCGATCTCCACCGCGCCCCGCACGCCTCCCCCACCCAGGACGAAGGCGATCGGACCTTCCATCGGGTCAGCGGCCGTCGGCGGCCGCGGTGTGGTGCCGGATGACCTCGGCGACGACGAAGTTGAACCACTTCTCGGCGAACTCGGGATCGAGTTCGGCCTCGTGCGAGAGCGAGCGGAGGCGCGCGATCTGCTGCTCCTCGCGGGCCGGATCGGAAGCCGGCATCCCGTGCTCGGCCTTGAGCTCGCCGACCTGCTTGGTGCAGCGGAAGCGCTCGGCCAGCATGAAGACGAGCGCCGCGTCGATGTTGTCGATGCTTCCTCGCAGACGCTGGAGAGTCAGCGTCGGGTCCTCGCCTGTCATGGGTGGTTCCTCCTCGTTCCTCGACCCTATCGCGAGGGGGTAAGGCCTAGAGTGTGGCCATGACCGAAGCCATCGAGGGTGCCCGCCCACTCTCCGCCGACCCGGCGGCCGGCACGGACGCCGCTCCGGCGGCCGGCACGGACGCCGCCGATGCGAGCGTGAACGAGCTCATTCCCGCCGTCATCGTCGACAGGCCGCAGCGCGAGGTGTGGACGAACGTCGGCCACCCGTTCGCGACCGGGCTCGTCCTCACGATCGGCGCACTTGCGGCCATCGCGCTGGGAGTCGCCTTCGTCAACCTCTCGACGATCGTGATCTACATCGTGATGGCCCTGTTCGTCGCCCTCGCGCTCGACCCTGTCGTCAAGCGGCTCGAGCGCCGCAACGTGTCGCGTCCGTGGGGCATCGTCATCGTCTACGGCACGTTCGGGATCCTTCTCGTGCTGGTGCTCTGGTTCCTCATCCCGGCGTTGTTCTCGCAGGGTCAGGAGCTGATCAAGAACATCCCGTCGCTCGTCGCGGAGTTCCAGAAGTCGGACTTCTACAAGTGGCTGCAGGACACGTTCGGCAGCCAGGCCGGGACGATGCTGAAGCAGGTTCAGGCGTTCTTCACCAATCCGTCGAACCTCGCGGCGATCGGCGGCGGGATCGTCAAGGTCGGCGTCAACATCGGCCTCGCGATCTCGGGGCTGCTCATCATCCTCGTGCTGAGCCTGTACTTCCTCGCGGGGCTGCCGGCGATGAAGGTCGCGTTCGCTCAGCTCACCCCGGCACACAGCCGCCCGACGGTCACGAGCCTCACCAACCAGATCACGGACTCCATCGGCGGCTACCTCACCGGCATGGTGATACTCGCGTTCTTCAACTCGGTCGTCGGCCTCATCCTGCACCTCGTGCTCGGTCTGCCGTTCCCGTTCCTCATGGCCGTGGCCGCGTTCTGCATCACGCTGATCCCGCTCATCGGGTCGGTCTGCTACTGGGTGTTCGCGACCGTCGTCGCCCTCTTCTCGGATCCGGTCGCCGCGCTGATCTTCGCGATCGTCTACCTGATCTACATTCAGGTCGAGGCATATGTCCTCACCCCGCGGGTCATGAACAAGACGGTGTCGGTGCCGGGAGCCCTCGTCGTGATCGGCGCTCTCGTCGGCGGCACGCTCCTGGGCCTCCTTGGCGCCCTTGTCGCGATCCCGGTCACGGCTTCGATCCTGCTCATCATCAAGCAGATCTTCATCCCGCGTCAGGACCGCAAGGTCAAGACCTGATCGGGCGATGGATGCCTCGCGCCGCTCAGGTGTAGCGGCGCAGCGCCTCCCGGCGCGACGTCACACCGAGCTTGCGGTAGATCGAGCGCTGGTGGGTCTTGACGGTGTTGACCGAGACACCGAGGCGCTCGGCGATCTCGACGGTCGTGAGCGTCGTCCGCAGCTGCTCGAAGACATCACGCTCGCGCTCCGACAGCAAGGCGAGCGCCGAGCTCGCCGAGGTCGGACGCAGGCAGGAGAGGAGGAACTCCTCGTGGTTCGTGCCCCACGCGACATGTGCGCCGAGCAGCTCCCGCATGTCGGGGTCGTCCTCGCAGAAGGGGAACCGGATGAGCTCGGCCTCGGCGACATCGAGGGCGTGCTCGCACAGCTCGTGGGCGGCTTCGAGCTGCCCGTTCGCCCAGTGTGCGAGCGCGTTGGTCGCATAGGTCGCGACGCGGACATACGAGACCCCGCCGAATCCCTTGAGGTTGCGCAGCACCTGGAGGGCCTCGGAGTACAAGCCCGCCCGGCGGAGGATCCCGGCCGCGTGCACGGCCACCACGGGCATCGGCAGGCTCTCGCCCAGACCGCGCACCAGCTCGAGGGCCCGCTCCCGGTGGCCGATCGCGTCTTCCAGGATCGCCACGGCGAGCTGGCGGAACTTCGCCCACTCGACCCCCTGCACCTCGGCGCGGGGCAGGAACTGCAGCTCGAGGGCCGCTCGTCGGCACTGCCTCGGGTCGCCGGTGGCTGCGGCCGTGGCGGCGAGATAGATGCGGGCGAGGTCGGCGAAAGTGCTCCGGGTCCGGCCGAACACGAGCACGCGGCGAAGCTCGAGCTCCGCGCCCTCGAGATCGTGCGCCCAATATGCCAGGAGTCCCGCAGCGACGGCGCCGCTGCCTCCGACGTAGGCGACCCATGACGTGGCATCGCTTTCGTCGTCGTCGAGCGTCGTCAGCACCGCCCGCGCGGCGGTGTTGCGGCCTCCCCAGACGAGGGCGTAGATGAGCACCTCCTGCGCACGGCGGATGAGCGCTCGGTCGCCGATCGCGCCGGCCTCGCGCACCGCCGCCTCGAGCGTCTCGATCACCCGATCAGTGCTCACGCGGAAGCGCAGCTCGGTCCAGCCGACCACGAAGGTCAGCGCCGCGTGCTCCTTCGCCGTCTGCGTGCCCACGGTGAGCATGCGCGCCCGGACGGCGGTGAGCGCCGGACCGATCTGCTCCCTCGCGTCGACGAAGAACAGCCGCGCGATCTCGAGCGTGCGCTGTTCCGTCTCGTCGTCGCCGGCGGCAGCCTCCGCGACATCGAAGAGCTCGCGAGCCCCCCGATGCTCGCCGATCGCGTCGCGCGCGCACGCGCGCACCAGCTGGATCGCGGGGCAGTCCACGCGCTCCGGAGGAAGAGCCAGGCACGCCCGGTCGAGGTCCGCCGCACCATTGAGGACGGTGAGCGCCACCCACGAGTCGAGGATGACCCTCTCGGCTCCGGCCGCATCCCCCAGCGCCAGCAGGTGCGTGACAGCTTCGAGGGGTCGCGTCAGCGCGAGGAGTTCGCCGGCCCGGGCACGCAGCGCGGCCAGCCGCTGGGGGGCCTCCTCGGCGAGCAGCTCGCGGCAATGGCGCGCGAAGAGCGAGTGCCAGCGGTACAGGGGCCCGTCGGGGCCTTCCGTGCGATCGAGGAAGAGCCCCAGGCGACGGCACCGCTCCAGCGTCCGTCCGCCATCGGGCCGCTCCGTGAGTTCGGCGGCCAGCTCGGGGGTGAGCTCGTCGCAGACGGATGCCTCGATCACGAACTTCGCGAGATCCGGATCGAGCCCCGACAGTACGACATCACGAACGTACTCATGCATGAGCCCCGTCGCGCGGGAGGCCGCCGAACCGCGGGGCGTCCGACGGGAGAGGAGTGCGAGGCGGACGGCGATGGGCCAGCCGCCCGTGTCGGCGTGGATTGCGGCCGCGTCGGCAGCGCTCTCCATCGCGAGCGCGAGCGCCTCGACCTCGGCGGAGTCGAAGGCGAGCGCCTCGGCACCGACGACCGCCTCCGGATGGCTCAGGATGAAGCGGGGTATCAGCAGCTCGAGCGAGGGCGTCCCCACCAGGACGATCCGCAGCGCGGCGGGCGTGTGCTCGATGAGCCCCGCGAGCAGCCCGGATTCCAGGCTCTTGCCGGCGCGATGCGCATCGTCCACGACGAGGACGAACGGCTCGAGCATGCCGGCCAGGGCGGCCTCGAGCCGGTGGTGCAAATCCGGAGTGCCGTCGACCGGAACGAGGCCGAAAGGATCGGCGACGGCCACCTGCTCACGCGGCACGACCGACTCGATGGCCGCGACGATCGCATCGTCGACGGAGTGCTCCTCGGTCGGACCGAGGGCGAGCCACGCCACCAGATGCGGAGTGCGCTCGGCCCAGCTGCTGACGACGGTCGTCTTGCCGAAGCCACTGGGCGCTGTCACGACCGTGACGGGGGAAGTCATCCACCGTCTCGTCGAGAAGCTGGAGCAGGGCGGGACGGGGAAGCGTGACCGGCTGACGTGTGGGCGGCTGATGCCGCGTCCATGTTCGTGAAGACAGAGCACTGGACGGCAATGTCATACGCCCTCCCTTCACTCCCCCCGGAGACGACACCCGAAGCGGCGAGGATCGGGTACCGGCGTACGCACGCGGGGCTCAGCCTTAGCAGATGAGCCCTGCGCCGCCCGCAGGGTTGACTCTACAGCGCACGGGTGGCACCCCATGCGAACCGCGAGTGAACCGTCACACATCGGCATGCGAAACGAAGACCCCCGGCGCCGGGCCGGGGGTCTTGGTCTTTCCGCGTGCGGCGGATGCACTCAGGCGAGGGCGCGTGCCTTCAGCTGGTCGTACTCGGCCTGCGTGATGGTGCCGGCCTTGAGCAGTTCCGAGGCCTTGGCGATCTCGTCCGCCGGGCTCGCGCCCTTCCCTGCGACGGATTGGATGTATGCCTGCGTGGCCTCCTGCTGGCGCTTCGCCTCGGCGAGGCCGCGCTCCTGCATGCCGCGTCCACGCGCGATCAGGTAGATCAGGGCGGTGAGGAAGGGGACGAAGATCAGGAAGACGATCCAGACGGCCTTCCACCAGCCGCTCAGCTTGTGGTCACGGAACAGGTCGCTGAAGATCGAGATCAGGACGAAGAGGTACGCCACGAAGGCGAAGATCCAGATGAACCACCAGATCACGTCCCAGAAGTTGCTCCACAGACTCATGCGCATTCCTCCCAGAATGAGTTGACTGCGGATCGCTGTCCGCACGTTCATTCTGTTGCCCGCATGGAACGGGGCGCCGTGCTCTTCACCCTTTGGAGATGAGGACGCGGCGCCCCGTCGGCGAGGTCGGCAGGAGCCGGGTCAGCCTCCCAGGAGGCGGGCCTTGGCGGCCTCGAACTCGGCGTCGCTCAGGGCCCCGGCATCCTTCAGCGCAGAGAGCTTCTGCAGCGAGGCGACGATGTCCTCACCGCCGCCCGCGGGAGCTGCGGGAGCTGCGGGAGCCGGGGCGGGCGGAGGAGCGTAGGCCATCTGCTGGGCGACGGCCTGCTGCGCCGCGGCGTTCATGGCGGCCTGCTGCTGAGCGGCCTCGTACTGCTGCTGCTCGTACTGGTCCTGCGCCTTGCGCTGCTGGTGGTTGTTCATGGCGCCGTTGACGGCGGTGGCGGTGCCCGCGACGACAGCCGTGCGGGCGGCGAGCCCCACGAGTCCGGGGCGTCCAACTCTGCGGATCATCGGTTCTCTCCTTCGCTCTCGGCGATCTCTTCGTACTCTTCGACGAGCTCTTCGGCGACCTCTTCCTCGACGGCGTCGACGAGGGCGTTGACGACGGGCGCCGGGATGCGCTCCGACGACAGCACCACTCCGCCGCTCGCGGCGAGGCTCGAGGCCAGGCGGCGCGCGTACACGAGCTCGAGCGCCACGACGGCTGCCGAGCCGCCTTCGGGAACCAGCTCGGCCAGCTCCGCGATGTCCTCCTCGCCGGTGATGCCCGAGAGCACGAGGTCGAGTGCCGCGTAATCGTCGTCATCGTCCTCGATCTCGACGACCGTCACGTCGCCCGACTCGGACTTCGAGATGATGACGAAGTCGAGCACCCGGAGGATGCCGTCGTCGACGAGCTCTGCGAGCTCTGCGACGAGCCTCGGATCGGGCCTGTCCCCCTCGAGGCCGAGCAGGAACAGCTCGACCGGACCGTAACGGAATTCAGCCATGGTCTTCCCTTCTCAAGTCACGGGTCGACACCTGGTGAGCGGCGTCCACCGTCCCGGTGGGAGGTGCCCCCCGGCGTCGATCTCAAGCTATCCCCGAGGCATCCGAGGGGGTACCCCCGAGGCTGAGGCGGGTGCCGTGATTCACCCGCGACGGGCGAGGGATGCCGCGACTCAGCGCGCGGCGACGATGCACGTCGGCGACGGGGCCGCAGTGCGATGGCGCACGCGACCCGGGACGCCCGTCCGCAGGTCGATGCCGAGCGATGCGACCTCGTCGGACAGCTGTCCCGCGACGAGAAGCGTGTCGCGGACCACGAGGTGGTGCCGCGGCCAGCGCACCCCCGCCTCGACGAGGGCCACGGGCTCCAGCGCATCGCCCTCGCCTCGTACGCGCACGACCGCGATGGTGTCGCTGCCCCGGACGCCGGCGTAGAGGAAGTGCCCATCACGCGACGGCGCAAGCTCCGCGGCGGTGTCGCCCGGGAGGACACCCGTGCCGAGCGGCGTTCCGGCGACGATGCGCCACGAGCCCGCCTGGTCGGCCGCCAGCACGAAGATCTCGTGCGAGAGCTCCGTCACGACGTAGAGGTGCCCGCTCGGGTGCCACACCGTGTGCCGGGGGCCGGAGCCCTTCGGCAGCGTCACGTCCTGCACATGCGCGAGCCCGCTCGGCCGCGGACGCCAGAACCGCACGATGTCCAAGCCCATGTCGGTCGTCGCCACGAGGCCCCCGGGGAGGAAGACCGCCTGGTGTGCGTGCGAGGGACGGGATGCCTCGTCCCCTTCGTCCGCCGCGGGCTCGACATCGCGGTCGTGGTCGGGAACGAGATGCGCGTACTCCTCACCCGCCGCTTCGCGCAGGGCGCGGGCCGCCGCGGCGAGGTCGAGATCGCCCGCCGAGGACGACGGCGCATCGAGTGCGTACGGGTCGGCGGCCGCCGGCGCGATGACCGGCGATGAGGGGCGGCCCGAGGCATCCGTCGCCATCCGGACGACGCGCCCATCGCCCCAGCAGCTCGCGACGAGCGACGAGCCGTCGGGCGCCGCCGCGATATGGCAGACGGCTTCGCCCGCCTCGACGGGAGTGCCGAGTGGAGCGAAGGATGCCTCGCCGGTCCGGCGGAACGCCTGCACCGTGCCCGCTCCCTCGAGGGCCGCGTAGACCACGTCGAGCCGCGGATGCGATGTGATCCACGACGGCGAACCGCCCGTGGCCGCGGCGTTTCCCGTGAAACCGAGCGGACCGCCGGCGAGCGCGTCGTCGGGAGCACCCGCGTGCAGGATGCCGATGCCCGTCGCCGCGCCGTCCATGTCGGCGGTGTATCCGCCGAGCCAGAAGCGCATCAGCCGGTTCCGTCCGGCTGAAGCGCTTCGCGGTTCCTGAGCCCGTCGAAGGGGCGCATCAGCCGGTTCCGTCCGGCTGAAGCGCTTCGCGGTTCCTGAGCCCGTCGAAGGGGCGCATCAGCCGGTTCCGTCCGGCTGAAGCGCTTCGCGGTTCCTGAGCCCGTCGAAGGGGGCCATCAGTCGATCAGATCGTGGCGCACGATGACCGCGTCGCGCGCGGCGCCGACGCCGATGACCGAGATGCGCGTACCGCTCATCTGCTCGAGGGCGAGGACGTAGTCCTGCGCTTCGAGCGGGAGGTCGTCGAACGTGCGGGCACCCGAGATGTCTTCCTTCCAGCCGGGGAAGTACTCGAGGATCGGCTTGGCGTGGTGGAAGTCGGACTGGTTGACGGGCACCTCGTCGAACCGCTCGCCGTCGACGTCGTAGGCGACGCAGACGGGGATCTGGTCGAGGCCGGTCAGGATGTCGAGCTTCGTCAGCACGAGGTCGGTGATGCCGTTGATCCGGGTCGCGTACCGCGTGATCGGCGCGTCGTACCAGCCGACCCGTCGCGGGCGGCCGGTCGTCGTGCCGAACTCGAACCCGCGAGAGCGCAGGAAGTCGCCGTTCTCGTCGAACAGCTCGGTGGGGAAGGGTCCTGAGCCGACGCGGGTCGTGTAGGCCTTGACGATGCCGACGATCCGATCGAGGCGGTTGGGCCCGACGCCCGCGCCCGTCGCCGCGCCGCCGGCCGTCGCCGAGGACGACGTGACGAAGGGATAGGTGCCGTGGTCGACGTCGAGCATCGTGGCCTGGCCGCCCTCGAACACGACGACGTCTCCGGCGTCGAGCGCGTCGTTGAGCAGCAGCCCCGTGTCGGCGACGAGCGGTCGCAGGCGCTCGGCGTACGAGAGGAGGTCGTCGACGACCTCGTCGGCCGTGATGGCCCGGCGGTTGAAGATCTTCACCAGCAGGTGGTTCTTCTGGTCGAGGGCTCCCTCGACCTTCTGGCGCAAGATGTTCTCGTCGAAGAGGTCCTGCACCCGGATGCCCACGCGGTTGATCTTGTCGGCGTACGCGGGGCCGATGCCGCGCCCCGTCGTGCCGATCTGGCGTTTGCCGAGGAAGCGCTCGGTGACCTTGTCGAGCGTGCGGTGGTACTGCGTGATGATGTGCGCGTTGGCGCTCACCCGCAGGCGCGAGGTGTCGAGCCCGCGCGCGTGCAGCGCCTCGAGCTCGGCGAAGAGCACCTCGAGATCGACGACCACCCCGTTGCCGATGACGGCGTTCACGCCAGGAGAGAGGATGCCGGAGGGCAGCAGGTGCAGGGCGTACTTCTCGTTGCCGATGACGACGGTGTGGCCCGCGTTGTTGCCGCCGTTGAACTTGACGACCCAATCCGTGCGATCACCGAGAAGATCGGTGGCCTTGCCCTTGCCCTCGTCTCCCCACTGGACTCCGACGATCACGATGCCTGGCATGGGCTCTCCCCCGTTCGTAGCGGACGGTTACACCCCATCCTATCCGGGGCGGCGGTCCCGCCCGTCGCTAGGGTGTGCGCATGACCCGAACTCCTCGCTGGGCTCAGATCTGGTCCATTCTGCGGATCGCCGCCGCCCTCCTCATCGGTGCGGCGATCATCGCGCAGGCTTCCCGCACGATCGGCGGAGCGATCGACGCGCGGGGGGATGTGCTGACCACGACCGTGAACTTCTTCAGCTTCTTCACGATCCTCTCCAACGTGCTGTCGGTCGTGGTGCTCGCGTGGGCGGCGATCTGGTTCTGGACGAGAGGCCGGGACACCGCGGTCGACAGGGCCGCGCCGCGGGGGGTCGCACGGCTGGCCGACACCGCTTCGCGCCCCGAGCCGCGTGTCCTCGCCACGCTGCTCGCGTGCGCGACGACCTACATGATCGTCACGGGCATCGTCTACAACCTGCTGCTCCGAAGCATCGCGCTGCCCCAGGGCACGACTGTCCCGTGGTCGAACGAGGTGCTGCACGTCGTCGGGCCGCTGTTCCTGCTCGCCGACCTCTTCTTGGCGCCTCGCCGTCGAGCCCTGCCGTGGCGCGCGGTCGCCGAGATCGTCGTCGTGCCGCTCCTGTGGGTCGTCTACACGCTCCTCCGCGGACCCCTCACGACGAGCCCGAGCACCGGCGACCCGTTCTGGTACCCCTACCCCTTCCTCAACCCGAACAACTTCGACAACGGCTACGGCGCCGTGGCCGTCTACGTCGTGGGAATCGCCGTCGTGATCGCGCTCGCGGCGTGGCTCACCGTCGGTGTCGGCCGGCGCCGGGGAGCCGCCGAGCCGACCACCGACGACGACGTCGTGGCGGCGCGTTCGGCCGTCTGACGGCCCCGTCGGGGGCGGCAGAGACGGCGTTTCGCGCCGTTTGTCGCAAGTGTCCACATTTCGGGGGACACGTTGTGGATCACACACAAAGTACGGCACCCTCGGCGTGCTCCGAGTGCTGCCGCCTGCACGAAGTTCCCACATTCCGGCGACCCGGACCGGTACACCTGTGGCCATTGGGGGACGACACATCCACAACAAGGTCACATCGGAAAGGTCGTCGAAATGTATTGGGTATGGATCAGAATCGCCGCCGCGGCAACAGCTCTGTCGGGAGTCGTCGCGGGTCTCGTGGTCAACGTGGACCGGGCAGCGCGCCAGCAGGAACTCCTCGGAGATGTGCTGGCCAACTACTTCAGCCTGTTCACGATCGTGTCGACGCTGCTCAGCGTCGTCGTGCTCGCCGTCGCGGCCAACTGGTCGGAACGGCACCCGGGAACTTCGCCCGAGCCGATGGGGATCGCGCTCGGAATGGCCGCCGTGGCCGGCCCGATCTTCCTGCTCGGCATCGTCTACAACGTCCTGCTGCGCGGTCTGCCCTCGGCGATCGCGCTCGGGGACTCCGCCGGGATCGCCCTGCTCGACAAGTACGCCGCCGAGGTGCTGCACGTCGTGATGCCGATCTACTTCGTGCTGGACCTGCTGCTGGCGCCGCGGCGCCGGGCGCTGCCGTGGTGGACGCTCGCCGTGCTGGTGGGCTACCCCGTCGCGTGGATCACCTACACGATGGTGCGCGGTGAGCGGGTCGCCAACCCCGACGGCACGACGCCGTGGTGGTACCCCTACCCGTTCCTCGACCCGCACATCGCGGGTGGATACCGGTCGCCGCTCCTCTATATAGCGGTCATGACGGTCGGGCTCATGGCCATCGGCGCGATGATCATCTTCATCGACCGCTATCGCGCACGGCGTGCGATGCGCGGCCGCGGGCGGCCCGCCAGCGGAGCGCTCACGATCTGAGGCGCTTCGCAGGAGGGCAGACGGATGCCGCGGCCTGGGGGCCGCGGCATCCGTCCTGTTCCGGGCCGGCGACACGCGCTCACTAAACTTGACGGCATGTCGAAGGTCCTCCAGTCCCTGCCCATCGGCGAGCGCGTCGGCATCGCCTTCTCTGGGGGTCTCGACACCTCGGTGGCGGTCGCGTGGATGCGCGACAAGGGCGCCGTCCCCTGCACCTACACCGGCGACCTCGGTCAGCCCGACGAGGACGACATCGAGGCGATCCCCGGCCGTGCGCTGGAGTACGGCGCGGAGGTCGCGCGGCTCGTCGACTGCAAGACCGCCCTCGTCGAGGAGGGCTTCGTGGCCCTCGCGTGCGGCGCCTTCCACATCCGCTCCGGCGGCAAGACCTACTTCAACACGACGCCTCTCGGCCGCGCCGTGACGGGGACGCTCCTCGTCCGCGCCATGAAGGAGGACGGCGTCGACATCTGGGGCGACGGCTCGACCTACAAGGGCAACGACATCGAGCGGTTCTACCGCTACGGGCTGCTGGCCAATCCGGCGCTGCGCATCTACAAGCCGTGGCTCGACGCGGACTTCGTCACCGAGCTCGGCGGGCGCAAGGAGATGAGCGAGTGGCTCGTCGCGCACGGCTTCCCCTACCGTGACAGCGCCGAGAAGGCCTATTCGACCGACGCGAACATCTGGGGCGCGACGCACGAAGCCAAGACACTCGAGCACCTCGACGTCTCGCTCGAGACGGTCGAGCCGATCATGGGCGTGCGCTTCTGGGACGACTCGGTCGCCATCGCGGCCGAGGACGTCACCGTCGTGTTCGAGGGCGGCCGGCCGGTCTCGCTGAACGGCCGTGAGTTCGCCGACCCGGTCGAGCTGGTGTTCGAGGCCAACCGCATCGGCGGGCGCCACGGCCTCGGCATGAGCGACCAGATCGAGAACCGCATCATCGAGGCGAAGTCGCGCGGCATCTACGAGGCGCCGGGCATGGCGCTCCTCTTCATCGCGTACGAGCGCCTCGTCAACAGCATCCTGAACGAGGACACCCTCGCGACCTACCACGAGCAGGGCCGCCGCCTCGGCCGCCTCATGTACGAGGGTCGGTGGCTCGAGCCGCAGTCGCTCATGCTGCGCGAGTCGATCCAGAAGTGGGTCGGTTCGACCATCACCGGCTCGGTGACGCTGCGCCTCCGCCGGGGCGACGACTACACGATCCTCGACACCGTCGCGGCCGGCATGTCGTACGCGCCCGAGAAGCTGTCGATGGAGCGCGTCGGCGACGCGGCCTTCGGCCCGACCGACCGCATCGGCCAGCTCACGATGCGCAACCTCGACATCGCGGACTCGCGCGCACGCCTCGAGCAGTACGCGGGGCTCGGCCTCATCGGCGGGGCGACGGGTGCGCTCGTCGGCCGCGTGACGGCGGGCGAGGCCGACGAGATCACGGAGCCGGCGCTTCCACTCGATGCCGCGCAGGAGGCGCTCGCCGAGCGGACGGATGCCGCGACCGAGGGCGCGGCCTTCGATGCCGGGACGGACTGAGCGTTCTGGACTTAACTTGCACACGACTGTGCAAGTTACTACCATGAGGTGAGTGAGCACACCTCCCGCTGCGCAGCGGCGTCCCCGACGGGACGCGGTCGAGAACCGCGCCGACATCCTCGCGGCCGCGACCGATCTCATCTCGCGTGACCCCCACGCGTCCGTCGACGCCATCGCCCGCTCCGCCGGCCTCACGCGTCGCGCGCTCTACGGCCATTTCGACGACCGGGATGCCCTCGTCCACGCCGTCATCGCGGTCGGAGCACAGCGCTTCAACGCGATCGCCGACACGATCGACGACCCCGACCCGCGCGTCGCTCTCGCACGCCTGGCCTCGCTCCTGTGGCGGGAGGCGTCGCACGTGCAGGTCGCGGCATCCATCGCCCTCGACGAGGCGCACGTGCATGAGACCGCCGACGCGCTCGCACCCGTGCGCCGTCGGGTGGCCGAGATCGTACGGGCCGGGCAGGACGACGGGTCGCTCCGCACCGACGTCGCCGCACCGACCCTTGCGCGCCTCGTCGAAGAGACGGCACGCGCGGTCATCACGCGGATGGATGCCTCGTCCTCCGAGGCCCGGTCGCTCGCTGTGCGCGCGGTTCTGAGCATCGCCGGCCTGTCGTGGACCGAATCCGCGACGCTGCTCGGCGAGCACCCCGACCTCGTCGAGGAGGTCTGATGCGGGTCACGGTAGCCGACGTGTCGAAGGGCCGCGAGGGGATCGCGCTCCCCGCGACGAGCGTCGAGTTCGCCTCGGGACGCGCCGAGCTCGTCGTCGCCGAGACCGAGCAGCGTCCGACGATCCTCGGGCTCATCGCGACGGGCCGGATGCGCCCCGACTCGGGCTCGGTCACGATCGACGGGCGCACGGATGCCGCGGCCCTCCGTCGCCGTCTCGCGCTCGTCGATGCCCCCGACGTGTCGGAGCCCGCCGCGAACGTCGCCGTCGCGGGGATCGTGGCCGAGGAGCTCATGTTCGCGGGGCGTCGCTCCGACCCGCTGGCGGCGCTCCGGTGGCTCGACGAGCACGGGGCACAGGAACTCACGCGCGTGCCGATCGCCGACGTCGCACCGGCTCGGCGACTGCGTCTGCTGCTCGAGCTCGCCACGCTGCGGCGAGGCGTCGACGGTGTCGTGCTCGTGTCGCCCGACCGGCACGGCGGCGATCCGCGGGAGTGGTGGGCGCTCGCCCAGGAGTTCGCCGCGCGCGGGCTCGCCGTGCTGGTCGTCGCCGGTGAGGCCGCGGCATCCGTCCTCGCCGCTCCTGTCGAGACGCATCCGCGTGCGCGGTCGAGCCGGGTGCGCCCGCGCGGCAGCGCGGCGCTGCTCACGCGACGCCCCGCTCGCCGCAGGGCGGGTCGGCCCGCCGCCTCTGCCGCCCAGAGCGGTCGCGCATGAGAATCCCCGCGATGATCGCGGCGGAGCTCCGCCGCCTCACGGCCACGCGCATGTCGGTCATCGCGCTGGTGGCTCTGCTTCTCGTGCCCGTGCTCTACGGCGGCCTCTACCTCTGGGCGAACCAGGACCCGTACGGGCGATTCGCCGAGATCCCGGTCGGCCTCGTGAATGAGGACGCGGGAGCCGCGGCATCCGGCGACGAACCGGCCGCGGACTATGGCGAGCGCGTCGCCGACGAGCTGCTCGACGGGCGCGCCTTCGACTGGCGGCTGCTCTCGGCGCCGGGTGCGCAACGGGCGCTCGAAGAGGGCGACGTCGACTTCGTCGTCGTGATCCCGGCCGACTTCTCCGAAGCGCTCGCCTCGGCCGCAGGGACGGCGCCGCGTCAAGCGTCGATCGAGCTCGAGACCAACGACGCCAACAACTACCTCGCCTCCACGATCGGGTCGCAGGCGGTCGAGAAGATCCGGGCGTCCGTCGCCCAGTCCGTCGCGAAGGAGGCGGCGACGAGCCTCCTCTCGGGCATCGCCGACATCCGCGTGAAGCTCGTCGACGCCGCGGACGGCGCGGCTCAGCTCGCCGACGGCGCGACCGATGCGGCCGACGGCGCCGACCGCCTCGAGAGCGGTGCGGGCCAGCTTGCCTCGGGCACCGCGACGCTCGCCGACGGCGCGCACAAGGTCGCCGGGGGCGCGCAGCAGGTCGCCGACGGCACCGCGACGATCGCGGGCTACGCCGACCGGGCCGGAGCCGCGGTGCAGCAGGCCACCGACGCTCTCCCCACCGCGCGGGCCGACATCGCCGCGACGCTCGCGGAGCAGGGGCTCGACCCGGCGCAGATCGACGCGGTGCTCGCGAAGCTCGATCCTGTCGCCGACGACCTGCGGCAGGGGAACCAGACGGTGCAGACCGCCGTCGGGCGGGTCGACGCCCTGGCCGACGGCGCCTCGCAGGTCGCGAGCGGTGCCGCCCAGGTCGCGACCGGCGCCGACTCGGCCGCCGGCGGTGCGGCCGAACTGAGCACCGGTGCCTCCGCGCTCGCGGACGGCCTGGGTACTCTGGCCGACGGCACGGCGCAGCTGCGCGACGGCCTCGCCTCGGGAGTCGCCGCGATCCCGGACTCGTCGCCCGAGCTGCGCGCCGCGCAGGCGCAGACCATCTCGGATCCGGTCTCGGTCTCGTCCGGCAACCTGGCCGCGGCCGACGACTACGGCGCCGGGCTCGCCCCGTTCTTCGCCGCCCTCGCCGGCTGGATCGGCATCTACGCGCTGTTCCTCATCGTCAAGCCGATCTCACGCCGTGCCGTCACCGCCCTTCACTCGCCGCTGCGGATCACCGCGGCGGGCTGGCTCACGCCTGCGCTCCTCGGCGGGCTCCAGATGACGGCGCTGTTCGGCATCCTCGCCTTCGCGCTCGGCTTCGGCTTCGCACACCCGCTCGCCACCCTCGGCGTCATGGTGCTCGCGTCGTTCACGTATGCCGCGGTCATCCTCGCACTCACCGTCTGGTTCGGCTCGGTCGGCCAGTTCCTCGGTCTCGTGCTCATGGTCGTGCAGCTCGTCACGGCGGGCGGCACGTTCCCGTGGCAGACGCTGCCCGCGCCGCTGGCCGATCTTCACCACGTGCTCCCGATGGGCTTCGTCGTCGACGCGATGCGCCAGTTCATGTACGGAGGCGACCTTGCACGGGTGGGGAGCGACGTCGCCGCGCTCCTGACGTGGATGCTGGGATCGCTCGTCGTGGCTGCGCTCGGCGTCACCCGCATGACGCATTTCCGCACGCTCCGCGACCTGCAGCCGAGCCTCATCGGCTGAGTGATCGGGGAGACCGGACGCGCGATTCCCTTCCGGTCGAGGCATCCCGAGCATTCCCGGGATAGAGTGCGAAACGGTGTGCCTCGCGACCCGACGCGTGGCACCCAGGACCGTGTTCGGTGAACCGCGGTCCCACGACGTGTTCCTAGGAAGTGCCTCGATGTCGATGCCCGTCTCCGGCCCCGTGCCGGTCCAGGCCCCCCGCAAGCGCTCGGTCGGGCGCACGATCGGCATGATCGCGTTCGGCCTCGTTGCCGTCGTGCTCATGACCACCGCCCTCGCGGCGGGGTTCGGCGCGTGGACGATCCAGCGCTCGTTCCCGCAGGTGAGCGGCGAACTCGCCGTCGACGGCCTCGACGGCGAGGTGACGGTGCAGCGCGACGGCCTCGGCATCCCGGTCATCACGGCCGGAGATTCGCACGACCTCTTCTTCGCGCAGGGGTTCGTGCACGCGCAGGACCGGTTCTGGGAGATGGACTTCCGCCGTCACGTCACGAGCGGACGGCTGTCGGAGCTCTTCGGCGAGTCGCAGCTCGGGACGGACAAGTTCCTTCGGACGCTCGGCTGGCGCAAGGTCGCCGAGCAGGAGGTCGCCGCGCTCGACGACGAGACCCGGGGCTACTACGAGTCGTACGCCGAGGGCGTCAACGCCTATCTCGCCGACCACCGGGGGGCCGAGGCATCCCTCGAGTACGCGGTGCTGGGTCTGCAGAACCCGGACTACGAGATCGAGCCCTGGACCCCCGCGGACTCGGTCGCCTGGCTCAAGGCGATGGCCTGGGACCTCCGCGACAACATCGAGTCCGAGACGCAGCGCGCGCTCATGGCACCGGACTTCAGCCCCGAGCAGATCGATGAGCTGTACCCGGCGTACCCGTACGACCGCAATCCGGTGATCGTGCCGAAGATCACGCCGCCCCCGTCGGCCGCGGTGGCGCCGGCGGGCTTCGCGGCGACGGATGCCTCGCCCTCGGTGCAGACCGCGTCGATCGAGTGGAGCGAGGTCGACGGCGTGATCGAAGCCGTGTCGGAGCTCGTCGGCGGCGTGGGCGAGGGCATCGGCTCGAACTCCTGGGTGATCTCGGGCGATCTGACGGCATCCGGGATGCCGCTGCTCGCGAACGACCCGCACCTCGGTGCGAGCCTGCCGAGCGTCTGGCACCAGATGGGGCTCCGCTGCGCACGGGTGAGTGAGGAGTGTCCCTTCGACGTCGCAGGATTCGGCTTCTCGGGCATGCCGGGCATCGTCATCGGCCACAACGCCGACATCGCCTGGGGCTTCACGAACCTGACGACCGACGTGACCGACCTCTACCTCGAGAAGGTCGACGGCGACCAGTACTGGCGCGACGGCGCACTCGTGCCCCTCGAGGAGCGCACCGAGACGCTGAAGGTCGCCGGTGGCGATCCCGTCGAGCTCGACATCCGCTCGACGGTGCACGGGCCGATCATCTCGGACGTCTCGGGCGAATTCGAGTCGATCGCGATGCGGCCGTACACCGGCACGAAGAGCGCTGTCGCGCCCGCATCCGATGCACCCGACGGCGACGCGGCTGTCGCGCTGCAGTGGACGGCGCTGCAGCCCGGGACCACGGCATCCGCGATCTTCGCGATGGGGAAGGCGAAGACCTTCGAGGATTTCCGCACCGCCGCATCGCTCTTCGACGTGCCCGCCCAGAACCTCGTCTACGCCGACACGGCGGGCAACATCGGCTATCAGACGCCCGGGCGCCTGCCGATCCGGGGCGCGGGCGACGGGTCGATGCCGCAGCCGGGCTGGGACTCGTCGTACGACTGGACCGGCTTCATCCCCTTCGAAAATCTGCCGGTGTCGTACAACCCGCCGGAGGGCTACATCGTGACGGCGAACAATGCAGTCGTCGGCGCGGACTATCCGTATCCGCTGACGACCGACTGGGACTACGGCTGGCGGGCCGCGCGCATCACCGAGCTCATCCAGCGAGCGATCGCGAAGGGGCCGCTGACCGCCGACGACGTGCGCGACATCCAGGCCGACGAGCAGTTCTGGATCGGCATCCGTCTCGCGTCTGCGTTCGACGACATCAAGACGGGCGACGACGACGTGGATGCCGCGCTCGACCTGCTGCGGTCGTGGGACATGCAGAATGACGCCGACTCCGCCGGCGCCGCCTACGCCAACGCCCTGTGGGACGAGCTCGTGCAGAACCTCTTCGTGCGCGGGCGCGAGGCGGCGGCGTCGCTCTCGAACCAGGGTCGGCTGTTTCTGGTCGTCGACCGGCTGCTCGACGAGCCGCAGTCGGCGTGGTGGCAGAACCCCGGCCTC
Organism: Microbacterium sp. 4R-513; assembly: GCF_011046485.1. Taxonomy (NCBI): domain Bacteria; kingdom Bacillati; phylum Actinomycetota; class Actinomycetes; order Micrococcales; family Microbacteriaceae; genus Microbacterium; species Microbacterium sp. 4R-513. Next base: position 1,167,518 of record NZ_CP049256.1, read on the forward strand.
GACGTCTCGACGCAGCCGGAGATGCTCGAGCGCAGCGCAGTCGGCGCCTATAAGCGGGTCGCCAAGGCGCAGGGCGACCGCCCCGAGGTGTGGAACTGGGGCGACCTCCACGCCCTGCCGCTCCGCAACGCGACGTTCGGCGAGTCCGGCGTCGCACCGATCGAGTGGCTCTTCAACCGCGGTCCGTACCCGGTGTCGGGCGGCAGCTCGGTGATCAACGCGACCGGGTGGGATCTCGGCTCGAGCTTCGCGACGGTCACCGTGCCGTCGATGCGCATGATCGTCGACCTGTCGGACTTCGACGCCTCGCGATGGAATCAGCTCACCGGCGAGAGCGGCCACGCCTTCCACGAGCACTACGTCGATCAGACGCCGGCGTGGCAGCGGGTCGAGCTCACGCTCTGGGCCTTCTCTCCCGACGCGGTCGACGCGGCGACCGAGAACACGCTCACGCTCGTCCCGGCCTCCTGACCCGCCCTGCGGCTCCCGCACCCCCGGGTCCGGGGTCCCGGGTCCCGGCGCGGGGCCCCGGCCCGCCGAGATCGCAGAAATCACGTCGCCGGCATCCGTCAAGCGGTGATTCGTGCGATCTCGACGGCTGCGCGATCTCGACGGGCTGCGCGATCTCGACGGGCTGCGCGATCTCGACCGGCTGCGCGGACGCCCCCCGGCCGGGAGACGGGATGCCGCGGCATCCGTCGTCGATGCGTGCCGAGATCGCACGAATCACCGCCACGAGCGATGTCGACCCGTCATACGTGCGATCTCGGCGAACCGGAGGTGCCGCGCAGGGCTCGGCGCACTCGCGCCGCGAGGCGCGGGAGGCCATCGCGCGAGACGTCATCGGCTCCGACGAGAATGACGCGGTAGCCCGCATCCTGGAAGAGCTGGACCCTCGTCAGGTCCTTGCGCCAGGTCGCCGCATCGGTCCGGTGCACGTCGCCCAGATACTCGAGCAGTACCCGCTCGGCGAGGTAGCCCAGGTCTGGGTGGCGGTCGCCCTCGGACGTCGCGATGGTGGGCTGCGGGATCGGCTCGGGCACGCGGGCCGCCACGAGTCCGAGGCGCAGGAACGTCTCCGGAGGAGAGTCGACCGGTCGCCGCACGCGCCCAAGCGCCCAAGCGAGGGATGCCGCACCACGTCGTGAGCCGTGTCGGCCCACGGCATCCGAAAGATCGTCGATCGATGCCAGCGCCGGCTCCCGACCCCACTTCGTGCGACGCCCCGAGATCAGGAAGTCTCCGATCGCGACGAGCCACTCGCGCGTCAGCCGCGTTGCGCGGCTGTCGCTCATACCGGCGAGCATCGCCCACGCGTCGGCCGGTGGGAGCACGGGAAGGCCGTGCAGCAGGCGCACGTCGAACTGGTCGCGGCGCACCCAGCCCACCACTCCGGCGCGTCGGACGGGTATCGAACCGGGAGTCAGAACATGGAGATTCTCCTCGACCGCCCCGGCGGGAAGAGGCATCCCCCACAGTCGAGCAGCGGTCAGGTGGCTGAACGCCGCATCGGCCGGCAGCACGACCCGGAGGTCTGAGCACCTGTCGATCAGGCCCCCATCGCGTCGGCCCGCGGTTCCTCCGACTCGCACCCCGTGGAACGGCCTGGCGAGCTCTGCACGCCGCAGCTCGGCATCCGTCAATCCCACGCGGCGACCCTCGGCGTTCGTGAAGGCGACACCATCCATCCACCGCGGAAGATCGAGCACCTCACCATCGTCCGACCACGGCCCGGGCCAATACGGAGCCCCCCGGCATCCGTCGACAACCGCCGCTCGCGGTCCCCTGTGGAGGGAGGGCCCGACCCCCTCGAGATCGCACGAATGACAACTCAGCTGCCGAACCAACGGTGATTCGTGCGATCTCGGCACGGACTCGGGCCCCGGGTGAGAAGCGGGAACCCGGAAAGGGGATGCTGGGGGTCAGCCGCCGGCGGCGGGAGGGGTCTCGCTCGACTCGGCGAGCTCGTCGACGCGCAGCGACGCGCGGTCGATCGTGCCGTTGCGGTAGGCCTGCCGCCCGACCATGTGCGCCGACAGCGGCGCCGTCGCGAGCTGGATGAGGACGATCGGCACGAGGAACGCGACGACGGGCCACGACCGCAGCGACAGGGCGATCGCGAGGCAGATGACGATGAGTCCGAGCACCTGCGGCTTCGTCGCCGCGTGCAGCCGGCTCGGCACGTCGCGGAACCGCACGAGACCGATCGCCGCGGTGAGGCACAGGAGCGCCCCGATCAGGATGAGGATCAGCGAGATCGTGTCGAGGATGCTATCCATTTCCCTCATCGTCCCTTCGGGCGACCCAGCGGGCGATCGAGATCGACCCGAACACGCCGATCGCCGCGATGACGAGCAGCACCGGCAGGGTCCGGGTGTGGTGGTTGATCGCCATCTCGGCGCCCAGAGCGCACATCACGAGCGTCAGCAGCACGTCGGATGCGACGGCGCGGTCGAGGATCGACGGCCCGACCACGATCCGGTACAGCGTCACGAGGGCTGACACGGCGAAGACCACGAAGATCGCGATGAGCAGGACGTTCACGACACACCGCCCGCCCGGGCGCTCGCGACCCGCTCGACCTGGGCTTTCGAGCCGACGGCGCGGATGATGCGCTCCTCCCACTTCAGCACGCTCTGCCGCTGTCGCTCGACATCCCGATCGCTGCGCACTCCGATGACGTGGAGGTAGAGGATGCGCCGGTCGCGGTCGGCATCCACGATGAGCGAGCCTGGGATGAGGGATGCCGTGACCCCGGTGTGCGTCATGATGAGGTCGTCGTCGACCCGGAGCGGCACCGCGATGATGGCCGTCCCGGGCAGACGCCGGAAGTCGAGCACCTGCAGCGCGACCGTCAGCGAGCCGCGGACGAGCGCGACGGCGAACTGGATCACGAAGACGAGTCCCCACCAGAGGTTGACGCGTCCCGAGAGCTCGACCGGAGGCAGCCGGAACACCCGCGTCACGAAGACGGCGGCGACGACGCCGGTCACGAAGGCGACGATCGTGAACTGGCCCCACAGCAGCATCCACAGCGCGACGAGCCACACGAAGAACGGAAGCTGCCGCCAGACCTGCGTCGCGACGCGGCGCCTGGTCGCCCGCGCGCTCACTGACCCGCCTCCTCTTGCAGCTGCGTGAGGCTCACGGGCTCGAGGAGGGAGGCGCCGATGCGCTCGCACACGTCGTACAGCGGCCCCGCGAAGATCGTCAGCGCGACGGTGACGGCGACCATGCCCGCGGTCGCGGCCGTCATGATGCGCGGGATGACGCGGCGCTCGGTCTGGATGCCGGCCGCCGGCGCCTCGCCGAGATACGAGATGCGCGACTCGGTCTCGGCCGAGTCCTCCTCCTCGCGCCAGAACGACAGGTTCCACGCGCGCATGAGCGCATAGAGGGTGAGGAGGCTCGTCACGATGCCGCCGACGATGAGCACCATCATGATCGGCGTGCCGACCTCGGCCGCGGCGTCGAAGAGGGCGTACTTGCCTATGAAGCCGGAGAACGGCGGAAGTCCGCCGAGGTTGACGGCGGGGATGAAGTACAGCACGGCGATGAGGGGCGCCGCACGCATGAGCCCGGTGACCTGAAGGATCGACGTGCTGCCGGCGCGCCGCTCCACGAGACCCACGGCGAGGAACAGGGTCGTCTGCACCACGATGTGGTGGATCATGTAGTAGATCGTCGCGCCGATCGCCGCCGGGGTCGCGATCGCGAGCCCGAAGACCATGTAGCCGATGTGGCTCACGAGCGTGAACGACAGGATGCGCTTGAGCTCCGCCTGCGCGACCGCGCCGAGCACTCCGACGATCATCGTGGCGAGCGCGACGACCATGAGCAGCGTGTTGACATCGCTCTCGGCGAAGAGCTGCGTCTCGGTGCGGATCAGCGCGTAGACGCCGACCTTCGTGAGCAGGCCCGCGAAGACCGCCGTCACCGGCGCCGGCGCGGTCGGGTAGGAGTCCGGAAGCCAGAACGACAGCGGGAAGACCGCGGCCTTGATGCTGAAGGCGAGGAGCAGCATCAGGTGCAGGAGCAGCTGCGTCTCCTGCGGCAGCTCCGTCATGCGCTGCGAGATCTGCACCATGTTGACCGTGCCCAGCGCGCCGTAGATCATCGCGATCGCCGCGAGGAAGAGGATCGACGACACGAGCGACACGACGATGTAGACGACACCCGTGCGGATGCGCGACTCGGTCGACCCCAGCGTGATGAGGACGTACGACGCCACCAGCAGGATCTCGAACCCGACGTAGAGGTTGAAGAGGTCGCCCGCGATGAACGCGTTGAAGATGCCGGCCGCGAGGATCAGGTACGAGGGGTGGAAGATCGAGACCGGCGTGTCCTCGTCGTCGTCCTCGGCGCCCTGACCGACCGAGAACAGCAGGACCGCGAGCAGCACGATGCTCGACACGACGACGAGCAGTGCCGCGAGCCGGTCGACGTAGAGGACGATCCCGAACGGGATGGGCCAGCCGCCGATCGAGACGGCGATCGGCCGGCCCCCGGCATCCACCGCCCACAGCAGGATCGACGCGATCACGAGCACGATCGTGAGGGTGGCGATCGACACGCCGACCTGCGTCTTGCGGTGGCGTCCGGCGATGAGGGCGATCGCCGCGCCGAGGAGGGGCAGCGTCACGAGCAGGGGGACGAGGGAGCTCACGGCCGATCACCGCCGTCGTCGTTCGGCGCCTGTCGCGCGGCCGGCCGGTCGGAGGGCGCGTCGTCGACGAGCCCGGGGACGTCCCGGCTGCCGAGCACGCGGATCGGGGCCGTGTCGACGCCGACGAAGTCGGTCGCGGCGTCGTCGCTCAGGAGCTCGGCCTCGTCATCCATCGTGTCCTCTGCCGTGAGACCGCGTTCGCGAACGGCGATGTCGGCCTCGTCATCCGTCACCGTGTCGGCCTGACCGAGCTGCCACGAGCGGTAGATGAGCGCCAGGAGGAACGCCGACACGGCGAACGTGATGACGATCGCCGTGAGCGTCAGAGCCTGCGGAAGGGGATCGGATGTCGCGCCCTCCGCGCCGTAGAACGGTGCGAGCCCGGGCTGCCCCATCACGACGAGGAGCAGGAGGTTCGCGGCGTTCCCGAGGAGCAGGAAGCCGATGAGCACGCGGGTCAGGCTCCGCTCGAGGATCGAGTAGACGCCGCACGCGAAGAGCACGGCCATGATGAGGATGAGGACGAGCGATACGTTCACGGCCGCGCCCCCGCTCGGGCAGCGCGGAGTTCGAGCGTCTGGCGGTCGACCTCGGCGCCGAGGCTGCGGAGCACGTCCAGCACGAGGCCGATGACCACGAGGTAGACGCCGATGTCGAAGATGGTCGGCGTCACGAACTCGATGTGGCCGATCCAGTCGAGGTTCGCCTCGAAGTACGCGCTCTTGAGCGGCGGCGCGTTGAAGAGGAGCGGCACGATCGCGCACGCTACCGCGATCGTCATGCCGACCCCGAGGAGCCGGCCCGCGTCCGTGGGAGCCGCCGCGCCGAGCTCGTAGCGCCCGCCGGCGACGTAGCGCATGACGAGCGCCATCCCCGCGATGAGCCCGCCCGCGAACCCGCCGCCGGGCAGGTTGTGCCCCGCGAGCAGGACGTAGAGGGACACGATGATGATCGTGTGGAAGAGGATCCGCACGATCACCTCGAGGATGATCGAGCGGTTCTCGGGCCGCACGCGCTGCCCGCCGACGAGCCATGCGCGCGGGCGGTGACTGAGGTCGGCGGTCTGCGGCGAGACGCCGCCGTCCTCGGTCTCGACGAGCGGCCGGCCGGTGCGCGAGCCCGAGAGGGGAAGCGGCGCCGTGAGCGATGAGAGCGTGTCGGCGCGGTGCGTCACGAAGACGAGGGATGCCACGCCCGTCGCCGCGACGATGAGCACCGACAGCTCGCCCATCGTGTCCCATCCGCGGAGGTCCACGAGGGCGACGTTGACGACGTTCTTGCCGTGGCCCAGCTCGTACGCGAGGGTCGGCCACTGCCTCGAGACGGACTCGGCCGTGCGCGCGCCGGTCGCGACGATCGCGATGACGGCCATCGTGAGGCCCGTCGCGATGCCGAGGATCGCCCTCGCGACCGGCGCCACCGAGGCATTGTGCTCGCCGAGGCGAGACGGGATGCGCCGCAGCACGAGGGCGAAGGCGACGAGAGTCACAGTCTCGACGAGGATCTGCGTGAGGGCGAGGTCGGGCGCACCGCTCGTCGCGAAGAGCACGACCATGCCGAGCCCCGTGACCGAGACGAGCACGACGCCCGTGTAGCGCTTGCGCGCCCGGGTCGCGATGATGCCGGCGACGATCATGACCGGCGCGACGAGCAGCTGAGCGGGCGTCTGATACGCCTCGAGGTCGGCTCGCCATTCGCTGCCGGCGAGCAGCACGGTGCCCTCCGCGGCGACGAACACCACGAAGATCGTGCCGACGTACACCGGGAGCGACCCGCGCTGCGTGAGGCTCGTCGTGAGGACCGACAGGCGCGCGATGCCGCGCAGCGCCGCGTTGTACGCGTCGGCGGCGGTGAACGGCACGAGACGGCGCGGTGCCGAGTGACGAGTGAGGGCGAAGACCCCGGCACCCGCGACGATGGTCGCGAGCGAGATCCACAGCGCCGGCTCGAGGCCGTGCCAGAGCGCGAGGTGGTAGAGGTGATCGGGGGGCGCGACGCCGGGGGTGGCGGGCGGCGCCGTCTCGGCGTAGGGCGCCAGCACGACGTCGAGGAGCGGCGCCATGAAGCCGAGCACGATGGTGAGGCCCGAGAGGATCACGGGCGCGCTGAGGAATCCGATGGGCGGATCGGGCCATTCGGTGTCGGGGAGGCGCTCGCCCGCCGTGTCGCGTTTGGTCCAGAAGGCGCCCCACAGGAAGCGGATGCCGTAGGCCGCGGTGAGGATCGAGCCGACCACGACCCCTGCCAGCGCGACGATGCCCCAGGCGGAGCCCCCCGTCGCCTCATAGAGGAGCGCCGTGATCGCGCCCTCCTTCGCGACGAAGCCGACCGTCGGGATGATGCCGACCATGGAGGCGACGGCGATGACCGCGAAGGTCGTCATGACCGGCGCCTGCCGCGCGAGGCCGCTGAGCTCGCGGATGTCGCGTGTCGACAGCTGTCGGTCGATGACGCCGACGATGAGGAAGAGGCTCGACTTGAAGAGGGCGTGACCGATGAGCAGCGCGAGACCGGTGAGCGCGGCATCCTGCGTGCCGAATCCCAGGACGACCGTGAGGAGGCCGAGCTGGCTCACCGTCCCGAACGCCAGGATGCGCTTCAGGTCGGTCTCACGCAGCGCCTGCCAGCCGCCGAGGAGCATCGTGAAGACGCCCAGCGAGACCACGATCGGCCGCCACGGCGGGGCGATCGCATAGACGGGAGCGAAGCGCGCGATGAGGTAGATGCCGGCCTTGACCATCGCCGCCGCGTGGAGATAGGCGCTGACCGGGGTGGGGGCGGCCATCGCGCCGGGAAGCCAGAAGTGGAACGGGAAGATCGCCGACTTGCTGAGGGCTCCGACGAGCAGGAGCACGAGGGCCGCGTCGACGATGGGTCCGCTCGGCGCCTCGGCGAGGATCGTCGAGAGACTCGACGTGCCCGCCTCCACCACGAGCAGCACGACGCCGATGAGCATGACGAGGCCGCCGAGCGACGTGACGAGCAGCGCCTGCAGAGCCGCGCGGCGGCTCGCGCCGCGGCGGTGGTAGTACCCGATGAGCAGGTACGACAGGACGCTCGTGACCTCCCAGAACATGACGAGCACGACGAGGTCGTCGGTGAGAACCAGCCCGTACATGGCGCCGGCGAAAGCGAGCAGCACGGCGGAGAACTGGCCGACCCCTTCGGTCTTCCCCCGGAAGTACCAGCGGCAGTAGAGCATCACGAGGGCGCCGACGCCGGTCACGATGAGCGCCAGGACCCAGCCCAGTGTGTCCATGCGCATCGAGAGCTGGATGCCGAGGGCCGGGATCCAGTCGTAGGTCTCGAACGGCGTCTCGCCGTCCATGACGGCGGAGGTCTCGAGAGCCGCCTGCACGAAGGCCGCGATCGGCAGGAGCGCCGCGACATAGAACGCGCGTGCGCCGATCCGCCCGACGAGCCATGGAAGCAGAAGAGGAACCACCGCGAACGCGCCGAGCAGTATGAGCATGCGCGGCCTCCTCGGGGGTCGCGGCCAGTGGCGCGGCGTGCGGGGTCGCGGTCAGTCTATCGGCGGAGCGGCAGGGGGCTCCCGGCGATCTCCCGGATCAGGACGATACGGGCGGCGGTGCTGTCGTGTTGCCCTCCCGGAACACGCACGTGAAATTGATGGATGCCGCGTCCCCGCCCTGCAGCATCGCGACGACCGCCTGACCGGCGGCCCGGCCCTTCTCGACGGTGGGCTGCACGATCGTCGTGAGCTCGTACGGGGCGAGGCCGTCGACGACGATGCCGTCGAACCCCGTGACGCTGACGTCCTGCGGCACGCGGAGACCCGCTTCCTCGGCCGCGCGCACGACGCCCGCGGCCAGAAGATCGCTCTGCGCGAGGACCGCGGTCGGCCGCCGTGCGGCGTCGGCGAAGATGGCTCGGCCCGCGGCGAGCCCCTCATCGATGAAGCTCCCCGCCGCGGCGTAGGCCGGGGCATCCGGGAACACGTCCCTCGCGCCGAGGAGCCGGTCGCGCGTGACGTCGACCGTGATGTCGGAGTCGGACTCGATCCAGCCGCCCGCCCACCCGGTGCGCACCGGCAGCGCCACGAGGGCCACGCGCTCGTGGCCGAGCGCCCGCACATGGCTCGCGGCCTGCCGCTGCGCCTCGCGGTTGTCCAGGCCCACGCGCGGAACGTCGGCCCCGGCGTCGCCCTCGATCACGACGACCGGGATGCCTCGCGCCTTGACCGCGGCGAGCGACTCCCGCACGAGTCCGGAGCAGCCCACGAGCACGGCAGCATCGACGGGCGCGGTGGTGAGGGTCGGCGCACCGGTGTCCTCGGCCTGGTCGCGCAGCAGGAGGAGCCCCGCGCCGATCCCGGCGACGCTCTCGGTCAGGCCGTCCATCATGAGGATCTTGACCGGATCCTGGAACGCCCGGCCGAGGTGCTCCTCGAAGACGACGCCGACGATGCCGGAGCGTCCGCGGCGGAGCGACGCGGCGCGCGGGTCGGGACCGGTGTAGCCGAGGGACTCGGCGGCGGCGAGCACGCGGCGGCGGGTGGCATCCGATACCGGCGTCTTGCCGCTGAACACGACCGAAGCCGTCGACGGCGAGACGCCCGCCTCACGGGCGACGTCGGCGATCGTGGCGCGTCTGCTGCTCATCGGCACCGATCGTACCCCGGCGTCGCCGACCTCGTCGAATCGATTCGATTTCCCGAACGGAACTCGGTATCGTTTCCGCCATGGACACCGCCCTCTCTCGCAAGCAGATCGCCGCGTGGCGCACCGCCATCTTCGCGATCTTCTTCGCGACGGGTCTCGGCTTCGCCACGTGGGCCTCCCGCGTGCCCTCGGTCAAGGGGAACCTCGGCATCAACGACTTCGAGGTCGGGCTCCTCCTCTTCGCGTCCGGTGCGGCGTCGATCCTCGGCCTGTCGCTGGCCAACGTGATCCTCGCGCGCTGGGGTGCGCGCCGCGGCCTCCTCATGGGCCTCGGCATCTTCGCGACGGGCATCATCCTCGTCGGCCTCGGCGCCGAGACCACGCAGTCCTTCGCGCTCACCGCGGTCGGCCTCGCCTTCATGGGCCTCGGCATGGGCTCCACCGACGTCATGATGAACGTCGAGGGCGCCGCGGTCGAGCAGGCGACCGGCAAGACGATCATGCCGCTGTTCCACGCCTTCTTCAGCCTGGGCACGGTCGCCGGCGCCGGCATCGGCGTCGCGATGACGGCGTGGGCCGTCGGCGTGGCGCCCCACCTCTGGATCCTCGGCGCGATCGTCGTCGCGGTCGGGGCCGTGTCCGTGGTCTTCGTGCCCGCGCGCGAGGTCAACGACGATGAGGTCGCCGACAAGCCCACACGCCGCGAGCGCTTCGGTGCCGCCCTCGCCGTCTGGCGCGACCCCCGCACCTATGCCATCGGCGCGATCATGCTCGGCATGGCCTTCGCCGAGGGCGGCGCGAACGACTGGCTGCCCCTCGCCGTCGTCGACGGTCACTCCGGCACCGAGGCGCAGGGCGCCATCGCCCTCACGGTGTTCTCGGTCGCGATGACCGCCGTGCGCGCCCTCGGCGGCCCGCTCGTCGATCGCTTCGGCCGCGTGTGGACGCTGCGCATCCTCGCCGTCACGGCCGTCACGGGCCTCGTCGTGTTCATCCTCGCCCCGAGCGTCCCCATCGCCATGATCGGCGTCGCCCTGTGGGGGATGGGCGCCTCGCTGGGGTTCCCGCTCGGCATGTCGGCGGCGGCCGACGATCCCGCGAAGGCCGCGGCATCCGTCAGCGCGGCTGCCACGATCGGCTACATCGCGTTCCTCTGCGGCCCGCCCATCCTCGGATGGATCAGCCACGAGATCGGCCTGCTGCCGACCCTGTGGATCCTCGTCGCCCTCATCGCCCTCTCGGGCTTCGCATCCGGCGCTGCCAAGCCGATCGCGGGCTCCAAGGTGGGCGCGGGGCACCAGTCGGCTCACTGATCCCGCGCGTCGCCGGCCGCGGTTAGGCTCTTCGGGTGCGTCTTGTCATCGCCCGCTGCTCCGTGGACTACACAGGACGCCTCACGGCCCACCTGCCTCTCGCGACGCGACTGCTCGTCCACAAGGGCGACGGCAGTCTGCTGGTGCACTCCGACGGCGGCTCGTACAAGCCGCTCAACTGGATGAGCCCGCCCTGCACGCTCACCGTGGAGGCGCCGGATGCCGAGGCCCTCGACGAGGGTGTCGTCGAGCTCTGGCGGGTCACCCACGCGAAGTCCGGCGACGCCCTGCTCGTGCGCATCCACGAGGTGATCCACGACACGACTCATGACCTGGGCGTCGACCCCGGGCTCATCAAAGACGGCGTGGAAGCCGATCTCCAGCGCCTCCTGGCCGAGCAGGTCGACGTCATCGGCGACGGGCTGGCCCTCGTGCGCCGCGAGTTCCCGACGGCGATCGGTCCGGTCGACCTCATGCTGCGCACCGTCGCCTCGGGCGTCTCGGTCGAGATCGACGTGCCCCCGGGGGTCGAGGCCGACATCCACGTCTCAGCCGCCCCGGCTGCGACGCCGGCGCGCCACGTCGCCGTCGAGGTGAAGCGCCGCGCCGGGATCGACGCCGTCGAGCAGCTGACGCGGTACCTCGAGCTGCTCAATCGCGACCCGCACCTCGCGCCCGTCCGCGGCGTGCTGGCGGCGCAGAGCATCGCTCCGCAGGCGAAGACCCTCGCCGGCGACCGCGGCATCGACACGGTCGTGCTGGACTACGACGCCATGAAGGGCGTCGACAGCGGCATCCCGACCCTGTTCTGACCGCGCCCGCAGGGCCGCGGGTACCATTCCGGCATGACGCTCGAGGTGCTCAACACGATCTTCGCGGGCATCGCGTCGGCCGCCGCCGTCGCCGGTGCGCTCATCGCCTACCAGGCCCTGCGCATCTCGATGCGCAGCCGCGAGAAGGCCGAGATCGCCCAGCGCGCGGCGACGGATGCCTCGGCCTCCGATCTGCGCACGCGCACGGCCGTCGCCGACGCCCTCGACGGGCTCGCCCGCGGCTTCGCACCGCCCGTGCAGAGCGTCGTGCCACAGACCGGTCCGGTGCAGACATCGGACGACCAGGCCCGCCGCCTGGCCGAGATCGCGGAGCGCCTGCGCCGCGGCGCATAGGCGAGGCATCCGTCGTCGCGACCCCCTGCCGAGCCACCCGTAGGCTGATGCCATGCCGACCCGAACCCCCTGGACCTGTGTGCTCTGGGACGTCGACGGAACGATCGTCGACGCCTCGGACGGCATCCTGCGGCGGCTCGCGATCACGCTCGAGCACTTCGGCAAACGCGCGCCGACGCGCGCCGAGCTCGTGCACTGGATCGGGCCCCCGATGTACGACTCGTTCCAGGCGAACGTGGGCATGACGCCGGCCGAGGCGACCGACGCCGTCTCGTTCTACCGCACCCTCGGCAAGGCGGACGGCTACACGACCGGGGCGAAGCTGTTCGCCGGCGTCGGCGAGCTCATCGAGGAGCTCTGCCGCCACGGCATCCCGCAGGCGACGGCGAGCTCGAAGCCCGAGATCCAGGTCGATGCCCTCATGGACCACTTCGGCCTCGCCCCGTGCTTCACGACGATCGTCGGGGCGACGCTCGACGAGAAGACGCTGAGCGCGAAGTCCGACGTCATCGCCGAGGCGCTCCGGCGTCTCGCCGTCGCCGGCGTCGACACCAGCCGCCCCGTCCTGGTGGGCGACCGTCATCACGACGTCGAGGGCGCCGCGGTGCACGGCGTTCCCGTCATCTTCGTCCGCTGGGGCTTCAGCTGGCCGCACGAGGCCGACGGCGCCCAGGCGGCCGTCGAGACCGTCGAGCAGCTGCGCTCCCTCCTCCTGGTCGACGACGCCGATGCCTGAAGCCCTCGCGAGCCTGCTGGGATGGATCATCCCGGCGCTCGTGGTGTTCGGCACCACCGCCATCGCGGTCGCCGTCACGGTCTGGGCCGTGCGAAGGGCCCGCCGGTCACCGAAGCGGCGCACGGCCGCGCTCGCGGATCGCGACCGCGCCGGCGTGCAGCTCGTCCGCCTCGACGACGCCGTCGCGGAGCTCGAGCTCGAGGTAGGGCTCTCCGGCGCGCTGTACGGCGGGGGCGCTCCTGCGTCGCTGCGCCGCGCGCGCCTGACGGCGCAGCACGTCCGCGACGCGTCGTTCGAGGAGTACCGCCTCGCCGGTGAGCCGACCGCGACGCCCGACGAGATCCGCCGGACGGCGACCCGCATCGAGCGCAAGACCGCCGAGGCGCTCGGTGTGATCCAGCGGGCCCGGTCCGAGCACAGCGCCTGGATGCGCGAGAACGTGTCGGCCGCCGAGCAGGTCGCCGCGGAGCAGGCGCGGCTCGCCGCTCTCCGCGCGGCGATGGGCGATCCCCGCCGGCTGGTGGAGGACCTGCGCTCCCGCTACGCCGTCGAGGAGTGGCGCGATGCGGCGCGGGCCGGCGAGTCGGCCGTGGCCGAAGCCGAGCAGGCCGAGCAGCTGCTCGCGCGCGCCGCCGAGGAGGCGGGCGACCCCACCCGGTCCGCCCTCGCCGACCTCGCCGCCGCCGAGCGCTCGCTCCGGCTCGCCGAGGCCGACGCGCGCACCCTCGAAGAGACCCACCGCCTCGTGACGCAGGCGGCGCAGGCGGTGGCCGGCGAGATCGCTGCGGCTCGCACGGCGCTCCGGCAGGCGCTGGTCACCCGCGAACAGCTCGAACCGGGCGACGCGGCCCGTCTCGGCGCCGAGATCCGCGTCATCTCCGATCAGCTGGACGCTCTCGAGACGGATGCCGCGGCCCGCCCCACCCGCACGATCGACCGCATCGCGCGCCTGCGTGATCGGCTAGACCTCGCGCTCGGCGATGCCCGGACGGCCCAGCAGCGGCTGCGGGGCGCGCGCACGGCGCTGCCCGGCACACTCGCCGCCGCGCGCGGCGCGATCGCGCAGGCAGAGGCATCCGTCGCCCACGCCCGCGCGGGAGCGCCCGCGCGCCTCCGGCTGCTCTCCGCCCAGCGGGAGCTCGCGGACGCACGACAGGCGGACGACCCCGTGGCAGCGCTGGATGCGGCGCGACAGGCGATGAGGGATGCCGAAGACGCCAAGGCACTGGCAGACTTCGAGCGAACCGGAGGCTGATCATGCGAATCCTCGCCCGCGTCCCCGCAACGCTCACGCTCGTCGTGCTGATCCTCGTGGCGGGGGTGGTGTGGCAAGGACTCTGGCGGCCCTTCGAGGACACCTCGACGTTCGACGTCGTCGCCTACGGGCTGCCCGCCCTGAGCGACGGCCGCTGGTGGACGCCCGTGACCGGCACGTTCTTCGTCAGTCAGCCGTGGGTGTACCTCTTCACGATCGCGAGCTTCGCGGGCATGGGGTATCTCGAGTCCCGCCGTGGCAGCCGCGCCGCGCTCGCCTACTTCGCAGTCGGGCAGCTCTTCGCCGTGCTCGCGTCGGCCCTCTTCCTGCTCGTATTCTCGATGACGCCGTGGCCGTGGGCGCAGGAGCAGGCGATGGTGCTGGATGTCGGACCCTCCGGCGGCACCATGGCCTGCATCGCGGCCGCCGTGGGCCTCTTCGTACAGCCCTGGCGCGTGCGGGCGTGGCTCGTGCTCCTCGGGTTCGTCGTCGTCGCCCTGCTGTTCTGGGGCGCCCTCGCCGATCTCGAGCACGCCCTCGCCGTGGTGCTGGTGCTCTTCGCCGACCGGTCCCTGCGCATCCAGCGCACGACGCTGCGCGAGCAGCGGCTCATCGCCTTCGTCGTGGCGCTGACCCTCGGCGCCATCACGGTCCTGACGGTGCTCACCCCGACGAACGGCGTCTTCGGGCACACCGATCCGGTCGAGGGACCCTGGCTCGATGCGGCCCTCGACGCCGCCGTGGCCCTGTTCTTCGCGAACGGCCTCCGGCGCGGTCGCAGGTGGGCGTTGGGTTGGACCGTCGGCTACGCGATCCTCAATGTCGTCGTCGCGGCGCTCCTCGTCGTGCTCCTGCTGGCGGGCGCCGGCGGCGTGCAGAGCACGACAGGCGACTTCAGCGTCTCGATCGCGACGTCGACCCTGTGGCTCCTCTTCCTCATCTACCTCGTGTGGGTGCGCCGGGCGTTCCGGTCGAAGCGCAAGGCGCGGCTGGGCGCCCCGCCCGTCCCGACGGTCGACGAGGTCAAGGAGGAGCTTCACCGGTACGGCGGGGGCACGCTCTCGTGGATGACGACGTGGGACGGCAACGACTACGCCCGCACGACGAACGGCGTCGTGGCCTACCAGCGCCGGTCGGCCGTCGCGATCGTGCTCGCGGATCCGCTCGGGGCCGAGGCATCCCGTCCCCAATCCGTCGTCGAGTTCATCGACACCGCCGAGCGCGCGGGTCTCATCCCCTGCTTCTTCAGCGCGGGCGAGGCGACGAGAGCCGCCGTGCCGGAGGGATGGCGCAGCCTCGTGGTGGCCGACGACACGATCGTCGACCTCCCCGGACTGCAGTTCACCGGCAAGCAGTGGAACTCCGTCCGCAGCTCGCTCAACCGCGCCGGGCGCGAGGAGATGACGTTCCGGATGACCCGGCTCTCGGATGAGCCGTGGGGCATCCAGCAGCAGCTCCGGGCGATCTCCGAGATGTGGGTGGGCGACAAAGGCCTTCCCGAGATGGGCTTCACGCTCGGTACCCTCGACGAGGCAGAGGACCCGGAGGTGCGGCTCGCTCTCGCGATCTCGCCGAAGGGCGACGTCGACGGGTTCCTGTCATGGCTCCCGGTCTACGGCGGCGACGGGCGGGTGCGCGGCTGGACGCTCGACCTCATGCGCCGCCGTGAGGGCGGCTTCGCCCCCGTCATGGAGTACCTCATCGGCGCGTCCGCACGGCACTTCTCCGACGAGGGCGCCGACATCCTGTCGCTGTCGGGTGCGCCGCTGACGCACGAGTACCCGGACGACGCCGGGCCGATCGCGGAACTGACCGACAAGCTCGCCGAGGTCCTGGAGCCGGTCTACGGCTTCCGGTCGCTGCACCGCTTCAAGGAGAAGTTCCACCCGAGGTACGAGACGATGTACCTCCTCTTCCGCGACGAGTCCGACCTCACCCGCATCGCCGCAGGTCTCACGCGTGCCTTCCTGCCCGATGCGACGATCCGGCAGTTCGCGAGCGCGGGCCTCGAACTCGTCCGCGGCGACAAGGACTGACGGCATCCCGGTCGGATCCATCAGCCGGCGGCAGCACAAAAGCCGCCTCACCCACCGAGGTGGAGAGGCGGCTGTGCTCGCGGGTTACGCGAGAGGGCGGATGTTCTCGGCCTGGAGCCCCTTGGGGCCCTGCGCGATCTCGAACTCCACGCGCTGGTTCTCTTCGAGCGAGCGGTAGCCCCCGGCCTGGATGGCGGTGTAGTGCGCGAAGACGTCTGCGCCACCCTCATCCGGCGCGATGAAGCCGAAGCCCTTCTCGGAGTTGAACCACTTGACGGTGCCCTGCGTGCTCATGAAATGCCGTTCTTCAGTCATGTCGACAACCTGCATGCCGACATGCTCACGCTAGCGAAGGCTGGGGACGCTGGCCCAGCATGTATTTCGGATGGTGACGGAAACGTTGCATCGGCCGGTGCGGGCGGACCGGGACCATCGAACGCCCGGGCCGAGCAACAGCTTCGAGGCCCGGGCGTCGACGGATCCCCCCCGGATAGGCCACGCCGAAACGTGACAGGCACACTCTACCGATATATCAGTCCTGGATGAAGGTTCAGAGAACCTGCGAATACACTGGGTGGCGCCCATGACCACCGTCCCGCTCATGCCCGTGGATCCGCGCGGCACCGTGCTCGGAGACGAGGTGTACAACGCCATCGGCGAAGCCATCCTCGACGGACGCCTCGCCCCCGGCGAACACCTCCGCGACCACGAGCTCGCGCGATGGCTCGGCGTGTCCCGCACTCCGGTGCGAGAGGCGCTGCAGCGGCTGGAGCGCACCGGTCTCGTCGAGGTGTCGCCGAACCGCTTCACCCGCGTGACCCAGCCCGATCACGGCCTCGTCGGCGAGACGCACGAGTTCGTCGTGCTCCTTCTGGGCAACATCGTCCGCCTGGCGGTCATGAGGTGCCCGGACGAGGTGCTCGAGGACCTGCTGGGGCAGATCGACGTCGTCATCGCGGCATCCCGCAACGACGACCGCATGGGCATCATCGACGGAAGCGCCCGCCTCTTCGCGACGTTCACGCAGGCCGCCGGCAACCGGGCGTTCGTGCGCGTCATGCGCGAGGCCGAACTCGTCATCCGGCGCAACCTCTCGGGGTGGCATCCGTTCATCGAGTGCCCCGTCCGCCGCAGCGTGGGCTACGAGGAGTTCCGGGCCGCGGTCGAGGCACGCGATCCGGATGCCGCGGAGCGCGCGCTGCGCGCACAGCACGGTCTCGTCTAGTCCTTCGCGGCGTCGGCGCCCTTCGATACGGTGGGGCGCGTGAGCCACATCGAGCTGCGCCCCCTCGACGACGACGACCTCGACGCGATCTTCGAGATGATGCGCGACCCCGAGGCGATCGAGATGGCCGCGTTCACGGCATCCGATCCCGAAGACCGCGATGCCTTCGACGCGTGGATGGCGCGCAACCGCTCGATGTCGGATGTCGAGAGCTTCGTCGTGACAGAGCGGGGTGCGTTCGCCGGCACGGCCGCGCTCTTCACGGTCGATGGCGACCGCGAGGTGACCTACTGGATCGCCCGGCACGCGTGGGGTCGCGGCGTCGCGACCGAGGCGCTGCGTCTTCTCGTCGCCCACGAGCCGATCCGGCCGCTGTTCGCCCGCGCCGCTGCCGGCAACCGGGCCTCGATCGCCGTGCTCGAGCGCAACGGCTTCACCGAGGTGTCGCGCAACACCGCCTTCGCCCCCGGCGTCGGCCGGCAGGTGGAAGAGGCCGTGTTCACCCTTGTGCCGACCCTCGACGGCATCTGACAACTAGTCGGCGTCTGCTCCTGTTCACGTCGTCGACCTGTTGCGGCGGCGGCGGACGACGAGGAGTGCGAGTCCCAACGCCGCGAGCCCGGCCCCCAGCGGTGGCAGCCATGCCGCGAGCGCGCCGCCCGTCACCGGCAGGGGCGGCGTCGGCGACGGAGTCGAGGAGATCCGAACGCTGTCGGATGCCTCGGTCCCGCGATCGGTGGTCACTGTGGCCGTGTTGTCCAGGGTTCCGCGTGCGACGTCAGCGCCCGTCAGCGCGTAGGTCGCCGTCGCCGTCGCAGCCTCGCCCGGCGCGAGCACACCGGGCTGTCCCGGCCAGGTGTAGGCGATCTGCGACAGTCCCGGCATGGGATCGGCGATCTCGACGCCCGTCTGCGTGACATTGCCGGTGTTGGTCACCGCGAAGGAGAAGGTGACCACGTCGCCCGCCGCCCACCTGGCATCGGCCGCGGTCGCCGTCTTCCGCAGCGCGATCCCCGGCTGCTGGAAGAGGAGGACCAGCGCGGAGTCCGAGCCGGTGACGGATTCTTCACCGGGGGTCCGTCCGGTCGCCGTGGCCAGGTTGGGGCGCTGCCCCGCGTCGATGTCGGCCTGCGTCACGGCATAGGTCGCGGTGGCCGTCACGACGTCTCCCGGTGCCAGCGTGCCCTCCACGCCCGGCCAGGAGTAGACGAGCGGCGAGAGCCCGGGGAGGGGATCGGCGATCAGCACGCCGCTCAGCGTGACGTTGCCGTCGTTGGTCGCTGAGAACGAATACTCGATCACATCGCCGACCTCTGTCGGATCGGCGGCGGGGTCGAGCACGGCGGTCTTCTCGAGCGTCAGCACGGGGGCGGGCGGCAGCACGACCGCGGCGGTCGCGGAGTCGCTCGTCTCGACCTCGTCCGGCCCGAGACCCGCCGTGCGGGCGGTGTTGGTGAGGCTGCCGCGATCGATGTCGGCCTGCGTCAGTTCGTAGGTGGCCGTCGCGGTGAGCACCTGGAGCGGAGCGAGGATGCCCTCGGCGCCCGGCCACGTGAGCTCGAGCGCCGACAGACCCGGCATCGGATCGACCAGCACGACGTCGTGAAGCGTGACGTCCCCGGTGTTCGTCACCTGGAACTCGTACTCCACGACGTCTCCCGCGGCGACCGTGTCGCCCTGGGGCGTCAGCGTCGGTGTCTTGACGAGCTGAAGACCGGAGGTCGCCGGAGTAGTGATCGTCGCGGTGTCGTCATCCGAGACGTCCGGCCCCGTGGGCGGGGTTCCGGTGGCGGTGGCCGTATTGCTGACGCCCGCCAGGCCGTCGACGTCATCCTGGGTCACGACGTAGGTCGCCGTCGCGGTGACGAACTGGCCCGGGGCGAGGACCCCCGGTGTTCCCGGCCACGTGCCGTACGCGATCTCCGACAGCCCCGGAAGCGGGTCAGTGACCTCGACGTCGGTGAGGGTGACGTTCCCGGTGTTGCGCACTGTGAATCCGTAGAGGAGGGTGTCGCCGGCGCGGCCCGCGGTGCCGGGCTCGTAGTCCACCTGCTTCACGACCTCGATGGCCGGCGCGGACGGGATCAGGACCGTGGCGGAGCCGTCATCCGAGACGTCGACGCCGCCCGGTGTCCGGCCGGCCGCAGTCGCCGTATTGACGATCCGGCCGGCATCGGCATCCTGAACCGTCGTCGTGTAGGTCGCGGTGGCGACCGCCTCCTGACCCGAAGCGAGCACTCCCTCGTCGCCGGGCCACGTGATCTGCAGCGCCGGGAGCCCGGGCAGCGGGTCGGTGATCGTGACGTCCTCCACGGTCACGGGACCGTCGTTGAGGACACGGATCGTATAGACGACGGATGCCCCGGCGGCGACGACCGTCGTCGGCGCGGCCTCCTTCGTCACCGTGAGGTGAGGCACTGCGCTGCTGGTGACGGTCCACGTCGCATCGTCGCCGACTGCGGCTCCTGCGGGCGGCGTCCCTTCGGCAGTCGCCGAGTTGTCGACGTGTCCCTGATCCAGATCGTCCTGCGTGATCGAGTAGGTGGCGACCGCCTCGACATCCTCTCCCGGCTGCAGCACGCCCGGAGCACCCGGCCAAGTGTAGACGAGGGCGGAGAGCCCGGGCAGGGGGTCGTCGATCGTGACACCGGTCAGCGTGACGTCGCCCGTGTTCGACGCCGTGAACCGGTACTCGACGGTGTCGCCGACGGCTGCGAAGGTGTCCTCGGCGGACGTCTTGGTCAGCGTCAGCGCGGGTGCCGTCACGACCGCATCCACGTCGTCGTCTTCACCGGTCAGGGTCGCGTCGGTGATCGCCGGATCGGGAGCGCTCACCTGGGCGGTGTTGGCGATCTCGGAAGTCGCGATCGTGGGGAGCACGCGCACGCTGAGGATGACGGTCTGGTCGGCCCCACCGGGGAGATCGGGAAGGGACCACACGACCGTGCCATCCGTCTCGACGCCGCCGTCGGACGCCGAGACGAACTCGACGCCCGCGGGCAGCTCGTCGGTCAGCGTCGCGCCGGTTATCGTCTCGAAGTCGAGCGGATTGTCGATCGTGATGGTGTACGTGAGCACGTCGCCCGGCGAGGCGGTGGTCACGCCGTCGTCCTTTGCCACGCCTATGCCGCCGGCCGGCGGGGTCGGCACGACCTGCATTTCGGCGTCGTTGTTCTCGGGAACCGTGTCGAACATGCGGCCCGACACGATCGCCGGAATCGTCATCGGCGCGAGCGTCGTCGCGATGACGGGGATGTCGAGCGGGACGGGCACACCGAGCAGCAGCGGCCCGTTGGATGTGCACGACAGGGTCGCGGGACCGACGGCGGTTCCGAAGACGGGGTTGCCATCGGCATCCGTCGCGGTGCACGTCCAGCCGGCGGGGGTCAGCGAGGTGACGACGAGGCCGGCGGGGATGTCGCCGAGGGCGACCGTGCCGATCGTCGATGCGGCGCCGCCGTTGTTGGTGACGGTCCACGGGAGGACTCCCGGCCGACCCTGCTGCACGCGCGGGGTGCCGGCCACGATCTGCAGATCCGTCTCTTCGATGGAGGCGCACACCGGCGCCGGCTCCGAGACGAGGGAGAGTCCGGTCACCCGCACGGCGAACGAGTTGCACGCCACCGCTCCGAAGCCGGGCGCACCTTCGACCGCCGCCGTGTACTGCATCGAGAACGACTGGCCCGCGGGAAGCGGGCCCGGCTTCGCCAGCCGAATCGCTTGAGCGCCGGACGGCGTCGGGCTCCAGTCGTCCACGCAGTTCTGCACGGTGGCGTCCACCTCGGGGCGGCAGGGCTGGGTGGCGCCGGAATAGGTCGCGGTCGCACCGTTCGTCGGCCCGGTGACCGACTCCACCGTCTCGCGGAACGTCGAGCCGCGCGCGATGCCCCCAGTGGCGTCGCTCGTGCCGGTGTCGCCCGGGTACGGAAGGATGTCGTATCCGACGACGTCGCTGAGCGTGCTGTTGCCGATGTTGGTCACGGTGAGGCGGTAGCGGATGGAGTCGGAGTTCGGCGGCACGCCGACGTAGTTGTCGGGGTCCGCGAACCACTGGCAGCCGTCCGGCTGCGAGGCATCCGGCAGGCAGATCTCCTTGAGGACCTGCAGCGCCGCGACAGCGGCCACGGGCACTGCCGCCAGCGGCGCGGCCTCGCTGAACCGCAGGGTCGCGGGGTTGCCGTCGATGTCGGGCGTGTCGGTGAACTCGAGCGTGAAGATGTCGGCGGTCTGCACGTCGCCGGTGTTGCCGACGAACGCGCGCCACTGCCCCGACGTGCCTGCGGCGACCGTCGCGTCGGGTCGCGCGATGACCCGCATGCAGGGCAGGGTCTGGTTCATGCCGAAGGTGATCCCCGCGGGCCACGCCGCGACGGCGACCTGCCGAGCCACTCCGCCCACGACCGCCGTCCGGTAGACGAAGCTCACGCCGTCGGGCACCGAGCCGGCCGGGAATGACGCGGAGCCCGGCGTGATGGTCCAGCCAACAGGAGCCATGAAGACGTACTCCGGTGTGAACGGAACGTGATCCGCCGCGACGTTGGTCGTCGTGCCGCAGACGCTGAACGTCACGTCCGTCGTGGGGGTCGCCGACGAGGCTCCGCCGGCGATCGTCGGTGTGGTCGTGGAGGCGGTGATCGTCGGCGGAAGACCGATCAGGTGGATGGTCGATGTGCCCGAGCCGCTCTGTGCGCCGAGACCCGAGACCTCGTAGTCCAGCGTCCCGTTGAACGTGTTCGTGGTGTAGGTGTTGCGGGCGGCGTTCGTCGGGATCCGGCCCTGGAAGTAGACCTCGAGCTGCCGGGATGCATTCGTCGTTTCGAAGACGTTCGCCCCGTCGAGCCGGGGGGCCTGTGACGGTGGCCGCGATGATGCGGCGCCCCGCTGGCGCGTTGTAGTTGTTGCCGGAGTAGTCGACGATCGATCCGTCATCCAGTGTGACCTGGGCGGTGAACTGCACATTCTGCGTCAGTGTGCCGCTCGCGATCGCGGGCGGCGGACTGCCCACACGGATGCCGGCGATGATCTGCGTGATCGGCATGTCGGGGTTGTCGCCCAGGGCGGTGTCGACGACCCTCGGGACCGCGGGTGCACTGCCCGTGTTCGCGACGACAGCGTTCCAGCGGAGGATGCGGTCCGACTCACCGGCCGCGGGGACGGGTACGTCGATGTTCTGCCCCATGAACCGCGATGCGCCCAGAGGGTTGGTCAGGAACGTGTCGGCGTACTTGAAGAACACGCTGCGCGCGAACGGTGCGATCAGTTGCACGGTGTGCGGCGGGATGGTGAGCGGGGTCGCCGCGAACTCGGGATTGCTCGGCCAGGTCATGACCGCGGACGCCGTGTTGGTCCGGCGCGCGCCGGGAGTGGCATCCGGTGACACCGCGTAGCGGTACTGCACCGTGAAGTCGGTGCGGAAGTTCTGCTCGGGGATCTGGTTAGGCGCCGGAAGGACGGGAGAGGTCACCGTCGACGTCGCGAACCGGAAGCCGGCCGGGGCGGTCACCGTGGTCGTCGCGGTGCCCGACTGGGTCTCCGCGCCGTTCGTGGCCGTCCAGGCGATCGTCGATCCGGTCGGAGCGAGGATCTGGTAGACCGGCAGGTCCTGAAGATCGAGAGTGTTGTCGGTCACGACGGCGACACCCGGGATGTTCGCCGTGTTCGCGACGGTGACCTGCCACTCCTTGAGATTCGTTCCCGCGGTCGGGATCACGACGGGCGAGACCGTGTTGTTCTCGAGGCGGGTCGCGCCGTCCATCGTCGAGATCTTGCCGCGCTGCTCGGCGCGCGGGAACGGGTCGGCGCACCGGAGCGAGAACGGACCGGTGGCCGCGAGCGTCGCGGACCGCGTCGGCCCGGGGGTGCCCGGCATGCTGATGTACGTCACATCGACCCGGCCGGTCGGGCCGTTGAACTGCGTCGTGAAGTTGCACGGCTGTCCGGGCGGCGCCACGTTGGCGCGCGGGAAGGTGATCGTGACGTTCCTCGTCGGATTCCACCCGCCCTGCGAGGTGTCGCCCGTCGCGGCCCACGGCGGTCCCTGCCACGTCAGGACGAGTCCGGTCGTCGTGCTGCCCGATACTGCGGGGCTGCCCACGGCAGACACCAGCTCGGCTCCCGGCGGGAGCTGATGGGTCACGGTGTACCCGCTTGCGCACACGCGGTCCACGCTCCCGCACCCGGTCGCCATCGCGACGTTGTACGAGATGTTGGTGTCAGTCGCGAAGAAGCCGCTCGCGGGCGCGGCGAGGTTGGTCGTGAGGATCGGCGTGGTCGGCGGGTCGATGTGCCACGTCACGGGCGCCGACGTCGCCACGGTCTCGGCTGCGGCCGTGAGGGCGGTGCCGCGCACGGTGGCGGTGATCGGGAACCCATCGGGGAAGTTCTGCGTCGAGGAGCTGACGCGGCCCCCCACCGAGACGCCGGCGGCGGCCGGCCAGCCGTACTCGACGGTGAACTGCCCGTTGACCCCGGCATTCAGATCACCGAGGGCGATCGTGTACCCCGCCGCCGCCGAGCCAGAGATCGATCCCCCGGTGGGCGGCGGAATGAATCCGGTCTGCTGCTCCAGCAGCCGGTATGCCCCGTAATTCGGATCCAGCGCCATGGGGTCGAACTTCACCGCCGCGTTGTCGCAGAGCTCGGTGAGGCACGAGAAGTCCACGCGGAACGCGATCCGCCGGGGACTCTGGGTCGCGTTGATCGTGGTGATCGGCGTCCCCGTCGAAGGATCGACCGCGACGACGGTCACCAGCAGCTGAGCCTCCTGCGCCTGGGCGGGCGCCGCGTCGATGCTGATGCCGGTGATGACGGTCAGGCCGACGGTGAGGATCATCACGACGAGCCGTCGCAGGCGCTCGTGTCTGGTCTCGCGCGCGGACGACTTTTCGGCTGCGGTGCTTCGCATCGGCGCTTCTCTCCTCGGCGTGGCCGGAGTCACGTGGATGCACCGCTACGAAACCTTGCTCGAACCCGCCCCCGCGATGCCACCCCCGTGGCATTGGTTCGAGGTCAGCAAACCAGTGGATGCGCCCGCACACCAGGTGATGTGTCGCGATGTCGCACAAATCGGGTGAGTGCGACCCGGTTGCGACCGACTCGTCGCCCCCAAGAAGGGATTCGCAGCAGCCCCTCACGTAGAAACGAGAAACGCGGCCCCGGGGGGCCGCGTCTCTCGTTCGTGCGCGAGGGGGGAGTTGAACCCCCACGCCCTTTCGGGCACTGGCACCTGAAGCCAGCGCGTCTGCCTATTCCGCCACTCGCGCGAACCGCAGCATTCGAAGACACCGCGGATCAACTTCCCGAGGATATCACGGCGCCCGGAGCCGCCCGAATCGACCCCGTCGACGGGGCGGGGATCGAGGCGGAAGCGACCCGCGCGCCATCCCCAGACCTCCCCGAACACGGACATCTCAGGGTCGATGATTAGCATGTACGGACCGGCCAGCCTGCCTGAGGAGTCGTGTGGGACTACTTGACAGCTTCGAGAAGGGACTCGAGCGCGCTGTGAACAGCGCGTTCGCGAAGACCTTCCGCAGCGGCATCCAGCCTGTCGAGATCGCGTCCGCCCTGCGGAGCGAACTCGACAAGAAGGCTGCCGTCGTCAGCCGCGACCGCATCCTCGCGCCGCATTCGTTCGAGGTGCGCCTCTCGCCCTCCGACGACGACCGCATGCAGACGATCGGCCCGGCCTTGGCCGACGAGCTCGACTCGCTCGTGAAGAAGCACGCCAAGGCCCAGGGCTACAGCTTCGCGGGTCCGGTCACAATCACGCTCGTCCGCGACGAGCAGCTGTCGACCGGCACGCTGCGCGTCGAGTCGTCGTCGGCGGAAGGCCGTGTCGTGTGGCGCGGAGTCGTCGACGTGGAGGGGCGGCGGCATCCGCTCACCAAATCGCGCACCGTCATCGGACGCGGCAGCGATGCCGACATCACGATCTCGGACGCCGGCACGAGCCGCAAGCACGTCGAGGTCCTCTGGGACGGCGAGCGCGCGATGGTCCGCGACATGAACTCGACGAACGGCACAATGCTGAACGGCCGCAAGGTCACCGAGGCCGCCCTGCCGCCCGATTCCACCATCACGATCGGCCGTACCGATATCGTGTTCCGCGTCGTGGCACAGGCCGCGCCGCCCAAGCCCCCCGAAGCCGCCCATGCCCGCCGACGTCACTCGTGCGTTCGACGTGCGCGAAGGAGGACCCCTGCCGTGAGCGAGCTGACGCTCCTCCTCCTGCGCATCGGCTTCCTCGTGCTGCTGTGGGCGTTCGTGTTCGCCGTCGTCTACTCCCTGCGCGCCGACCTCTTCGGCGTGAAGGTGCGACGGATGCCGGAGCCCCAGGCCGCGGCCGTGCCGGCAGCGGCGCAGACGGCCGGCGCGTCCGCCCCGACGGCGGCCGCTCCCTCGGTCAAGCCCGCGCCGCCGGTCAAGGGGGGCAAGGCGACCACTGAGACCGTTTCGCGCATCGTCATCACGAGCGGTCCCAAGGCGGGCCTCGAGCTCCCTCTCGGCACCGAGCCGCTGACGATCGGACGCTCGAGCGAGTCCGGGCTCGTCGTCCGCGACGACTACACCTCGAGCCACCACGCCCGGCTGCTGCTGTGGGGCGACCAGTGGATGATCCAGGACCTCGACTCGACCAACGGCACGTGGCACGACGGCGTCCGCGTGACGGCTCCCGTCCCGGTCGTCGTCGGCGCCCCCATCAAGGTCGGGGCGACGACGTTCGAGCTGCGGAAGTAGCGGGCGGCCCACCTGCATATGGTCTTCCAAGGCTCGAGCGCCGCGATCTCGCACACCGGCAAGGTGCGCTCCAACAACCAGGACTCCGGCTATGCCGGTTCGAACCTGTTCGCCGTGGCCGACGGCATGGGCGGCCACGCCGGCGGCGATGTCGCCTCGAGCCTCGCGATCGCCCGGCTGGAGTCGCTCGATCAGCCGTACGAGTCGACCTCCCAGGCCGAGCGCGCACTTCGGGACGCGATCTCGGATGCCGCGGCCGAGCTCATCGAGACGGTCCGGCTCCGCCCCGAGCTCGCGGGCATGGGCACGACCGTCAGCGCGCTCGTCATGGTCGACCAGTACGCCGTCATCGCCCACATCGGCGA
The DNA here is from genome assembly GCF_011046485.1 of Microbacterium sp. 4R-513. Classification (NCBI taxonomy): domain Bacteria; kingdom Bacillati; phylum Actinomycetota; class Actinomycetes; order Micrococcales; family Microbacteriaceae; genus Microbacterium; species Microbacterium sp. 4R-513. Next base: position 1,193,641 of record NZ_CP049256.1, read on the forward strand.
CTCCCGTATCTACCTGTACCGCGACGAGACGCTGACGCAGATCACGACCGACCACACGTTCGTCCAGCGGCTCGTGGACTCGGGCCGCATCACGCCCGAAGAGGCTCGGTACCACCCCCGTCGCTCCGTGCTCATGCGCGTGCTCGGCGACATGGACGCCGACCCCGAGGTCGACACGTTCATCATGCCGACCCAGGCCGGCGACCGGTGGCTGCTGTGCTCGGACGGTCTTTCCGGAGTCGTCGACGACACGCACACCGCGAAGTCGCTCTCGATGGGCCTCCCGCCCGGCCGCACGGCCGACAACCTCCTGAAGCAGGCGCTCGACGGCGGTGCCCCCGACAACGTCACGATCGTCCTCGTCGACGTCGGCGGGCAGCATCCCCTCTTCTCCGGCACGGCGACGATCGTCGGGTCGGCCTCGAACCCGATCGGCATCGAAGTGCCGGCCGCACGCTCGGGCCGTGGCGGCGGAGGCTGGCTGCACCCCGCCCGCACGGCGGCGAACGAGCCGACCCACTTCGAGCCCGCGCCCGAGTTCCTCGAGGAGCTCATCGAGGAGGACCGCCGGCGCGCCCGGCGTCGCAGCATCGGCTGGATCGTCGGGGTGGTCCTCGCGCTCGCACTCATCGTGGCCGGCCTCGTGCTCGCCTACCAGTGGACACAGACCCGCTACTTCGTGGGCGCCGACGAAGACACCGTCGTGATCTTCCAGGGCATCCAGCAGGACATCGGCCCCATCTCGCTCTCGACGCCCTACCAGGACACCGGCATCCCTCTCGACGACCTGTCGCAGTTCGCGCGCTCGACCGTCGAGCAGACCATCTCGGCGTCCTCGCTCGCCGACGCGCAGCGCATCGTGGCGAGCCTCGCCGACTCGGCGGGAGGCAGCCGATGAGCACCGGAAGCCCCACGGCCCGCAACGCGGCCCGGACCCCGCCCGCCGGCATCCCGACGGCGTCCGTCAGCACCGACACCGCCGTCGTGCGGGCGCTCCGGCGCATCCGGGTGCCGCAGACGCAGCGCAACCGGGAGCTGGTGCTGCTCATCTTCGCGTTCGTCATCAACGCTTCCGCGGTCGCGCTCGTGCAGCTCGGCGCGATCGGGTCGATCGACGGTCTCTTCCTCGTCTACTGCGGGGGTCTCACGGCCCTCGTACTGGCGCTGCACATCGTGCTCCGCCTGCAGGCCCGCGACGCCGACCCGTTCGTCGTGCCGATCGCCACGCTGCTCACCGGCCTCGGCCTCGCGATGATCTATCGGATCGACATCGCCAAGAAGCTCCACGGGTGGGATGCCTTCTCGACGCGTCAGCTCGCCTGGGCGGGCATCGCCCTGATCGGCGCCATCCTCGTCGTGGTGCTGCTGCGCAATTACCGCGTGCTCTTCCGCTACACCTACGTCGCGGGCTTCGTCGGTCTGCTCCTGCTGGTGCTGCCGATCATCCCCGGGCTCGGCGCCGACGCCAACGCCGATGTCTGGGTCGACCTCGGCATCTTCAGCTTCCAGCCCGGTGAGCTCGCCAAGATCGCCCTCGCGATCTTCTTCGCCGGCTACCTCGTGCGCACCCGCGAGTCGCTCACGTCGGTGGGCACGCGCTTCCTCGGCATCACGTGGCCGCGCGCCCGTGAGCTGGGCCCGCTGCTGGTCATCTGGCTCGTCTCGCTCGGCATCATCGTGCTCCAGCGCGACCTCGGCACCGGCCTTCTCATCTTCGGCATGTTCGTCGCGATGCTCTACGTCGCGACCGGCAAGACGAGCTGGGTCGTGATCGGTGTCGCCCTCGCCGTGGCGGGCGCCTTCCTCGCTTCGCGCGTGCTCCCCTACGTGCAGGGCCGGTTCACCAACTGGCTGGATGCCTTCAACCCCGAGGTCATCGACGCCAACGGCGGCAGCTTCCAGCTCGTGCAGGGCATCTTCGGCCTCGCGCAGGGCGGCCTCATCGGCACGGGCCTCGGCCAGGGCCGTCCCTACATCACGCCGCTGTCGCAGAGCGACTACATCCTGCCGAGCCTCGGCGAGGAGCTCGGCCTCATCGGGGTCTTCGCAATCCTCTGCCTCTACATGGTCTTCGCGAGCCGCGGCATCCGCATCGGCCTGGCCGGACAGGACGACTTCGGCAAGCTCCTCGCGACCGGCCTGTCGTTCACGATCGCGCTGCAGGTCTTCATCATGGTCGGCGGCGTGACGCGCATCATCCCGCTCACGGGCCTCACGACGCCGTTCCTCACGGCGGGCGGCTCATCGCTCATCGCGAACTGGCTCATCGTGGCCCTGCTCCTGCGCATCTCGGACGCGGTCCGCAGCCGGCCCCGGGTGGTGATCGGCTAGCCATGACGACCCTTCGACAGGCGCAGGGACCGGTGGGTGGCCGGCGTCTCCGCGAGAGCGGAGGTGCGTCATGACCAAAGAACTGCGCCGCCTCAGCATCCTGATGCTCATCATGTTCCTCGCGCTGTTCGCGTCGACGAGCTGGATCCAGGTCGTGCAGGCCGAGACCCTCGCCCAGAATCCGCGCAACACGCGGGCGCTCTACGACTCGTACCAGGTTCAGCGCGGCTCGATCATCGCGAGCGGCGCGGCGATCGCCTCATCCGTCCCCTCTAACGACGTGTACAGCTGGCAGCGGGTCTACACCGACGCGCCGATGTGGAGTGCGGTGACGGGCTGGATCAACCCCGCCCTCGGCTCGGCCACGGGCATCGAGCTCGAGATGAATCAGGTGCTGAGCGGCACGGCGGGCTCGCAGTTCCTCGCCCGCGTCGAGCAGATCGTCACCGGGCAGCCGCAGCGCGGCTCGAACGTCGAGCTCTCGCTCGATGCCACGGTGCAGAAGGCCGCCTTCGACGCGCTCGGCGACCAGCAGGGCGCCGTCATCGCCATCGAGCCGTCGACCGGCCGCGTGCTCGCGATGGTGTCGAGCCCCACGTTCGACACCAATCTGCTGGCCAGCCACGACGCCAAGGCGGCGAACGACTACTACGACGGGCTCGACGCCGATCCGAAGCATCCCCTCTTCAACCGATCGATCGGCGGCAACCTCAACCCGCCGGGTTCGACGTTCAAGCTCGTCGTCGCGTCGGCCGCACTCGCATCGGGCGACTACACGCCCCAGTCGACCGTGCCGAACCCGGCCTCGTACCAGCTGCCCCAGTCGAGCAGCGTCGTGTACAACTCGACGGGCGGAGCGTGCGGACCGGGCGACACCGTGACGATCGCGGACGCCCTCCGGCTCAGCTGCAACATCCCCTTCGCGGAGCTCGCGGTGGAGCTGGGCGACACGGCGATCCGCGAAGAGGCTCAGAAGTACGGGTTCGACAAGTCGTTCGAGCTTCCGCTCGTCTCGACGCCGTCGAGCTACCCGCGCACCATCATGGACGACGCGCAGACGGCCCTCAGCGGCTTCGGTCAGGGCCAGGTGACGGCGACGCCGCTGCAGATGGCGATGGTGTCGGCGGGAATCGCCAACGGAGGTGTCGTGATGAATCCACGGATGGTCGACAGCGTCATCGCGCCCGACCTCTCGGTGCAGCAGACGTTCGAGAACAGCGAGTTCGGGCGCGCCGTCGAAGAGGACATCGCGGCGCAGCTGACCGCCATGATGGTCGCCGATGTCAGTGACGGCGCGGCATCGGGTGCAAGAATAGACGGCGTCGACGTGGCCGGTAAGACCGGGACCGCGGAGAACGGGGACAGTGCGCCATTCACGCTGTGGTTCACAGGCTTCGCGCCCGCAGACGACCCACAGGTAGCCGTAGCCGTCGTCGTGGAAGACGGCGGCGGGCAAGGTCAATCGGGCAGCGGCAACACGATCGCGGCGCCCATCGCGAAGAAGGTCATGGAGGCGGTGCTGGGACGATGAGACCGACGCAGGGTGCGACGTTCGGCGGGCGCTACGAGCTTGATTCGCGGATCGCGATCGGCGGCATGGGCGAGGTCTGGGAAGCCACCGACCACGTCATCGGCCGCACGGTGGCGATCAAGATCCTCAAAGACGAGTACATGGGCGACCCGGGCTTCCTGGAGCGCTTCCGCGCCGAGGCGCGGCACGCGGCACTCGTCAACCACGAGGGCATCGCGAGCGTGTTCGACTACGGCGAGGAGAACGGCTCCGCCTTCCTCGTGATGGAGCTCGTGCCCGGTGAGGCGCTCTCGACGATCCTCGAGCGCGACGGCCAGCTCTCCACCGACAAGACCCTCGACATCGTCGCCCAGACGTCGGCGGCGCTGCAGGCCGCGCACGCCGCCGGCCTCGTGCACCGCGACATCAAGCCGGGCAACCTGCTCATCACGCCCGACGGGCGCGTCAAGATCACCGACTTCGGCATCGCCCGCATCGCCGACCAGGTGCCGCTCACGGCGACCGGTCAGGTCATGGGCACCGTGCAGTACCTGTCGCCCGAACAGGCGTCGGGACACCCGGCGTCGCCCGCGACCGACATCTACTCGCTCGGCATCGTCGCGTACGAGTGCCTCGCCGGCAAGCGCCCCTTCACGGGCGAGTCGCAGGTCGCGATCGCGATGGCGCAGATCAACGAGACGCCTCCGGCGCTGCCGCCGACCGTCGCCGTGCCGGTGCAGAACCTCGTCATGGCGATGATCGCCAAGAAGCCGGACGACCGGCCGGCCTCGGCATCCGCCGTCGCCCGGGCCGCCACGGCGCTCCGCCGGGGGGATGTCGCGGCCGCCGCCGCGGCGGTTCCCGCCATCGCATCGGGGGCCGCTGCCGGCGACGACATGACGCAGCTGCTGGGAGCATCCGACACCTCCGCCGCGACCCGCCTGCTGCCGGGGGCCGCTGCCGCCGGAGTCGTCACCTCGACGAGCAGCCTCACGGCGGTCGAGGACGAGCCGCAGAAGCGCAAGCGCAGCCCCTGGACGTGGCCGCTCATCGCACTCATCGCGCTGCTCCTCCTCGTCCTGGGGGGCACGTTGTGGGCGATCTTCGCCAACCAGGGCGGCACGCCCGACCCGACGCCCTCGTCGCCGTCGCCGACGCGCACGACGGCATCGGCGACCCCGACCGAGACCCAGACGCTGATCGACATCGACGCGCTCGGCCTCTCCGGCACGAACTGCGACGACGCGGCCGCCAAGGCGAAGGAGGCCGGCGTCGACGCCGTCAACTGCGTCGCCGGGAACGCCGCGCCCAGCGCCGACCAGGTCGGCCAGGTGTACCAGATCTCGCCGAGCGGCCGCATCCCGGCCTCGCAGCTGCTGACGCTCACGTACTACGGCGACCAGACGCCCCTGCCGGCGCCGGCTGCCCCGTCGCTGTCGACGCCGGTCACGCCCGGCGAGACCGTGCAGGTGACGTGGACCGGCTACACGTGCCCCTCGGGCACGGGGTCGCCGAGCGCGTACACCTTCACCGCGACGCGCGGCCAGTTCGCCAACGGTCAGTCGACGAGCTCGTTCCCCGCCGATGCACGGAACGCGCCCCTCACGGTGACGGGCGCTGCCGGCGAGACCGTCATCGTGACGTACACCGTCGACTGCACGGGCAACAATGAGAAGCGCACGTCGCCCTCGTCGCCCGAGGCGAATGCCCAGATCGAGGGCGGCTCGACGCCCACGCCGACGCCCTGACGCCAAGGGTGGTCGGGCCGGTCGGTTAGGCTGAATCCGATCCACCTTGGGAGTGACCGTGACAGCTGAGCCGCGCGTGCTTTCGGGGCGCTATCGCGTCGACGAGCTCATCGGCCGCGGCGGCATGGCGAGCGTGTACCGCGGGTACGACCTCACGCTCGGCCGCGTCGTCGCGATCAAGATCCTCAAGCGCGACCTCGCGAACGACAACACGTTCCGCACACGGTTCCGTCTCGAGGCCCAGGCGGCGTCGCGGATGTCGCACCCGACGATCGTGCGCGTCTACGACGCGGGCGAAGACAGCGAGACGAACCCCGACGGGTCGGTGCACCCGGTGCCGTTCATCGTCATGGAGCTCGTGCAGGGATCGCTCCTCAAGGACGTGATCGCCGCAGGACCGGTGCCGGTGACGGATGCCGTCCGCTACGTCGACGGCATCCTCGAGGCTCTCGAGTACAGCCACCGGGCCGGCGTCGTTCACCGCGACATCAAGCCCGGGAATGTCATGGTGACGCCCTCCGGCCAGACCAAGGTCATGGACTTCGGCATCGCGCGGGCCGTGTCGGACTCCTCGTCGACCGTCGCCGAGACGACCCAGATCCTCGGCACCGCCGCGTACTTCTCGCCGGAGCAGGCGAAGGGCGAGCCCGTCGACGCGCGGGCCGACCTGTACTCGACGGGCGTCGTGCTCTACGAGCTGCTGTCCGGACGCCAGCCGTTCCGCGGCGAGTCGCCCGTGGCGGTCGCCTACCAGCACGTGAGCGAGACTCCCGTGCCCCCGTCCGAGATCAACGAGTCGGTGCCCCGGTCGCTCGACGCCGTCGCCCTGCGCGCCCTCGCGAAGGACCCCTTCCAGCGGTATCAGGACGCGGCATCCTTCCGCGAGGCGCTCGACGCGACCGTCGACGGCAAGTCGCCCTCCAAGCGCCAGGTCGGTGCCTTGACGAGCGAGCTGTATGGCCCCAACCCGCGTCAGGCCGCCGAGACGGCGCGTTCCCTCCGGCAGCTGAGCACTGACACGACCATGAAGCGCACGCAGGCCGGCCCGCCGGTCGCGTGGATCTGGGCCGGGGTCGCGGTGCTCGCCGTGCTGCTCATCTCGGTGCTGTTCTGGGTCGTCACGATCCCCCGCGACAGCTCGATCCCGTCGAATGCGCGCATCGTGCCCGACGTCACAGACATGTCGTACGACCGCGCCAACGAGATCCTGAGCGACGAAGACCTGCTCGCCTTCCGCCAGGAGGAGCCGAGCGGCGACGTCGCAGAGGGCAACGTCATCCGCACCGATCCCGCCGCCGGAACGTCGGTCTCACCCGGTCAGCAGGTGAAGGTCTACGTCTCCGAGGGCCAGCAGACCGCGGATGTACCGCCGCTGCAAGGCCTCAGCGAAGAAGCGGCCCGCTCCGCCATCACCGGTGCGCAGCTCGCGGTCGGCTCCGTGACCCCGCGCAACGACCCGGACCTGGCGGCGGGAACCGTGATCTCGTCCGACCCGGCCTCGGGCTCGAAGCAGCCGCTCGGCACGGTCATCAACCTCGTCGTCGCGACGGGTCTCGTGACGATCGTGGACTACACGGGATACACCGTGGATGCCGCGACCGCGGCCCTCGAGGCGCCCGGCGTGGCCCTCACCGTCGCGACGGCCGAAGACACGACGTGCCCCGCGACGAGTCCGCCCACCGTGAAGCAGCAGTCCCTCGCACCGGGCGACGTGCCCGTGCACTCGACCATCACGCTGACGTTCTGCTCCGGTCCGGCCGGCTAGCGCGACGAGGGCTCAGCATCGCTCCGCGAGCCGCGGCATCCCGGATCCCGATGCCTTCGAGCCAGTTGCCGAGCAACCGGTAGCCCCCATCGGTGAGCACGCTCTCGGGGTGGAACTGCACACCCTGAACAGGCAGCTCGCGGTGGCGCACCCCCATGATGACCCCGCTGTCCGTCCTGCTCGTCACCTCGAGGTCGTCGGGCAGCGTGCCGGGTTCGATCGCGAGGGAGTGATACCGGGTCGCGACGAACGGATCGGGCAGCCCCTCGTAGAGCGGATCGCCGTCATGGTGCACGAGCGACGTGATGCCGTGCATGAGCTCGGGGGCGTGGTCGACCCGCGCGCCGAACGCGACGCCGATCGCCTGGTGACCCAGGCAGACCCCCAGAAGCGGGAGGCCTCGGTCCGCCGCGGCTCGGACGACGTCGACGGATGCCCCGGCATGGTCGGGTGCGCCCGGACCGGGCGAGACCAGCACGGCGTCGTACGGAGCGATGGCGTCGGCCGCGGCATCCCGAGCTATCGCGTCCGCCTCGACGAGCTCGGTGTGCGCGCCCAGCTCGTGCAGATAGCCGACGAGCGTGTAGACGAAGCTGTCGTGGTTGTCGACGACGAGGATGCCTCGCCCGCCGTGGGTCATTCGACCGTGACTTCCTGCGGGTTGACGAACTGGCTGACCCACGGGAAGACGCAGAAGAACAGCCCGTAGAGCACCGCGGCCGCCAAGAGCAGGAGGATGAGCACCCGGACCCACGCGGGACCCGGGAGGATGCGCCAGAGGGCGGCGTACATCAGGCGCTTCCGTTCAGTGAGGAGGGCGGGCCGGCCGAGCGAGGCGTGAACGAGTCGAACACGCTGAAGGCGACGATCCGCTCGGCGAGGGAGTACATCGGGCTGCAGCTCGTCATCGTGAGGTAGCGGCCGTTCGCCGCGACGCCGGTCGCCTGTGGAACCGGAAGGAGCACCTCGACGGTGCTGGGCCGCACGTACTCGAGCGTCCGGAAACGATACGTGTACCACCCGTCCGGCGTCTCGATGACGAGCGGGTCGCCCACATGCAGCTCCGCGATCCGGTTGAACGGCTTGCCCCAGGTCGTGCGATGGGCCGCCAGGGCGAAGTTGCCGATCTCGCCGGGCATCTGGGTTCCCGGATAGTGCCCGATGCCGATCGGGTCGAGGGTGTGGGCGCGGGTGATGCCGCCGGCGATGTTGACCTGATAGTCCGGGCCGAACCGCGGGATGTGCATGATGCCGAAGATCTGGGCGTCGGCGGGCTGCGGGAGGATGACCGGCTCGGCCGTCGTGTCGGCCGGGGCCGGGGTCTCGGTCGCCTGGGGGGTCGCAGCGATGTGGTCCTCGTACTCCTCCTGCCAGAGGCGGCTCTGCTCCTCGGCCTGAGCGCTGCGCTCGGCTCCGTAGATGACATCGCCGATCCACAGCTGCCAGCCCACGTAGAGGAGCGTGATGACGCCGGCCGTGATCAGCAGCTCGCCGAGCACCCCCACGAAGGAGGCGCGCCGCGGCGGCCTGCCTCCGGGTGCGCGACGGCGCGTCCGAGGCCCCGGTCGGGCCGCGTCCGCTCCCGCCCCAGCCGGGGTAGCCGCGTCATCCACAGTCGGATTCTAGGTCAGCGGGATCGGCAGAAGCCTGGCAGTAGAATGGACGAATGGCACGTTCTGGCAAAGACGAAGAGCTCGTCGAGCGCAGCGAGGGCGAAGCGGCCCCCAATCCCGTGTGGTTCAAACCCGTCATGATCGGGTTGATGCTCATCGGGCTCGTCTGGGTGCTCGTCTTCTACCTCAGCGGCATGCTCTTCCCCATCCCCGGCATCGGCGCATGGAACCTCGTGATCGGGTTCGGCATCGCCTTCGTCGGCTTCCTCATGACAACCCGCTGGCGATAGCGCCGGCATCCACCCGCCAAAGGGCCGAGACACGAATTCCGTGTCCCGGCCCTTTTTCGTGCGATGGATGACGCTAATTACACCGGTGTGATTCATCCCCACGTGTGGATGAACCTGTGGATAACTCCCTAGCGGTACAGCACGACGGGGATCACGAGGAGGGCCAGCAGCACCAGCCCGGTGCCCACGAGAAGCCAGATCTGC